>DATLBT010000052.1:0-45806 GCA_035526825.1 Verrucomicrobiia bacterium | reverse complement strand
CGAGCTCAACGCGGAAGGCCAGTTCAAAAAGGCCATCCGCACCGCATTCCTCACCGGCCTGGCCGCAGCCCTGACTTCTCCCGCCGCAATGGCGCAGGAGGCGGGCACCGCGGATAAGGACAAGGACGCGACGGAGCTGGAGACCATGGAGGTCACGGGCTCCCGCCTTGGGCGCGCCGACATCGAGGGCGCCCTGCCGGTCGCCACGATCACCCGCGCGGACATCGAGACGAGCGGTTTCACGTCAGTCGCTGAACTGCTGCGCAACACCACGTTCAACAGCCTCGGTGCTTTCCGTGCTCAGTCCGGCAGTTCGGCCCAGGGTCTGGTGACCGTGGACCTGCGCGGCCTCGGCAGCGAGCGCACCCTGGTCCTGATCGACGGCCGTCGCGCGCCCAAGGCGCCATTCTCGCCCTCGGCGCAGGACCTCAACGCCGTGCCGCTGGCCGCGGTCGAGCGGATCGAGGTCCTTAAGGATGGTGCCTCGGCAATCTACGGCTCCGATGCCATCGCGGGCGTCATCAACATCATCACCCGCAAGGACTACACCGGTGCCTCGCTGAGCTACCAGGAGCAGACCACCGACCGCGTCGGCGGCGACTCGCACGGTGGCCAGTTCATGTCGGGCATCAGCAGCGAGAAGGGCAGCCTGGTTTTTGGCGCGTCGTTCTTCTCGCGCGACATCATCTTCGCGCGCGACAGTCTGTTCAACACGCCCGGCGCCAGCTTCTTCTCGAACAACTACTACCTATCGGGCTTCGTCGACGCCAACAGCGACTATATCGACGACAATACCGGCCATCCCTACTACGGCGCGGTGTCGGGAGGCTGCCCGAACTCCGATCCCGCCTTCTTCACATATGCCAATCAGATCGGCGGCATCAACTGCGGCTACAATTTCAACTTGGTCGCTGCGGACGAAGCCGAGACTGGAAACAAGGGCGTGTTTGCGCGCACCAGCTACAAAATCACCGACGACTGGACCATGAACATGGCCGGATCAGTGTCGCGCGCGACCTCCTTCGGCCGCTACGCGCCATCGCTGAATGACGTTGCGATCGTCGTCCCCGCGGGCTCGCCGAACAACCCGTTCGCCGATCAGGACATCTACCTGTACCACCGCTTCGCCGGGCTGGGCACTCGCGACAACGATACCGACGCCAACGTCTACGACTTGTCGGGCAGTTTTGAGGGCACTTTCGGCGACTTCACGGTCACCACGGGCTCGCGTTATAACGAGTATCAGTTCTACGAACTTGGCAAGAACTATGTCGTGTTGCCCATCGCCTCGCAGTACATCATCGACGGCACCTACGACATCTACGACCCGTCGGTGAACAACCCCTCGTCGGTGCTGAACGCGATGA
The DNA here is from genome assembly GCA_035526825.1 of Verrucomicrobiia bacterium. Classification (GTDB taxonomy): domain Bacteria; phylum Pseudomonadota; class Gammaproteobacteria; order Nevskiales; family Nevskiaceae; genus JACPFV01. The sequence continues at coordinate 44,439 of DATLBT010000052.1, read as the reverse complement.
AGGCTACGATCAACCGCGCTTCCTACTGGAAGACGCTCGAGTACTACGCCGAAGGCACCATGCCGCTGTTCCCGATGCCGGGCGGTTCCGCCCGGTTGGCCGTCGGTGCGGAATACCGAACGGAGAAGTATTTCGACCAGTACGACTCGCTGTCCGAAGGCGGCGCAATCGGCGGTTCGTCGGGCAATTCGTCGGGTACCAACCGCAAGGTCAAGGCGGGTTTTGCCGAAATGCTGCTGCCGATCGTCGACATCTGGGAGGTCTCGCTCTCGGGCCGTTACGAGGACTACAACGACGTCGGCGAGAACTTCGCGCCCAAGATCAGCACGCGCGTGCAACCGGTCGACCGGTTCACGCTGCGCGCCTCGGCGGGCACCGGCTTCCGCGCGCCGTCGCTGGACATCATCAGCGCGCTGCCGGCGTTCTCGGCCGAGCCACTCCGCAACGATGCGCAGACTTGCGCGGCGGTCGGTGGCACGTTCAATGCCGCTACCTTCAATTGCAGCCGCTCGACACAGGTCAGCACCACCATCATTTCCAACCCGAACCTCCAGGCCGAGGATTCGACCCAATACGGCTTGGGCTTCGCGGTCGACATCACGGACGCGCTGGACGTCTCGCTCGACTACTACAACATCTCGATCGAGGATGCCATCTCGTACCTGTCGCCGAGCCAGCTGGTCGACCTGCTGAACCGGGGTCGGCCTCTGCCGGCTGGGTTCAGCATCACGCGCGCCCTGACGGGAAAAATCACCGGCGCCGTGGCCGGCTACGCCAACCAGGGCGAGTTCAACACCAGCGGCCTCGATTTGGCGGTCAACTTGGGGCAGGAGCTCGGAGCGGCGGGACGCATTTCCTCTAATCTGAATTTCGTTTACATACTCGAATACACGTACGACGTTACCGGCGTGGAGATCGATCCGTTGGGCGAGCCCGCGACCCCGCAGTACCGCGCCACGCTCCACAACACGTACTCTCTCGGCGGCCTAGCCGTCGCGCTGAACGCGAACCACATCGCCAAGCAGAACGAGAACACGGCAGCCGGTGGCGAAGTGCCGTCGTATACCACGTGGGATGCGCAGATCGGCTATGAACTGCCTTTCCTCGGCGGTACGCAGCTGGCGGTGGGCGCGATCAACCTGTTCGGGCGCGAGCCGTCGCCGAACTCGGCCTTCGACGGGCGCGACTATAACTTCTACCTGTACGACCAGTACGGCACACAGCCTTACTTCAAGCTCGTCCAGAAGTTCTAAGTCGCGGCAAGATTAACCACAGGACCCCGCAAGGGGTCCTGTGTTTTTTGGAGACCGATTTCTTGCAGTTGGAAGTCAAGGGGCACGCAGCCGCCACGGGCGAAGCGGCTTGGAGCCGCTACTGGGCGGCGGGCCATGCACATTCGTGTCCGACTTCGTTCGCCGGCTTTTATGGACCGCAACTCCAGGCTTTCTGGGGCCGGCAGGCGGCGGTGCTCGGACCTGAAGACCTGGCACTCGACCTCGGCTGCGGCAACGGCGCGCTGCTGCGTTTCTTCTGGTCGCGATTCGATGCTGGCCGCGCGCCGGCGCTGGTAGGCGTGGATGCGGCGGAGCTGAGGCCGGACTGGCCGGCCGGCCCGGTCATGGCCCGCGTGACGATCCATCCGCGTACGCGCTTCCACGCGCTGCCGCTAGCCTCGGAATCCGTGTCGCTCGCGGCCAGCCTGTTCGGCATCGAGTACGCCAACGACGAAGCGACGTGGACCGAGTTGGCGCGGGTGCTGCGGTGGCGCGCGCGGGTTGCCTTCGTGCTGCACAAGCGCGGGTCGCACCTCGATGCGCTCGCCGCAGACGAGATCGTCGTCGCGCGCGCAGCGCTGGCCGCCGACGGCGTGCTGGCGCTGGCGCGCGCGCTGCTGCCGTTCCTCGCGCGCGCGGCGAGCGACGCCGGCCGCGTCGGCCTGGCCGGCGACCGTGAGGCCGAGGAGGTTCGTGGCCGCTTCAACGCCGCGACAGAAACGCTCGCGAACCTGTCAGAATTCGTCAAGCACGGCGAGTACGCGCACGATATTCTGGCCGCGCTGATGAAGGTCCTGGGCGAGGCGGGTGGAGGATTCGGCGCGATGTTGGGGCAACGGCTCGAGACTCTGCGCGCCGGCGTGGCCGATCACCTGTCGCGCATCGAGGCGCTGCGGCACTGCGCGCTTGATCCCGCCGGCGTCCAGGCGATGCGAAATCGTCTGCAGCAGGGCGGATTCGTGCTGGCGCCTGCGGCGACAATCGCGGAGCAGGGATACGAGATGGGCTGGGTGCTGGAGGGCGGACGTGGTTATGCCGGCTGAGAATGTTTCCGGGAGCGTGCCCGCGGCGGCGCGCATTGCGCAGGCCTTTGCCGACCTCAAGGGCGGCCAGTTGGAGCAGGCGAGGGCTGTCTTCGCGGACCTGATGCACGACCCGCAGCACGGCATCGAAGCCTATCGCGGCCTAGCCGCGGTGGCCTGGCAGCAGAAACAGGGCGACACCGCGATCCAGCTGCTGCGCCTCGCCGTGCAGCAGCAGCCCGAGCACGTCGACGCGCAGGCCGACCTTGCGCTGGTGCTGCTCACGGCGGGTCGCGCGGAAGAATCGCTGCCTCACTGGGACCAGCGCCTGCGGCTCACCCCGGGTGACGCCATGGCCTGGCACAATTTCGGGCAGGCCTTGGCCACGGCAGGCCGGCTCGACCAGGCCGTGCCGGCTTTTGAGCAGGCGCTCACGCTGACACCGCAGCAGGCACAGACCTACGAAACCTACGCCCGCGCGCTGACCAAAGCAGCCGTCCATGATCGCGCCGAGGCGGTTTGGCGCCGCGGTCTCGAACGCTTTCCGAAGATGGAAGTCATGTACCACGGGCTGGCGGGCGCCTTGTTTGACCAGTCGCTGCTGCGGCAATGCATGGAAGTATTCCGCGCCGGCGTTGCCGCGCTGCCGGAATCCCCCGACCTCCACATGGGCCTGGGCCAGCTGCTCGATGACCTCGGCGACAAGGCCGCTGCCGAAGTGGAGCTGCGTCGCGCGCTGGAGCTACGGCCGGGATGGGCCCAACCGGTGGAGGCGCTGCTGACGCTGCTGCGCAAGGACGCGCGCGACGAGGACGTCGAGCTCGCGCGGCGCATCCTCGACGACCCGCTGCGCTCGCCACAGGACCACGCCAACGCCGGCTTCGGGTTGGGCAAGACGCTCGATGGTCGCGGCGACTACGACGGCGCCTTCGCGGTCTGGAACAAGGCCAACGCGGCCCGCCGCCAGCAGATCGGCCCATTCGACCGCGCCGGCCTAACGGTGCGGGTGGACCGCAACATCGCGCAGTTCACCCGCGCATTCCTCGAGCAGCGCCGCACTTGGGGCAGCGACAGCAACCGGCCGGTGTTCGTGCTCGGCATGCCGCGCAGCGGCACGACGCTGGTTGAGCAGATCCTGGCGTCGCATCCTGACGCCTACGGCTGCGGCGAACTCACCGACCTCAGCCGGGTGTCGAAGGCGATGCAGGGCCGCATCGGCACGATCCAGCCGTGGCCCGAGGCCGCCGCGGCGCTGACGTCCGCCGTCACCCGCGCGGCCGCCGACGACTACCTCGGTAGCGTGCTCAAGCGCTACCGCACCGACGCGAAGCGCCTGGTCGACAAGGCCCCGGTGAACTTCTTCTATATCGGCCTAATCGCGCTGCTGTTCCCGAAGGCCCGCATCATCTGGTGCCGGCGTGACCCGCGCGACATCGCGACGTCGATTTACTCTGAGAATTTCGGCCTCACGCAGAAGCAGGCCACCGACCTTTCCGACATCGGTTTCTTCTACAAGGAACACATGCGCCTGATGCGGCACTGGTCCGAGGTCGCGCGCGAGCAGATCTACGAGTGCCGCTACGAGGACTTAATCGCCGACTTCGAGCCGCAATGCCGCGGGCTGGTAGAGGGGGGCGCCGGCCTGCCCTGGGACGAACGCTGCTTGCGCTTCCACGAATCCGACCGCGCCGTGCTGACGCCGAGCCGTTGGCAGGTACGCTCGCCGATCTACAAGGGCGCCCTCGGACGCTGGAAGCGCTACGAGAAGCACCTCGGGCCGCTGCTCGAGGCGCTGCAGGGAGAGATCTGATGGCAGACACCCCGGTGCCTGCGCCGTTTCGCATCTTTCCGGGCTTCGCCGTGCCGTTCGCCGAAGTCGAGCTGCCGGACACGGCCGAGCTCAACGCCGAGCTACGCACGCTGTTCCTCGAACGCGAGAAGGCCGGCGCCACCTACCGCAACGCCGAACCATCAATGTTCATCCAGGCCGGCGTGTTCGAGAGCCGCTTCGATCTGTTCCACTGGACCGACGCGCCGGTTGCGCGCCTGCGCGACCTGTGCAATGCCGCGCTGTTCCGCATTGTCGGCGAGCTCAATGGCTACGGCGCCGAGGAGCTACGCGAACTGCGCATGAACGTCGATGCTTGGTTCCATGTCACGCGCCCCGGCGGCACCTTCGGGCTGCACAACCACCCAATGGCTTCGTGGAGCGGCGTGTATTGCGTGGATAACGGGCACGACGGTGAGGCAACATCCGGCGAACTGATGTTTCAGCATCCGGCTTCCACGTCCAACATGTTCATGGACTTGGCCGTCGCCAACCTGAAGGCCCCGTGGGGCATCGCCCCCAAGTCGTACCTGCTTAAGCCTGGCCAGTTGGTGATGTTTCCGTCTTGGGTGCTGCACCAGGTGCTGCCGTACCAAGGTCCGCGCGAGCGCATCACCGTCGCATTCAACGCCTGGTTCAGGAGGGTGGCGCCCGGCAAGCCAAGTGGGCCCCCGTGACGGGTCGCCTGAACCCGCGGACTCCCTGGCAACCCGCATGAGATTCCGCGCGTGAAGCTGGCTCCGGCATTCGTCAAGTTGCCGCTTCGCTTCGATGCGCAGCGCCTGGCGCATGAGGTCGCGGCGCTGCCGTCTGAAGCGTGGACGCGACATCCCCAGGGATTTTCAGGAAACAGCGCGGTTCGCTTGATCAGCGTCGCAGGCGGCGAGAACGACCGGGTCGCGGGCGCGATGGCGACGACGCCCCATCTGACGGCGTGTCCGTACCTCCGGCAGGTTCTCGGCAGCTTCGGCGTGGTCTGGAGCCGGTCGCGCCTCATGAAGTTGGCGCCCGGCGCAAAAGTCCCCGAGCACGCCGACATCAACTATCACTGGTTCAGCCGGGTGCGAATCCACGTTCCCGTGCAGACCGAACGCGGCGTGCTGTTCCATTGCGGCAGCGACGTTGTGCACATGGCCGCGGGCGAGGCCTGGATCTTCGACAACTGGCGCTTGCATCGCGTGGAGAACGGGTCGCCGCGCGAGCGGGTCCATCTCGTTGCGGACACCGTCGGCAGCGCACCGTTCTGGAAAATGGTGGAGGCCGGCATGCTCGACCGTCCAGCACGCGCGGTGCCTTTCGACAGCGGCCATTCGGCGCCCCTGCTGCTCGAGCGCTACAACGTCCCGCGGGTGATGTCGCCGGCTGAGCTGGAACAGCTCATGGGCGACTTGTCGCAGGAGCTGTCGGACCGGACTGCGCCCGATGGCGTGGCCACGCCGGCTATACAGCAGTTCCGGGCGCTGCTCGTTGAGTTTTGCCAGGACTGGCGCCAGCTCTGGCTGCTGTACGCGGATGCACCCGAAGGCATGCCCGCGTACCAGGCCGCGCTCTCGACGCTGCGCACACGCGCGACGCCGTTGGCGAAGGTTTTGCGCATGCGCACCAACCGGCTCGGCGCAATGATGGTCCTGCAGGCCCGCATCCGGTACGCGGCCGGAGACGCCGAAGCGACGGCAGAGCCCGAGGACGAGTACGACGCGCACTCGTCGGCGAGGCGGGTCGCGCCGCGCCTCGAGCGACCGGTCTTCATCGTGTCCGCGCCCCGTTCCGGCAGCACCCTGCTGTTCGAGACCCTGGCGTGCACGCCGCAGGTCTGGACAGTCGGCGGTGAGGCGCACTGGCTGGTCGAGGGTTTTCCGGAACTCTGCCCGGGAGCGCCCGGCATCGACAGCAATCGCGTCGAGGCCCGGCATGCGACCCCTGACATTGCCGACGCGGTCAGGAGGCGCATTATCGAGCGCTTGCAGGGCTCTGCACGCGAGCCGCTGCCGACGTCGCTCACGAGCCCGCTGAGGTTCCTGGAGAAGACGCCAAAGAATTCGCTTCGGATCCCGTTCTTCAACGCGGTATTCCCGGACGCGCTGTTCGTGTTCCTGTGGCGCGAGCCTCGCGCGAACATCAGCAGCATCATGGAGGCATGGAAGTCGAACCGGTGGGTGACCTACCGACAGCTCGAGGGCTGGGACGGCCCTTGGTCCATGCTGCTGCCGCCCGGCTGGCGCCGGATGCGCGCCAAGCCGCTGGAGGAGATCGCCGCCTTCCAGTGGCGCACCGCGAACCAGATCATCGCCGACGATCTCGCGGCGCTCAGACCCGGGCGCAGCCTCATGGTGTCGTACGAGGATTTCTTGGGTGATCCCGCCGTCGAGGTCCGCAGGATCTGTGACTTCGCCGGATGGACCTTTGACGACGCCTTGCGCCAGCGCGTTGCGGGGCCGCTGCCGCTGTCCCGCTACACCCAGACGCAACCGCAGCCCGAGAAATGGCGCAAGAATCATGACGCGATCGAGCGCGTGCTGCCCTCGCTCGACGAAACCTGGATGCGCTTGCGGGACCTCCAGTCCTCGAAGCCGTGATCGACGGAACGGAGCGGCGCGCTACTCAAACTCGCCGTGCCGTCCGGCGCCGGCGCGAAAGCGCGCGAGTCCAGAGGTTGTTTCATCCGATGCCAGTGCTTCAAGTCCATGCCGGAACTCGTTGGCCATAGCCTCGGTGGTGCCCAGCCCCCATTGCTCGAGTGCGCTCGCACGATCGCCGCGCAGGCAGGTCTGCGGAAAGCCCGCGAGTTGCAGGGCGAGGGCGCGGCTTTGAGTCTCGACCTGATGACCGGGCACTAACCGGTTGACGAGACCAAACGCCAGCGCCTCCTCGGCGGCGACTGCGCGGCCTGTGAGGATCATGTCGAGCGCGCGGCTCATGCCGATGAGCCGCGGCAACCGCACCGTACCGCCGTCGATCAGGGGCACGCCGAAGCGCCGGCAGAACACGCCAAATACCGCGGTCTCGTCGGCGACGCGCAGGTCGCACCACAGCGCCAGCTCTAGCCCGCCAGCCACGCAGTAGCCCGAGACTACGGCGATCACCGGCTTGGACAGGGCCATGCGCGACGGGCCCATCGGCCCGTCGCCATCGGGGTCGAGCCGGTTGCGGCGGACGGGCTCGCCGGTCACGGCCTTGAGGTCGGCACCCGCGCAGAAATGGCCGCCCGCGCCGGAGAGCAGGGCGACGCGCAGCTCAGAATCCGCCTCGAAGGCGCGGAACGCCGCGGCCAGCGCCTCGGCGGTCGGCCGGTCGACCGCATTGCGGCTTCCCGGGCGGTTGATGCGGACGTGGAACAGTGGCGGCTCGCGCGTAACGTCGACGGTGCTCATGGGCATTCCGGTTTCAAGCAGCGGCGATGGTAGCAAGTGACCGCAAACTTGCCCCCTCGACACGCGACGGCCAAACTGCGGTGCGTGACCGCCATCGCCGACCCGCTTGCCCTCGCGCGCAATCTGGCCGCCGCCGACCGTTTCGACGAGGCGGCGCAAGCCTATCGCGACGCGCGCGAGGTCGCGCCGGCCGAGGCCGCGACCTTCCTCGGCCAGCACGCGGCGCACCGGCAGCGCTGGAGCGAGGCCGTACCACTGCTCAGGGAGGCGGCACGGTTGGAGCCCGCTAACCTTGACGTCCTCGAAAACCTCGGCCTGGCGTGCGAGCGCACCGGCGCCATTGTCGAGGCGCGATCGGCGTTGGAGCGCGCGTTGGCCGGGGATCCGCAGCGCTTCGTTGCGCGGCTGATGCTCGGCTTCGTTGAACATCGCCAAGGGCGGCCGCTCACCGCGCTTGCGCACATGAAGTGGGCGTTCCAGCAAGCGCGGCAGCGCGGGTTCTGGCTCGACGCGAGCACGACGCCTGCGTGGCTGCACGACCCAGTGCGCGGCGCCAATGCCTTCATGGGACGCTTTCCAGAGGAGCATGCCGCCGCGCCGCTGCGCGGCGCCGGGGGTGACCTCATCCGCGTCGGGGCTTTCATTCGCGGCACCCTTGGCCTCGAGCGCCAGCGCTCGCCCGATCCGCGCCAGGCGCCGAAAACGCATTATTTTCCCGGACTGCCGCCTAGCCCCTGGTTTGATCCGGCCCTGTTTCCCTGGTCCCGGCGCCTGGAGGAGGCATTCCCCGAGATTTTGGCCGAGTACCTGTCGGTCGCCCATGAAAACGCGGGCTTCGAGTCGTTCCTGACGTTCCGGTCCGCGGAGCAGGTGACCCAGTACCTCGGCACGACGGGCCCTGCGCCAGCCTGGAACGCGTTCTTTTTTTATCGGCATGGCGTGCGTAACGACGAAAACTGCCGACGCTGTCCGAAGACCGCGGCCCTGCTGGACGATCTGCCGCTCATACGGCTGCCGGGCGCAACTCCGGAGATTTGTTTTTCCATACTCACGCCGGGCAGCCACATCCTGCCCCACCGCGGCGACTCGAACCTGCGCAGCGTGGTGCACCTGGGCCTCGTAGTCCCCGAATCCTGCGCGCTGAACGTCGCTGGCGAGGCCCGCGGTTGGGAGGCGGGTCGTGTCCTGGCATTCGACGACACGTACGAACACGAAGCGTGGAATCGGTCGGAATCGGTGCGCGCGGTGCTGCTCATGGACGCGTGGAACCCGGGGCTAACCGAGACCGAGAAACGCGTTCTGCCCTCGGTGATCAGCGAGTTTGACAGGATGGGTCGCGAAATCGAGCGGCTCAAACCGGTTGCGTCGAACCTATCGGCGTGACTCATCTGGTGCGGTGCAGCAAAATCAACTCAGGGACAGAAAGTCGCCGAACTTCCAGTGTAGAATTCCGCCCCTTTGCGGCGTAACGCGGAACCCGGCGCGAAGTCCGGGACCTAACCAAGTTGAATAATTCGATGAGGCGGCGAAAAACACACGCTAGCGCCTCGAGGGACTTATGGAGAATCGGATGACCCAGCCTATCCATCGCGCCGCTATTGCGCTCGCCATCCCCGTGCTGCTCGCCGCCGGCGCTGCCTGGTCGCAGGCACAGACCGTGCAGGCCACCGTCAATGAGCAGGTTGGCGCCAACAAGGCTGCTGCCGCCTCTCAGCAGCGCGTCACCTCGATGGACGACGAGACGCAGACCATGCTCGGTGACTACCGCGCGACGCTGCGCGAGACCGAGTCGCTGCGCCGCTACAACGAGCAGCTCGAGCTGCAGATCAAGTCGCAGGAAACCGAGATCACCTCGATCCAGCAGCAGATCGAGGACATCGAGCGCACCAACCGCGAAATCTACCCGCTGATGCAGCGCATGATCGACACGATGGACCAGTTCGTGAAGCTCGACGTGCCGTTCCTTGCCGAGGAGCGCGCCGCTCGCGTCGCCACGCTGAAGTCGATCATGACGCGCGCCGACGTCAGCACCGCCGAGAAATACCGCCGCATCCTCGAGTCGTACACCATCGAGATGGAATACGGCCGCACGCTCGAGGCCTACGAAGGCAAGCTCGGCGAGGGCGACGCCGCCCGCACCGTGAATTTCCTGCGCATCGGCCGCGTCGCGTTGCTGTACCAGACCCTGGACAGCGACGAGACCGGCTACTGGGATGCGGACAAGAAAGGCTGGGTCGAGGACGACGATTATCAGGAAGCGGTGGAAGACGGGCTCAAGATCGCACGCAAAGTGACCGCCCCCGACCTGCTGATCGCGCCGATTCGCGCGCCGGAAGCGGCCGCGCAGGAGCCCAAGTAATGAACGCCATGATGAACGTCCGTATCGTCCGCACCGCGGCGCTCGCCGCCATCCTCGCCAGCGGCGTCGTCGCCGCGCAGGAAGAAAAGAAAACCCCGGCCGCGCCGCCGGCGGCACCGCCGGTCAACGCCGCGCAGTCGCTGCAGCAGTTGCTGGACCAGACGCGCAACGCGCGCGCCCAGGAAGCCCAGCAGAACGCCGCGCGGGAGCAGCAGTTCGCCGCAGACCGCAACCGCCAGGCCGGCATGCTGGCGCAGGCGCGTGGTGAGCGCACCGCCCAGCAGAACCGCAGCAACCAGTTGTCCGCGCAGTTCGACGCCAACGAAAAACGCCTCACCGAGCTGCAGGCCGTGCTCGACGCCAAGGGCGGCAACCTCGGCGAGCTGTTCGGCGTGGTGCGCATCGTCGCCGGCGACGTCGGCAGCGTGCTGTACAACTCGCTGATCACCGCCCAGTACCCGAAGCGCGAGGTGTTCGTCCAGGAATTGGCGCAGGCCAAGGGCCTGCCGTCGATCGACAAGCTCGAGAAGCTGTGGTTCGAGATGCAGCGCGAGATGACCGAGACCGGGCGCTCGGTGAAGTTCCAGGGCAAGGTCGTCGAGCCGGAAGGTGAGGGCAAGACCGCCGAAGTCGCGCGCGTCGGGCCTTTCGTCGCAGTCAGCGAAGACCGGTTCCTGCAGTACCTGCCGAGCCAGTACGAGATGACGGTGATGCCGCGCCAGCCGGACTCGCCGTACCCGGGCCTTGCCGACGATTTCGCCGAGGCCAGCTCGGGCTACGACAAGATGGTCGTCGACCCGGCGCGCGGAACGCTGCTTGCGCTGGTGGTGTCGCGTCCGACGATTATCGAGCGCATTCACCAGGGCGAATTCGTCGGCTACGTGATCATCGTCGTCGGCATCATCGGCGCGGTGCTCGCCGCCATGCAGTTCCTGTTCCTGATCAAGGAAGGCGTCGCGGTCAGGCGCCAGCTGCAGAACACCGACCGGCCGACCAACGACAACGCACTCGGCCGCGTGCTCTCCAGCTTCAAGGGCGACGCCAGCAAGGTCGAGGAGAACGCGGAAGTCGTCGAGCTGCGCATCTCCGAGGCTGTGCTGCGCGAGGTGCCCAAGCTGGAGCGTTACCAGTCGTTCCTGAGCCTCGCCGTCGCGGCCGGCCCGCTGCTCGGCCTCGTCGGTACGGTCATCGGCATGATCATCACCTTCCAGAGCATCACCGAATCCGGCTCGGGCGACCCCAAGCTGATGGCGGCGGGCATCTCGCAGGCCATGATCGCCACGGTGCTCGGCCTCGGCATCGCCGTGCCGCTGCTGTTCATGAACGCCGCGTTGAAGTCGCGCTCGCGCGCCATCATCCAGGTACTGGACGAGCAGAGCACCGGCTTGCTGGCCGAGCGCCTGGAGCGCACCAAAGGCCCGAAGAAGGCCTGAGGCGAGCATGGATTTCCTGTTCGCCCCGTTTACCGCGGTCGCCGACCTGGTCGACGCCGGTGGCCCGGCGGTCTACTGGATTTTCTCGGCCTGCATCCTGATGTGGGCGATCACGTTCGAGCGTTACCACTATTTTCGCCACCGCCTGCCGAACGAAGCGGCGACGATGCTGAAGCAGTGGCAGGCCCGAGCTGACCACGAGTCGTGGACTGCACATCAGGTTCGTCGCGCAATGATCTCGCGCCTCAACGTCGCCATGACCGCCAACCTCGGCGTGCTCAAGGTGCTGGTGCCGTTGTGCCCGCTGCTGGGCCTGCTCGGCACCGTCGCCGGCATGCTCGAGGTGTTCGACTCGATGGCGGCGCGCGGGTCGGCCGACGCCCGCACCATGGCCAGCGGCGTCTCGCAGGCCATGGTCTGCACCATGACCGGTCTCGCCATCTCGATCACGGGCATTTACCCGGTGTTTTACTTCACCCAAAAAGTGAAGCACGAAACCGAGTTGCTCGCCGACAAGTTCGTTTACTGACATGCGCCTGCAACGCCGCCGCCACAACGAAGACGAGAGCGAGACCGGCATCGACCTCGCGCCGATGCTCGACTTCGTGCTCAACCTGCTGATCTTCTTCATTATCACGGCCGTGTTCGTGCGCGAAGTCGGCATCACCGTGACCCGCCCGAGCAACAAGCCGCAGGCGCAGGAAGAGAAGAAGAAGACCAAGACGATCCTCATCGCGATTCGCGCCGACGGCGAAATCTGGATCGACAAGCGCGTTGTCGACCTGCGCGCAGTGCGCGCCAACGTCGAGCGCTACCACGCCGAGGACGCGAATTCGCCGGTCGTGGTGATCGCCGACAAGGAATCGCCGACCGGCATCCTGGTGCAGGTCATGGACCAGGTCCGCCAGGGTGGCGTCGAAAACGTCTCGATCGCGGCGACGGCGGGTGGGGCATGAGGCCGCAACGCCATGCCGATGAAACCGGTGGCCACACCGGCATCGACCTGGCGCCGATGCTGGACTTCGTGCTGAACCTGCTGATCTTCTTCATCATCACGACGTCGTTCATCAAGGAGCACGGCACCCAGGTCAACAAGGCCGACGCGGTGACCGCCGCCGCGCAGCGCAACGGCAACATCCTCATCGCGATCCGGCCGAACGGTGACGTCTGGCTGGACCGCAAACAAGTGGACGTGCGCGACGTGCGCAACGTCATCGAGCGCATGCACAACGAGCGTCCCGAGGACACCGTCGTCATCATCGCCGACAAGGAGTCGCAGACCGGCGTGCTGACCCAGGTAATGGACCAGGTCCGCTCGGCCGGCGTGGAAACCGTGTCGATCGCCGCCAACAAACCGAACTGACATGCAAGCCGCGCTCGACCATCGATTTGCCAAGCCGACGCTGTATGCGGCGCTGTTCACGTTCGGGATTTTCTGGACGATGCACCTCCTGATCGAGGGCGGCAAGTATCTCGCCGGCGAGAACGAAAACCTCGCCACCGTCGATTTCGTACGCCTCAAGAAGGAAGCCGACCTCGAGACGCGCGAACGCAAGAAGCCGCCCAAGCCCGAGCCGCCGAAGCAGCCGCCGCCGCCGAAAATGAAGATCGACACGCCGCCGCCAGACGCGCCGCCCACGCCGTTCCAGATGCCCAAGCTGAACCTGCCGACCAACATCTCCGGCGGCCCGTTCCTCGGCGCCTACGTCGGTGGCGACCTGTCGGGATATTCCGAGCTAATCCCGCTGATGCGCATCAACCCGCAGTACCCGCGCCAGGCGCTGCGCGACGGCATTTCGGGCTGGGTCGACTTCGAGGTCATCGTCAACGCCGACGGCACCGTCAAGTCGGCGCGGCCGGTAAAGGCGCAGCCGCGCGGCGTGTTCGAGACCGCCGCCATGCAGGCGATCCTGAAGTGGAAGTTCAAGCCGAAGGTCGTCGACGGCAAGGGTGTCGAACAGAAGGCCATCCAGAGAATCGACTTCAACCTGGAGAAGGACAACTGATGCGCGCCGCCTCGTTGCTGGTCGCCGCCGCGCTGCTCGCAGCCGCAGTGCCCGCGCGTGCGCAGGACGACGCGCCCGCGCAGCCGCTGGTCGGCAGCGGTCTGACCTTCACCGGCGTACCGACGGTGCAGGAGCTGTACGCGCAACAGAAGGCGTGCGAGGCCCGCAAGCCGCCGCGCAAGGCCAAGGGTGCCATCAGCGAAAGCACCTACAAGCGCATGGAACGCATCATCGACGCGATCGGCAAGGGCGAGTACGCCGAGTCCGAGAAGAAGCTCACCGAGCTCAACGAGAACGCCCGCGGCGACTACGAGAAGGCGATCATCCTGCAGACGCTGGGCTTCGTGTACGCCTCCCAGAGCAAGGAGGCGCAGGCGATCAAGACCTTCGAGGCGGCGCTGGCAACCAACGCGCTGCCGCAGCAGGTGCACGAGCAGATGATGCTCAACATCGCGCAGCTCTACATCGCGGACAACAAGTACGACCGCGGCATGGAGCACCTCAATGTGTACCTGCAGGAGTCGTGCAACCCCAACCCGGACGCGCACATCCTGCTGGCCAGCGCCTACGCCGAGAAGAAGCGGTTCCGCGAGGCGCTGAAGCAGGTCGACCTGGCGCTGGTGAAGGCCAAGACGCCGAAGGAGCAGTGGCTGCAGCTGAAGCTTGCGCTGCACTACGAGCTCAAGGAATTCCCGCGCTGCGCCGAGGTCCTCGTTCACCTGGTGGGCATGAACCCGGTGAAGGAGGAGTACTTCAAGCAGCTCCAGGGCATCCTGTTCGAGATCAAGAAGGATCCGGAGTCGCTCGCGGTGCTGGGGCTCGCCGATCGGCGCGGCTACATCAATGAAGAGGCCGAATACCGCAACCTGTCGAACCTCTACATGTACATGGGCATTCCGTTCAAGGCGGGCGTCGTGCTGCAGCGCGGCCTCGATGCCAAGCAGGTCGAGCCGACCGAAAAGAACCTCGAGATGCTGGCCAATGCGTGGATGTCGGCGCGCGAGAACGACAAGGCCGAGGCGGTGCTCAAGAAGGCCGCGGCCATCTCCGAGAAGGGCGAACTTTATCGCCAGCTCGGCTACATCTATTCCGAGAAGATGCAGTGGAAGGACGCGATCGATGCGCTCGAGAAGGCGCTGCGCAAGGGCAACGTCAAGGAGCCCGGCGACCTGCAGCTGTTGATCGCGCAGGCGGCGATCGAGCTCAAGCAGTGGAAGCGCGCCGAGGAAGCGGTTCGCGCGGCGATGGGTTACGAGAAGACCTCGAAGATCGCCACGGAATGGGCGGCGCACGTGCAGGCCGAGTACGACTACGCCACCCGCGACAAGAACCCGGTCGAGCCGGCGGATCCGCTGGAAACGCAGACCAACTGATCCAAGCCTGATCCGGTGACGCCTTCCCGCACCGCCCGGATCGCGGTCGCCTTCGCGATCGTCTACCTCGTCTGGGGCTCCACCTACCTCGCGATCCGCATCGGCGTCCAGGCGCTGCCGCCTGGGCTGTTCAGTGGCCTGCGCTTCCTGATCGCCGCCGCGCTGATGCTGGCCTTTGCTTTCGCGCGCGGCGCGGCGCTGCCTAAGACCGCGCGCGACTGGCGCAACATCGCGCTGACCTCGCTGCTGATGCTGGTCGGCGGCAACGGCTGCGTCGTGTGGGCCGAGCAGTGGATCGAGTCGAACCAGGCTGCGCTGATCGTCGCGACTTCGGCGCTGTGGCTCGCCTGGATGGGCACCTGGGGTGCGAAGGGTGAGCGGCTCGCCGGCCTGACACTGCTTGGGCTCGGCCTCGGTTTCGGCGGAGTCGTCGTGCTGGTGTGGAGCGGCCTGCGCCTGCAGGCGGGCCCGCCAATCGCCTACGTTGTCTTGAGTTTTGCACCGATCCTGTGGGCGGCCGGCTCGATCTGGTCGCGCCGCGCGCCGGTGTCGTGCCCGCCGGCAATGACCTCGGCGTGCCAGATGCTGGTCGCCGGCGTCGCCTTCAGCCTGCTCGGTTTCGCGGCGGGCGAGGCGCCGCGCTGGACCTGGAGCGTCGACGCGATGCTCGTGGTGCTTTACCTCGCGGTGTTCGGCTCCTGCATCGCTTATAGCGCTTACATCTGGCTGGTGCATGAGGTCACGCCGTCGACGCTCGGCACCTATGCCTACGTCAATCCCGCGGTCGCCGTCATCCTCGGCTGGTGGATTCTCGACGAGCACCTCAACGCAACGCAGGTATTGGGCACGGCGATCATCCTGGCGGGAGTGCTGCTGGTGACCTGGGCCGCGCGCCGCCCCGTGTCATCCCGAGCGCAGCGAGGGATCGCGTGAAGCAAGCCGTAGTCCTCATTCTTTTGGCGGCGACCTTGCTCGCGCAGCCCGCCTCCGCCGAACAAGTCCTGCACCGCGGCAACTCCGTCGAGCCGGAAACCCTCGATCCGCATCGCGCACGCGGCGTGTCGGCCTCGAACATCCTCCGCGACCTCCACGAAGGCCTCACCACCGAGGCGCCCGATGGCGCAATCGAACCCGGCACCGCCGCTTCATGGACGGTGAGCGACGATGGCCTGCGCTGGCAGTTCGCCTTGCGCGAAGGCGCGCGCTGGTCGGACGGCGCGCCCGTGACTGCGCCGGAATTCGCCGCGGGTCTGCGCCGCTCGCTGACGCCCGCCACCGGTTCGGCCGTCGCGCAAATCCTCGCGCCGATCCAGCACGCCCCGGCGGTGCTCGCAGGACGGCTGCCGCCGGAGGCCCTCGGCGTCGAGGCCCCTGACGAGCGCACGCTGGTTATCCGCCTGGGCACGCCGGCGCCGAACCTTCCCGCGATCCTCGCGCACCCGGCCGCCTATCCCTGGCGTGCCGATGCGGACGGCGCCCACGTTGGCAACGGGGCGTACCGCCTCGAGCAATGGCTTGCGCAATCGCACGTCACGCTGGTGCGCAACCGTCATTACTGGAACGACGCCGCCACCCGCATCGACCGCGTCGTGTTCTACCCGACCGAGAATGCCGCTTCGGAGCTCAAGCGTTACCGCGCCGGCGAACTCGACCTCACCGACACGATCCCCGTGGGCCAGGCGCGCTGGATCCGCGAGAACCTGGGTGCCGAGTATGAAGTCGCCCCCTATCTCGGCGTGTACTACTACGGCTTCAACCTCACACGGCCACCATTCCAGGATCAGCCGGGCCTGCGACGCGCGCTGGCGCTGGCGGTCGACCGCGAAGCCCTGACGCAGAAAATCCTCGCCACCGGCGAGATCGCCGCCTACAGCTGGGTGCCCCCGGGGCTCGCCGACTACACGCCGCAGGCGCCGGCGTGGGCATCGTGGCCGCGCGAACAGCAAATGGCCGAGGCGCGCCGCCTGTATGCCGAGGCTGGCTATTCGAAGGGCAAGCCGCTCGAACTCGAGCTGCGTTACAACACCGGCGCCAACCACAAACGCGTGGCGCTGGCCGTGTCGTGGATGTGGCGCGAAGCGTTGGGCGTGCGCACGCAACTGGTCAACGAGGAGTACAAGGTCTACCTGCAGAACCGCCGGCACCGCGCGGTGACGCAGGTGTTCCGCGCCGACTGGATCGGCGACTACGCCGATGCTGCGAGCTTCGCCGAGCGCATGATCTCCGTCTCCGGGCTCGACGACACCGGCTACGCGAGCCCGCGTTACGACGACCGCGTGGCGCGCGCGCGCGCCACCGCCGACCCCGCGCAACGTCGCGCGATGCTCGAGGAGGCCGAGCGCATCCTCCTCGACGAGCTGCCGGTGCTGCCGCTGTATTTCTACGTATCCAAGCACCTGGTGAAGCCCGGCGTCGCTGGATGGCAGCCCAACCTGATGGACCATCACTACACGCGACACCTCGCGAAGGGCGCGCCATGACGCGCTTCGCGCTGCTGCGCCTGCTGACGGCGGTGCCGACGCTGCTGCTGCTTGCCGCGCTGACGTTCTTCCTGCTGCGGCTCGCGCCCGGAGGCCCGCTCGACGACGAGCGCGCGCTGCCGCCCGAGGTCGCGGCGCAGGTCGCGGCGGCGTACCACCTCGACGAGCCGCTGTGGCGGCAGTTCGCGCGCTATCTGGGTGGCGCGGTGCGCGGCGACCTCGGGCCTTCGTTCCAGTACCCGGGGCGTGAGGTCAGCGCGGTGATCGCCGAGGCGTTCCCGGTATCGCTGCAAGTCGGGTCCGCGGCGCTCGCGCTGGCCTTGCTGCTCGGCGGCGGCGCTGGCGCGCTGGCGGCCCTGCGCCGCGACGGCTTCGCCGACCACGGCACCATGGTCGCCGCGACCGCGGCGTTGTCGGTGCCCACGTTCGTCGTGGCGCCGCTGCTGATCCTCGGCTTTGCGGTGGGACTTGGCTGGCTGCCTGCGGGCGGTTGGGACGGTTGGCGCAGCGGCGTGCTGCCGGTGGTGGCGCTGGCGCTGCCGCTGGCCGCCGCGATCGCGCGCCTCATGCGCACCTCGCTGGTCGAGGTGCTGCAACAGGGCTACATCCTTACCGCGCGCGCCAAGGGCTTGCCGGAACACGTCGTCCTGCTGCGCCATGCATTGAAACCGGCGCTGGTGCCGGTGGTGTCGTTCCTCGGCCCGGCCGCGGCGCAGCTGCTCACGGGCTCCATCGTGGTCGAGCAGCTATTCGGGATCCCGGGGCTTGGCCGGCATTTTGTGCAGGGCGCGTTGAACCGCGACTACACCATGGTCTTGGGCGTGGTGCTTTTTTACGGCGCGCTGATCGTGCTGCTGAATTTCGTCGTCGACCTGCTGTATGGCGCGCTCGACCCGCGCGTGAGGCCCCAGTGAGGGCCGCGGTCAGCACGTCCGCAACGCCATGGGGCAGCGCTCTGGTGCGCCTGCGTCGCGAGCCGCGCGCGGTCGCGGCTGCGCTGGTGCTTGGGTTGATCGTGCTTGCATGCCTGGTCGTGCCGTGGCTCGTGCCGCACGGGCCGGAGGCCCTCGACTTCGACGCGGTGTCCGCACCGCCCGCGCTCGCGGGTAGCCACTGGTTCGGCACCGACAACGTCGGCCGCGACCTGCTTGCGCGCACGCTGGCCGGCGGTCGCGTCTCGCTCACGGTCGGCCTCGCCGCAACCCTGGTCAGCGTACTGATTGGCGTCGCCTGGGGTGCCGTCGCCGGGTACTACGGAGGCCGCGTCGATGCGCTGCTGATGCGCGCGGTGGATATCCTCTACGCGCTGCCGTTCATGTTCCTGGTGATCCTGCTGATGGTGTTGTTCGGCCGGCACCTCGCGCTGATGTTCGTTGCCATCGGCGCAATCCAGTGGCTCGACATGGCGCGAATCGTGCGCGGCCAGGCGCTCGCGCTCAAAGGCCGCGCGTTCGTTGACGCGGCGCGGCTCGCCGGCCTGGCACCGGCGGCGATCGTGCGCCGCCACATCGTGCCGAACCTGCTCGGCGTGGTCGTGGTGACGGCGACGCTGACCGTGCCGCAGGTGATCCTGGTCGAATCGTTCCTGAGCTTCCTCGGCCTCGGCGTGCAGGAGCCTTCCACCAGTTGGGGCATGCTGGTCAACGATGGCGCCGCCGACATGGAAGCCGCGCCGTGGGCGCTGCTGTTCCCCGTGGGGTTTTTGGTGGCGACCCTGCTGTGCCTCAACATCCTCGGCGATGCGCTGCGCGATGCGCTGGATCCACATGGGCATTGAGCGGGATCCTGTGGTCGAGAATTTTGTGGGAGCGACCCTGGTCGCGACCGGTCACGCTGCTCAGTCGCGACCAGGCCCGCTCCTTCAGGTGCAGGACCTCCGGGTCGCGTACGGCCCGAACGTCGCTGTCGACGCCTTATCGTTCAACCTCGACGCCGGCGCTGCGCTGGCCATCGTCGGTGCCTCAGGTTCCGGCAAGTCACAGACCGCGCTCGCGCTGTTGGGCCTGAGCGGCCGGCGTGCGCGCACCACCGGCTCGGTGCGCTTCGAGGGCGCGGAGCTGGTCGGCGCCACGCCCGCGCAGCTCGCGGCCGTGCGCGGCGCGCGCATCGGCATGGTCTTCCAAGATTCGCTGGCGAGCCTCAACCCGCACCTGACGCTCGGCCGGCAGGTCGGCGAGGTGCTCGAGCAGCATCGGGGCCTTGCCCGCACGGCCGCGCTGCGCGAAGCCCTGCGGCTCCTTCAAGCCGTGCAAATCGCCGACGCGGCGCGCAGGCTGTTCCAGTACCCGCATGAGATCAGCGGCGGCATGCGCCAGCGCGTAGCCATCGCGATGGCGCTTGCCGCCTCGCCGAAGTTGTTGATTGCCGACGAGCCGACCAGTGCGCTCGACATGACCGTGCAGGCGCAGGTGCTGGAGCTGCTGGCGCAACTGCGCCGCGAGCTGGGCCTGGCGCTGCTGCTGATTACGCACGACTTCGGCGTGGTCGAAGCGCTGTGCGAGCGGGTCCTGGTGCTGCAGCGCGGGCAGGGCGTGGAAACCGGCCCGACCGAGCACGTGCTGGCACGACCACAGCACGAGTACACGCGCGGACTGCTGTCGGCCCGGCCCGTGTTGCACGGGGCGCGAGCGGACTGTTAAGTTCCTGTGACACAAGGATTCCTGGGCGAATCCGAGGGGAGAAAGCCTCGCATGAGCGTCACCGCACGCCGCACTGCATCCTGCCTGCTGGTCATCGGCGCCGCGTTGGCCGCGCCGAACGCGGGCGCCATCAGCTTCGAGCTGGGCGAAGAACTGACAGGCACGCTGAACTCGGTGGTGGTCGCGGGTGCCGGCGTGCGCATGCAGGATCGCGCGGTGGACCTGGTCGGCAAGGGCAACCTCAATCCGGGCGTTTGTGGCGGTCCGAGCGCGGCGTTCCAGTCCTGCCAGGGCGTCATCAAGGACCAGACGCATCCTGCGCGCGCACTGTCCAGTTCGCCGGGCCAGGCGTTCCTCAATGCCGACGATGGCAACCTCAACTACGACCGCGGCGACCTGACGCAGGGCCTGCTCAAGGTCACCCAGGACCTCAACATTTCCTGGCGCGACTACGGGTTCTTTGCCAAGTGGCTGTACTTCTACGACTTCGTCAACAACGATTTCACCGAGTACCACCCCAACTGGATTACAGCCGAGAATCGCAACCGGGTCGGCAGTACCGGCGCCGCCAACAGCAACAGCACCTTCGACCGAACCTACGGCCCGGGCGAACCGGTTTATCGCCAGCGCACCGACGGCGAAGTCCTGCGCCAAATCGGCACCGACCTGCAGATGCTCGACTACTACGTCTTCGGCGCGGTGCCGATCCCGTTCACCGACGAGCGCATGCTGACCTTCAAGATCGGCAACCAGGCCATCAGCTGGGGCGAGAGCACCGCGCTGATCATCAACTCGGTCAACCAGATCAACCCGGTCAACGCCAACAACTACAACCGCGTCGGTTCCGACCTCTCCGAACTGTTCATCCCGACCGGCATGGCGGCCTTCTCGATGGAGCCGTTCGAGAACGCCACCATCGAGGCGTTCTACGGCTACGAGTGGCGCGCGCTCGAGATCCCGGCGCCCGGCTCGTACTTCTCGTTCGCCGACCTCGGCACCAATAACGCCATGGACTACGCGTCGATCAGCTTCGGCGGCCCCGCCGAGGACCCCGATGTGTGCGGTACCGGCGCCGGCACCAACGGCGCGCCCGCCGCCAACAGCGAGTTCGACTACAGCAATCCGCGCTCCGGCTGCGGCAGCCCGACGAACAACCCGCTGTCGGGCCTGACCAACACTGCGCTGACCATCCGGCGCGAGCCCGACCGCGAGCCGAGCGATAGCGGGCAGTTCGGCGTGGCATTCAAGTACTTCGCCGATTGGCTCAACAACGGCACCGAGCTGTCGTTCTATTTCCTGAACTACCACAGCCAACTGCCGTACGTGAGCTTCTACTCGACGGTGGCGAGCTGCGCGCGTCGCGAGGGCAATGCGCTGGACCTCGATGTCACCAACGGCAGCGAATTGCTGCTGGCCTGCCCGGATCTGCCAACTGCCCATCCGGGCGATCCCGAATCGCCGAGCGGGCCGCGCGGGGCCACCAGCAATGCCGTGCCGATCGACACGGTGCGCTACCAAGTCGAGTATCCCGAGAACCTCAAGATGTTCGGCTTCAGCTTCAACACCACCATCGGCGACATCTCCATGCAGGGCGAGGTGGCGTACCGCCCGGACATGCCGTTGCAGGTGGACTTGCAGGACCTCACATTCCACGCACTCGGGCCCATGCTCACGCGCTGCCACGATCCTGACAGCACGAGCACGAATGGCCAGGCCGACAGTTGCGGCTCGGGCACCGGCTCGACCGCGTCGGTCGGACAGAACCCGGCCGGGACGGACACCGTCTACGGCACCAGCAACTTCGACCCGTACCCAGGGCACACGGCGTTTCCGGACACCTTCAACCTGGCGATCGGCGCGGGCGTCGGTTCAGCGCGCTCATTTCCGAGTTTCGTCGGCGCGTATCGCGGCGTCGCGCCTGGCGAGACGCCGGCGTCGAGCTACATCCGCGGCTGGGAGGAGTTCGACGTTTACCAGTTCAACCTCGGCGGCACCTATATCCAGGGGGCCACCGACAACGTCATCGGCGCGGACCAGCTGATCTGGCTGTTCGAGGTCGGCGCGCAGTACGTGCCGGACCTGCCGGGCACCGATCGCCTGCAGATCGAGACGCCCGGCACGCACTACCACGCCTCGGCGGGCGCCGACGGCAGCATGACCGGTGACTTCGCGCAGGACTGCGCGCACACGCCCGATTGCAACTACAGCGGTTACAACGCGCAGAGCGGCCAACTCTACGGCGATTGCACGGCTGCGAACCTCGCGGCCAACACCGGCTGCGGCGACGGCCTGCGCTTCAATCCGCACCAGGAGCCGGCCGACGGCTACGCCGACTCGTTTTCGGCCGGCTACGCCATCGTCAGCCTGATCCGCTACGAGAGCGTTTTCCCCGGTATCAGTTTCGCGCCGTTCACGCTGTTCCAGCACGACGTGGTCGGCACGTCGACGGACGTCGCTGCGCAGTTCGTCGAGAGCCGCAAGGACATCACCTTCGCCTTCGAGATCCGCTACAAGGAATCGTTTTCATTCACTCCTGGCTACATGTGGTTCACCGGCGCCGGCAGCTACAACGTCCAGCGCGATCGCGACCAGGCGTTTGGGTACGTGAAGTACCTGTTCTGATTCAGGTGTGGGTGGGGGCTTTGGGGGGAGGGCCCCTGGCTCCAAACTGATCTTTTGCTGCTTCCTTACTCCGCCGGCTCCACTTCGCGTGACGCCTTCGCCCTCGTCCGCTTCGCCGTCGCGAGCATTTCCTTGAGGTAGCGGCCCGTGTGCGAGCGCGGCTCGTTGGCCACGTCTTCCGGCGTGCCTTGCGCCACGACTTCGCCACCGCCAGTGCCGCCCTCGGGCCCCAGGTCGATGACCCAGTCGGCGCGCTTGATGACGTCGAGGTTGTGCTCGATGACGACCACGGTGTTGCCGTGGTCGCGCAAGCGCTCCAGCACGCGCAGCAGTTGCGCCACATCGTGGAAGTGCAGGCCGGTGGTCGGTTCGTCGAGGATGTAAAGCGTCTGGCCGGTGTCGCGACGGCTCAGCTCCTTGGCCAGCTTCACGCGTTGCGCCTCGCCGCCGGAGAGCGTCGTCGCGTTCTGGCCCAGCGTGATGTACGACAGGCCCACGTCCATCAATGTCTCGAGCTTGCGCGCGATCGCGGGGACCGGCTTGAAGAACGCCAGTGCGTCCTCGACCGTCAGGTTGAGCACCTCGTCGATGGTCTTGCCCTTGTAGCGGATCTCGAGCGTCTCGCGGTTGTAGCGGCGACCCTTGCAGGTGTCGCAGGTCACGTAGACGTCGGGCAGGAAGTGCATCTCGACCTTGATCAGGCCATCGCCTTCGCAAGTCTCGCAGCGACCGCCGGCGATGTTGAACGAGAAGCGACCCGCCTCGTAGCCACGGTTGCGCGATTCCGGAACCTGCGAGAACAGCTCGCGCACCGGCGTGAACACGCCGGTGTAGGTGGCCGGGTTGCTGCGCGGCGTGCGGCCGATCGGGGACTGGTCGATGTCGATGACCTTGTCGAGCAGGTCGAGCCCGTCGATGTGGTCCACCGGCGCGTGCAGCACGCTGGCGGCGTTGAGGTGGCGCGCCGCGTACGCGTAAAGCGTGTCGTTGATCAGCGTCGACTTGCCGGAGCCGGACACGCCGGTCACGCAGGTCATGATGCCGAGCGGGATGTCGACGTCGAGGCCCTTGAGGTTGTTGCCGGTTGCGCCGCGGATTTGCACCAGCTTTTTCGGCTGGCGCGGATTGCGCACGGCGGGGATCTGGATGCCCTCGCGGCCCGACAGGTACTTGCCGGTCCACGAGCGGGGGCTGCGCAGCAGGTCGGCCGGGGTGCCCTGCGCAATCACCTCGCCGCCATGCACGCCTGCGCCAGGGCCGATGTCGACGACGTGGTCGGCGGCCATGATGGCCTCCTCGTCGTGTTCGACCACGATCACGGTATTGCCGAGGTCGCGCAGCCGCACCAGCGTGTCGAGCAGGCGGCGATTGTCGCGCTGGTGCAAGCCGATGCTCGGCTCGTCGAGCACGTACATGACGCCTACGAGGCCGGCGCCGATCTGCGAGGCGAGCCGGATGCGCTGCGCCTCGCCGCCGCTGAGCGTCTCGGCACTGCGCGCCAATGTGAGGTACTCGAGACCGACATTGTTGAGGAAGCCCAGGCGCGCGCCGATCTCCTTGATGATCTTGGCGGCGATCGCCTGCTTGTGGCCGGGCAGGGTCAGCGTCTCGAAGAAGCGCGCCGCCTCGCGGATCGACAGGTTGATGATCTGCGGCAGGCGCGTGTCGTTGAGGTACACGTGGCGCGCGGTGCGATTGAGCCGCTCGCCCTGGCACTCGGGGCAGGGCTTGTTCGACAGGTATCGCGCCAGTTCCTCGCGTACCGCATCGCTCTCGGTCTCGCGATAGCGGCGCTCGAGATTGGGCAGGATGCCCTCGAAGCGGTGCACGCGGGTCTGCAGGCGGCCACGCTCGTCGGGATAGCGGAATGAGACGCGCTCATCGCCCGAGCCCTCGAGCAGCACGCTGCGCGCTTTCTTCGGCAACTGGCCGAACGGCAGGTCGAGGTCGAAGCCGTAATGGTTCGCGAGCGACTGCAGCAGGTTCCAGTAATACGGATTGCGCCGATCCCAGCCGCGGATCGCGCCGCCAGCCAGCGACAGCTCCGGCGCCGCGACCACGCGATCGCCGTCGAACACCTGCAGCGTGCCGAGGCCATCGCACTTGGTGCAGGCGCCGTGCGGCGCGTTGAATGAAAACAGCCGCGGCTCGAGCTCGGGCGCCGAGTAGCCGCAGTGGGGGCAGGCCATGCGGGACGAGAAGACCATGGGCTCGGCCTTGTTCTCGGTACCGTGCGCCGCTACGAACACCAGCCCATCGGCGAGCCGCAGCGCAGTCTCGAACGACTCGGCCAGCCGCTGTTTCGCGTCCGGCCTGACCTTGAAACGATCGACCACGATCTCGACGTCGTGCTTGAGCTTGCGATTGAGCTGCGGCGTCTCGTCCAGCTCCGTCACCTTGCCGTCGACGCGGGCGCGCACGAAGCCCTGCGCGCGCATCTGCTCGAACACCTCCACGTGCTCGCCCTTGCGGCCGCGCACCACCGGCGCCAGCAGCATCCACGCCGATTCGGCGGGTAGCGCCAGCACCTGGTCGACCATCTGGCCGACGCTCTGCGCCTCCAATGCCACGCCGTGATCGGGGCAGCGTGCGGTGCCGACGCGCGCGTAAAGCAGTCGCAAGTAGTCCTGGATCTCGGTGACGGTGCCGACCGTGGAGCGCGGGTTGTGCGAGGTCGACTTCTGCTCGATCGAGATCGCGGGCGACAGGCCTTCGATGGCGTCCACGTCGGGCTTGTCCATCTGGCCGAGGAACTGGCGCGCGTACGCCGACAGCGATTCGACGTAGCGCCGCTGTCCCTCGGCATACAGCGTGTCGAAAGCCAGCGACGACTTGCCGGAACCCGACAAGCCCGTGATCACGATGAGCTTGTCCCGCGGCAAGTCGAGCGAGATGTTCTTGAGGTTGTGGGTGCGGGCACCCCGGATGCGGATCGAGTCCATGCCTGTGCTGCGAGCGAAGCGAACTGCGTATTTTAATAGGGACGCACACTATTTTCGCCCCCGACTTTTGGCCAGAACCGACTTTTAACGAAAATCGTGTGCGTCCCTATTTTTCACCGGTGGGTGGCTCAGGCGATGAGGCTTGTCAAAATTGCTCACGTCGGCAAGCGGGCGTAGGCTCCGGTCCGCGGGCTAGACCTGCCACCGGCCGCGACGGCCGGATGGGACAAATTCGAGAACGGCAACGGAGACAAGACATGGCACGTGGCGTCAACAAGGTGATTTTGATCGGCAACCTGGGCAAGGACCCGGAGACCAAGTCACTGCCCTCGGGCAGTGCGGTGACCAACATCCGGCTGGCGACCGCCGAGGGTTGGAAGGACAAGCAGACGGGCGAGCAGAAGGAACATACGGAGTGGCACAGCGTCGTGTTCTTCGACCGCCTGGCGGAAATAGCCGGGCAGTACCTGAAGAAGGGCTCCAAGGTTTACATCGAGGGCAAGCTCACGACCCGCAAGTGGACCGACAAGGAAGGCAAAGAGCGTTACACCACCGAGATTCGCGCCAACGAGATGCAGATGCTCGACAGCAAGCCCGGCAGCGGGGAAGGCGCTGGTGGCGGCTATCAGCGCTCGGAGGGCAAAACCGAGCGCGCCAGCCCTGTGGCTGCCGCCGAGAAAGGTTTCGAGGACGACGACATCCCCTTCTAGTGCCCAAGGGCGGACAAGAGAACGCCCCGACCCCGGGGCGTTTCTTTTTATTAAATCATAGGCTTGCACTATTGGAATTTTGACGTGTCGCAGATTCCAGACAGGTTGCGCCGGCTCCGCAGACGCCTACTCTGACCGCCTTTCCCGGTGAGGGGCCGGGACCTTCAGGGGCATAGAATCATGAGCAGCGGCGATCCCGGCACGGGTGGCATCGCAGTCACCGGCGTATCCCTTGCACCGGCTAGCGGCGTGATCGCGCAAGCCGCGCAGGCCCAGCCCGCGCAGGCCTCGCCCGCCAAACGCGCAGGGCCACTGCTGGACCCGCAGTCCTTGCTGGCTGCCCTGCAGTCGGTACGCGACGGCGACTTTACCGTGCGCCTCCCCGGCGACCGTGTCGGTCTCGACGGCAAGATCGCCGATACCTTCAACGCCATCGTCACCGCCAACCAGCGCATGGCCGACGAGCTCGCGCGCGTAGGCGCGATCGTCGGCAAGGAAGGCAAGACCCGCCGCCGCGCAAAGTTCGGCCGTCACGACGGCGCGTGGGGCGAGATGGAAGCCTCGCTCAACACCCTCATCGAGGACTTGCTCTGGCCCACCACTGAAATGACGCGCGCGGTCTCCGCCGTGGCCCGCGGCGACCTCCTGACGACCGTGCGCCTCGACGTCGACGGCCGCCCGCTCGAGGGCGAATTCCTGCGCTCGGCGACCATCGTCAACTCGATGATCCAGCAGCTCGGTGTGTTCACCGACGAGGTCACCCGCGTCGCGCGCGAGGTCGGCATCGACGGAAAGCTCGGCGGACAGGCCCAGATCAAGGACGTCGGCGGCGTCTGGAAGGAGCTCACCGAGTCGGTGAACTCGATGGCCTCAAACCTCACGGCGCAGGTGCGCAACATCGCCGACGTGACCATCGCGGTCGCCTCGGGCGACTTGTCGCGCAAGATCACGGTCGACGTCCGCGGTGAAATTCTGCAGCTGAAGGAAGCCATCAACACGATGGTGGACCAGCTGCGCTCGTTCGCCTCGGAAGTCACGCGCGTCGCCCGCGAGGTCGGCACCGACGGCAAGCTCGGCGGCCAGGCCGTCGTGCCGGGCGTGGCCGGAACCTGGAAGGACTTGACCGACAACGTCAACCTGCTGGCGGCCAACCTCACCACGCAGGTGCGCAACATCGCCGAGGTCACCACGGCGGTGGCGCGCGGCGACTTGTCGCGCAAGATCACGGTGGACGTGAAGGGCGAGATCCTCGACCTCAAGACCACCATCAACACGATGGTCGACCAGCTCAACGGCTTTGCCTCCGAGGTCACGCGCGTGGCGCGCGAAGTCGGCACCGAAGGCAAGCTCGGCGGCCAGGCGCAGGTGCCCGGCATTGCCGGCACGTGGAAGGACTTGACCGACAAGGTCAACTTCATGGCCTCGAACCTCACCGCACAGGTGAGAAACATCGCGGAGGTCACCACGGCGGTTGCGCGTGGCGACTTGTCGCGCAAGATCACCGTCGACGTGAAAGGCGAGATTCTCGAGTTGAAGGACACCATCAACACGATGGTCGACCAGCTCAACGGTTTCGCATCGGAGGTCACGCGTGTCGCGCGCGAGGTCGGTACTGAAGGCAAGCTCGGCGGCCAGGCGCAGGTGCCCGGCGTCGCAGGTACCTGGAAGGACTTGACCGACAACGTCAACTCGATGGCCTACAACCTCACCGCGCAGGTGAGAAACATCGCCGACGTGACCATCGCCGTGGCCAACGGCGACTTGTCGCGCAAGATCACGGTCGACGTGAAGGGCGAGATCCTTGCGCTGAAGAACACCATCAACACGATGGTCGACCAGCTCAACTCGTTCGCCTCCGAAGTTACGCGCGTGGCGCGCGAGGTCGGCACCGACGGCAAGCTCGGCGGCCAGGCGCAGGTGCCCGGTGTCGCGGGTACCTGGAAGGACTTGACCGACTCGGTCAACGCGATGGGCAACAACCTTACCGCGCAGGTCCGCAACATCGCCGAGGTAACCACCGCGGTCGCCTCAGGCGACTTGTCGAAGAAGATCACGGTCAACGTCTCGGGCGAAATCCTGTTGCTGAAGGAAACCATCAACACGATGGTCGACCAGCTCAACGGCTTCGCTTCGGAAGTCACGCGCGTCGCGCGCGAGGTCGGCACCGAAGGCAAGCTCGGCGGCCAGGCGCAGGTGCCCGGCATCGCCGGCACCTGGAAGGACCTGACCGACAACGTCAACGCGATGGCGGGCAACCTCACGTCCCAGGTCCGCAACATCGCCGAGGTCACCACGGCGGTGGCGCGCGGCGACTTGTCGCGCAAGATCACGGTCGACGTGAAGGGCGAGATCCTCGAGCTGAAGAACACCATCAACACGATGGTCGACCAGCTCAACTCGTTCGCGGCCGAGGTCACGCGCGTGGCGCGCGAGGTCGGCACTGACGGCAAGCTCGGCGGCCAGGCCCAGGTGCCCGGTGTCGCCGGAACCTGGAAGGACTTGACCGACAACGTCAACTCGATGGCGAACAACCTCACCGCGCAGGTGAGAAACATCGCCGAGGTGACCACGGCCGTGGCGCGCGGCGACTTGTCGCGCAAGATCACGGTCGACGTCAAGGGCGAGATCCTCGCGCTGAAGAACACCATCAACACGATGGTCGACCAGCTCAACGGCTTCGCGTCCGAGGTCACGCGCGTCGCGCGCGAGGTCGGCACCGAAGGCAAGCTCGGTGGCCAGGCGCAGGTGTCCGGCGTGGCCGGCACCTGGAAGGACTTGACCGACAACGTCAACTTCATGGCGTCGAACCTCACGGCGCAGGTGCGCAACATCGCGGAAGTCGCGACGGCGATCGCCGGCGGCGACTTGTCGAAGAAGATCACGGTCGACGTGCGCGGCGAAATCCTGTCGCTGAAGGAAACGCTCAACACGATGGTCGAGCAGTTGCGCTCGTTCGCGGCCGAGGTCACGCGCGTGGCGCGCGAGGTCGGCACCGACGGCAAGCTCGGCGGCCAGGCGGTCGTGCCGGGCGTCGCGGGAACCTGGAAGGACTTGACCGACTCGGTCAACGCGATGGCGGGCAACCTGACCTCGCAGGTGCGCAACATCGCCGAGGTCACCACGGCGGTGGCGCGCGGCGACTTGTCGCGCAAGATCACGGTCGACGTGCGCGGCGAGATCCTCGAGCTGAAGAACACCATCAACACGATGGTCGACCAGCTCAACGCCTTCGCAGCCGAGGTCACGCGCGTGGCGCGCGAGGTCGGCACCGAAGGCAAGCTCGGCGGCCAGGCCCAGGTGCCGGGCGTCGCGGGAACCTGGAAGGACTTGACCGACAACGTCAACGTCATGGCGGCCAACCTCACCGAGCAGGTGCGCGGCATCGTCAAGGTGGTGACCTCGGTCGCCGACGGCGACCTCAAGCAGAAGCTCACGGTGCAGGCCAAGGGCGAAGTCGCGGCGCTCGCCGACACCATCAACAACATGACCTCGACACTGGCGATCTTCGCCGACCAGGTCACCACGGTTGCGCGCGAAGTCGGCGTCGAAGGGCGACTCGGCGGCCAGGCCAACGTGCCCGGCGCGGCCGGCACCTGGAAGGACTTGACTGGCAACGTCAACCTGCTGGCGGCGAACCTCACGACCCAGGTGCGTGCCATCGCCGAGGTCGCCACCGCGGTGACCAAGGGCGACCTCACGCGTTCGATCCAGGTCGATGCGCGCGGCGAAGTCGCCGAGCTGAAAGACAACATCAACACGATGATCGGCAACCTGCGCCTCACCACCGATCGCAACACCGAGCAGGACTGGCTCAAGACCAACATGGCGCGCTTCACCGGCATGTTGCAGGGCCAGCGCGACCTCGCGACGGTCGGCCGCACGCTGCTGTCCGAGCTGGTGCCGCTGGTCAACGCCCACCAGGGCCTCATCTACCGACTGGTCGACGAGGGCGACGGCCCCGTGCTGGCGCAGCTCGCCGCCTACGCCAATGCGCCCGAGAACGGCTATCCCCAGCGCCTCGACCTGGGCCAGGGCTGGCTCGGCCAGTGCGCGATGGACAAGCGCCGCGTGCTGATCACCGACGTGCCGAGCGGCACCGTGCCGGTCGGCGCGGCGATGCTCAACGCGCTGCCGCGCAGCCTCGTCGTGTTCCCGGTGCTGTTCGAAGGCCGCATCAAGGCCGTGCTGGGTCTTGCTTCTCTCGGAGAATTCCAGCCGCTGCACTTGTCGTTCCTCGAGCAGTTGACTGCCTCGATCGGCATCATGCTCAACTCGATCGAAGCGACGATGCAAACCGAGTCGCTGCTCACGCAGAGCCAGCAGCTCGCCACCGAGCTGCAGACCCAGCAGCGCGAGCTGCAGGGCAAGAACGAGCAGCTCGCGCAGAAGGCCCAGCAGCTGGCCGAGCAGAACGTCGAGGTCGAGCGCAAGAACCAGGAAATCGAGCAGGCGCGGCGCGCCCTCGAGGAAAAGGCCGCGGAGCTCGCGCTCACCTCGAAGTACAAGTCCGAGTTCCTCGCCAACATGTCGCACGAGTTGCGCACGCCGCTCAACTCGATCCTGATCCTCGGCCAGCAGCTCGGCGAGAACCCGGAAGGCAACCTCTCCGGCAAGCAGGTCGAGTTCGCCCGCACCATTCACTCGGCGGGCACCGACCTGCTCAACCTGATCTCGGACATCCTCGACTTGTCGAAGATCGAGTCCGGCACCGTCACGGTCGACGCCGAGGAGACCGCGTTCTCGACGCTGATGGCCGCGATGGAGCGCATGTTCCGCCACGAAGCCGAGAACCGCCGGCTGTCGTTCGAGGTGGCCGCCGACCAGACGCTCGGCAAGACCATGGTCACCGACCAGAAACGCCTGATGCAGGTGCTCAAGAACCTGCTGTCCAACGCGTTCAAGTTCACCGCGCAGGGCGGCATCCGCCTGCGCGTCTCGATGGCGATCGGTGGCTGGAGCCGCGAGCATCCGGTGCTGCGGATGCAGGAAAGCGCGGTGGCCTTCGAGGTCACCGACTCGGGCATCGGCATCCCGGTGGAGAAGCAGAAGCTCATCTTCGAGGCGTTCCAGCAGGCCGATGCCTCGACCTCGCGCAAGTACGGCGGCACCGGCCTCGGCCTCGCCATTTCGCGCGAGCTGGCGACCCTGCTCGGCGGCGAAATCCACCTGAAGTCCGCGCCGGGGCTGGGAAGCACCTTCACGCTTTACCTGCCGCTGCGTTATGCGGGCTCGGCCACGTTGCAGCGCTTCGGCCACAGCGAGACCAACACGCGCTCGAACGTCATGCAGTTCCCGGTCATGCACATGCAGGAACGCCCGCTGGTGCAAGTGCCGGACGACCGCGAGTCGATCGAGCCCGGGCAGTCGGTGCTGCTGATCGTCGAGGATGACCCGCACTACGCGCGCCTGCTGGTGGACCTGGCCCGCGAGAACGGCTTCAAGGTGCTCGCTGCGATGCGCGGCGCTGACGCGCTGGACCTGGCGCGCAAGTTCAAGCCCACCGCGGTGTCGCTCGATGTGTTCCTGCCCGACATGCTCGGCTGGACCGTGCTGTCGCACCTCAAGAAGGATCCCGACACGCGTCACATCCCGGTGCAGATGGTCACGCTCGACGAGGACCGCCAGCATGGCCTCGCGCGCGGCGCCTTCTCGTTCGTCACCAAGCCGACCAGCGCGGACGGCCTGCAGGATGCGCTGGCGCGCATCAAGTCCTACTCGTCGCCGCGCAAGAAGCGCCTGCTGGTGGTAGAGGACAACGCCGCCGAGCGCATGAGCATCAGCGCGCTGCTGGGCGAAGACGACATCGAGATCACGACGGTGGGCACCGGCGCCGAGGCGCTGGCCACGCTCACGGTGGAGACCTACGACTGCGCGGTGCTCGACCTGCGCCTGCCGGACATGACCGGCTTCGACGTGCTCGAGCGCATCAAGGACCACCAGTCGCTCGCCGACCTGCCGGTGGTGGTGTTCACCGGCAAGGAGCTGTCGCCCGACGAGGACGCGCGGCTGCGCACGCTGGCGCGCAGCGTCGTGGTCAAGGGTGTCGAATCGCCCGAACGGCTGCTCGACGAGACCGCGCTGTTCCTGCACCGCGTGGTCGCCGACCTGCCCGAGGAAAAGCAGTCGATGCTGCGCGCGCTGCACGAGTCCGACGAGGACCTGCAAGGCAAGTCGGTGCTGGTGGTCGACGACGACACTCGCAACATCTTCGCGCTGTCGAGCGTGCTGGAGCGCCGCGGCATGCGCGTCCTCACCGCCAACACCGGCAGCGAGGCGATCGAGACGATCAAGAAAACGCCGAACCTCGCCATCGTGCTGATGGACATCATGATGCCGGAGATGGACGGCTACCAGACCATGCAAGCCATCCGCAAGGATCCGGCGCTGCGGCGCATGCCGATCATCGCGCTGACCGCCAAGGCGATGAAGGGCGACCGCGAGAAATGCCTCGAAGCCGGCGCCTCGGATTACCTCGCCAAGCCCGTCAACACGGAACAGTTGCTGTCGGTACTCCGCGTCTGGCTGCACCGGTAAAATAGGACGATGCCCAACGCACCGCTGCCTCCCGGCGCTCCCGAGCGCATCAACATCCTGCTGGTCGACGACCAGCCCGGGAAGTTGCTGACGTATGAGACCATGCTCGCGCAGCTCGACGAAAACCTGGTCAAGGTCAGCAGCGGTGAGCAGGCGCTGCAGCAGTTGCTGAAGACCGAGTTCGCCATCGTGCTGCTCGATGTCTGCATGCCGAACATCGACGGCTTCGAGCTCGCCACGCTGATCCGCCAGCACCCGCGCTGCCGCCACACCGCCATCATCTTCATCTCGGCGGTCAATATGAGCGACGTCGACCGCCAGCGCGGTTACGCGCTCGGCGCTGTCGATTACCTTTCCGTGCCGGTGGTGCCCGAGTTGCTGCGCGCGCGCGTCGGCGTGTTTGCGGACCTTTACCGCAAGACCATCGCGCTGCAGCGCATGAACCAGGAGCTCGAGGCGCGCGTCGCCGAGCGCACCGCCGCGCTCGAGAAAGACCTGGCGGAACGCAAGCGCCTCGAGGAGGCGCTGGTGATCGCCGACCGCCGCAAGGACCAGTTCCTGGCGGTGCTGGCGCACGAGCTGCGCAATCCGCTTGCGCCGATTCGCACCGCGGTCGACACGATGTGGCTGCGGCCCATCCAGGACGAGACATTGCTGCAATGCCGCGACGTCATCGGCCGGCAGGTCGAGCACATGACGCGGCTGGTCGATGACCTCATGGACATCTCGCGCATCACGCGCGGCAGCATCAAGCTCGAGCGCCGGCCGGTGGAGATTTCGGATGTCGTCCGCCGCGCGATCGAGACCCACCGGCCGCTACTCGACGCGCGGGGCCACGCGCTGACAGTCGACATGCCCGAACAGCCGCTGGTGGTCGAGGGCGACACCACGCGCCTGGCCGAGGCCGTCGGCAATTTGCTCAACAATGCAGGCAAGTACACCGAGGAGCGCGGCCGCATCGAGGTGGAGGTGCGCCGCGCCGGCGACGCCGAGGTGCAGGTGTGCGTGCGCGACAGCGGCGTCGGCATTCCGCCAGAGCTGCTGCCGGCCGTGTTCGAGATGTTCACCCAGATCGACCACACGCTGCATCGTTCGCAGGGCGGCCTCGGCATCGGCCTCGCGCTGGTGCGCGAACTTGTGGAGATGCACGGCGGTCGCGTCGAGGGCTTCAGCGAGGGTCTCGGCAAGGGCAGCGAGTTCGTACTGAGCCTGCCGCTGCGACCCGACCTGGCCGCCGCCGCCGTCGCCGCGCGACGCAAGGCGGAGCACGGACCGGCGACCGAAAACGCGCAGCCTCGCCGCATCCTGGTGGTGGACGACAACCGCGACGCCGCGCAGAGCCTGGCCACGCTGCTGCGGCTCACGGGCAGCGAGGTCGAAACTGCCCACGACGGCCTGCAAGCGCTGCGCATCGCCGATAAATTCCTGCCGTCATTGGTGTTGCTCGATATCGGCATGCCCGGCATGAGCGGCCTCGACGTCGCGCGCAAGATCCGCGCGCGCCCGTGGGGCAACTCGGTGACGCTGGTCGCGCAGACCGGCTGGGGCCAGGAAGAGGATCGCCGCAAGGCGCAGGAAGCGGGTTTCGACGTGCACCTGACCAAGCCGGTCGACCACGCCGCGCTGATGAAGCTGCTGGCACCCGCCGGCCGGTCGCGGCTCGCGGAAACGGGCTGATCGCGGGCGAAAAAACCGCCGGCTCCGGCGGGCCGGCGTGACATACTTGCCGGCCCATGCCCCCCAAAGAAATTTCCCTATTCCTGAGTGCTTGCGGCAAGCTGCGCATCGCGCGCGTCGGGCCGTTGACGCAGTTGGTGATCGACGGCCAGGGCCTCGCGTATTGCCTGACGGCTGACTTCTCGGTGGTCGAAAAATGGGCCAAGTCGAAGGGCCAGGGCCCGAACGCGACCATCGACGCCGCCAAGATGATCGAAAAAGTAGACGTCATGGTGTGCCGGCCTGGCACCACGTTTGCCTCGACGCGCGGCAGTACCAAGCCGCTCGAAGCCGTGTGCAAGGCCATGCGCCAGGCCGGCATCGACATCAAGGAATTCGCGCTGCCACCCGAGTTGAAGGACATGAACAAGCCGGTGGACCAGGTGCTCGCGGCGAAGGAAGCCGGCGAGGCAAAGGCCGCCAAGGCCGCCGCCGCCGCGGCCGCGCTGCAGGAACCGCCGATTTCGGACGACAACAAGGGACAGCCATGAAAGCCGTTGTCTGCAGGACTTTCGGACCGCCGGAGTCGCTGGTCATCGACGACATCGCGCCGCGCGCCATCGGCAAGGGCGAGGTGCGCATCGCGGTAAAGGCCGCTGGCGTCAATTTCCCGGACACGCTGATCATCCAGGGCAAGTACCAGCTCAAGGCCGAGCCGCCTTTTACGCCGGGCGGCGAGATCGCCGGTACGGCGGTCGAGGTCGGCGAGCGCATCAAGCACGTCAAGGTTGGCGACGCGGTCGCCGGCCTGGTGCCGACCGGCGGCTACGCCGAAGAAGTGATCGCGGACGGCGCTGCGGTGATGCCGCTGCCCAAGGGCATCTCGTTCAACGACGCCGCGGCGCTGCCATTCGTCTACGGCACCAGCCTGCACGCGCTCAAGCAGCGCGCGAACCTGAAAGCCGGCGAGACCCTGCTGGTGCTCGGCGCCGCGGGTGGCGTGGGCCTTGCCGCGGTGCAGCTCGGAAAGTTGATGGGCGCGCGCGTCATCGCAGCAGCCAGCACCGACGAAAAGCTCGCGCTGTGCAAGCTGCACGGTGCCGATGAGGTGGTGAACTACAGCAAGGAGAGCCTCAAGGAGTCGGTCAAGAAGCTGACCAAGGGGCAGGGCGCCGACGTGATCTACGACCCGGTCGGCGGCGACCTCGCGCAGGATTGCTTCTCGGCCATCAACTGGAACGGCCGCTACCTCGTGGTCGGCTTCGCCGCGGGCAAGATTCCCGAAGTCGCGCTGAACCGGCTGCTGCTGAAGGGCGCGAGCGCAGTGGGCGTGTTCTGGGGCGCTTTCGTTGCGCGCGAGCCGCAGGTCAATGCCGCCAACTTCCAGCAGTTGTTCGCCTGGTACGGCGAGGGCAAGCTCAAACCGCACATCTCCGCGACGTATCCGCTGGCAGACGCGCCGAAGGCGCTGCGCGACATGCTCGAGCGCAAGGTCACCGGAAAGGTGCTTTTGCTCCCGTAGGGTGTCATGTTCAAGAACATCCTGATCCTCTGCACCGGCAACATCTGCCGCAGCCCGATGGCCGAGGCGGTATTGCGGGAGCGGCTGAATTCCCCGGCGACGCTGGTGTCGTCCGCCGGCACCGGCGCGCTGATTGGCTACCCGGCCGATCCCATGGCCATCGAGGTCGCCGCCCAGCACGGTTTCGACCTGAGTGCGCACCGCGGCCGCCAGGCGTCGACGCCGGTGCTGACCACCGCCGACCTGGTGCTGGTAATGACGCGTGCCCATGCCGACTGGGTCCACGAGCGCGCCCCGCCGCTGCGCGGACGCGTCCAGCTGCTCGGCCGCTGGCGGGAGTTAGAGGTTCCCGACCCCTATCAGCAGCCCAGGGACGCATTTGTTTCGGTGTTCGAGCAGATCGACGACTGTGTCGCCGACTGGCTTCCCCGCCTGGCGTAGAAAAAAATGAGCAACTCCCGATCCCCGCCCAGGGTCTTTATCAAGACCTATGGCTGCCAGATGAACGACTACGACTCGGCCCGCATGGCCGACGTGCTGGAACGCTCGCACGGTTACCAGCGAACCGAGGAAGCCGACGACGCCGACCTCGTGCTGCTCAACACCTGCTCGGTGCGCGAAAAGGCGCAGGAAAAGGTGTTCTCCGAAATCGGCCGCTGGAGGGCATGGAAAGCCGAACGGCCGGGCCGCGTGATCGGCGTCGGCGGCTGCGTCGCCAGCCAGGAAGGCGAGCAGCTGACGCGCCGTGCGCCGTCGGTCGACATCGTGTTCGGCCCGCAGACGCTGCACCGGTTGCCTGAGCTGCTCGACCGCGCACGCAAGAGCCTCAAGCCTGCGATCGACGTGAGTTTTCCCGAGATCGAGAAATTCGACCACCTGCCGGCGCCGCGCGCCGACGGTCCGACCGCTTACGTCTCGGTCATGGAGGGCTGCAGCAAGTTCTGCACCTTCTGCGTGGTGCCGTACACGCGTGGCCCCGAGATCAGTCGGCCGGTGGCGCAGGTGCTGCGCGAGTGCGAGCAGTTGCTCGCGCAGGGCGTGCGCGAGATCACGCTGCTCGGCCAGAACGTCAATGCCTACCGCGGCGCCATCGATGGCGGCGGCACCTGCGACCTTGCGTTGCTGATCGAGGAGCTGGCGCAGCTCGAGGGGCTCGAGCGCATCCGCTTCATGACCTCGCATCCGGTGGAGTTCGGCGACGCGTTGGTCGAGGCCTTCGCGTCCGTGCCCAAGCTCGCGAGCTTCCTGCACCTGCCGGTGCAGAGCGGGTCCGACCGCATCCTGGGTGCGATGAAACGCGGCCACACGCGCGCGCAGTACCTGGAAAAAATCCGGCGCGTGCGTGCCGTGCGCCCGGACCTTTCCCTGTCGACCGATTTCATCGTCGGTTTCCCCGGCGAGACCGAGGAGGACTTCCGCGCGACGCTTGACCTCATCGACGAGGCCGGCTTCGACTGCGCGTACAGCTTTGCCTACTCGCCGCGACCGGGCACGCCGGCCGCCAAGCTGCGCGACGGCGTGCCGCCGGAGGAAAAGTCCGCGCGGCTGCAGCGCCTGCAGGCGCGCGTTCGCGCGCGCGACGCTGCGTTCCTCGACGCGATGATCGGTCGCACGCTGTCAGTGCTGGTCGAGCGCCCGTCGGAGCGCGGTCACGGCCAGCTCACCGGCAAGACCTCGACGCTGCGCTCGGTCAATTTCGACGGTCCCGAGGCGCTGATCGGCCGCCTCGCCGACGTCACCATCACCGAGGCGCTGAGCAACTCGCTGCGCGGCCGACTGGCGAGCCCGGCGTGAAGCGCGTTCGAAATAAAGGGGACAGTCCCCTTTTTGATGAAACCAAAAAGGGGACAGTCCCCACGCGCCTCGACCTGGCGCTGGAGCCGGACGATTCGCAGCGGCTTGCGAACCTGTGCGGGCCGTTCGACGCGCACCTGCGCCAGGTCGAGCTGCGCCTGGGCATCGAGATTCGCAACCGCGGCAACCGCTTCCGGCTGGTCGGGCCCGACGATGACCTCGCGCGCGGCGAAACCGCGCTGCGCAAATTGTTCGAGCTCGCCGCCGATGGCCTCGTCACCACCGAGCAGGTGCACCTGATCCTGACCGAGGAGCGCGCGCAGGCGCCGGGGCCGGCGGAACCCATGGTCGACGGCGAAATCGTGGTGCGCACCAAGCGCGGCACGGTGCGCGGCCGCGGCGAGCGCCAGCGCGAATACCTGCGCGACATCGCCAGCCATGACTTGACCTTCGGCATCGGCCCGGCCGGCACCGGCAAGACCTACCTCGCCGTCGCCTCGGCGGTGCAGGCCCTCGAGCAGGACCGCGTGCGCCGCATCGTGCTGACGCGCCCGGCCGTCGAGGCCGGCGAAAAATTGGGCTTCCTCCCCGGCGACATGGCGCAGAAGGTCGATCCTTACCTGCGACCGCTGTACGACGCGCTGTACGAGATGATCGGCTTCGAGCGCGTGGCGCGGCTGGTGGAGCGCGCGGTGATCGAGGTTGCGCCCTTGGCATTCATGCGTGGCCGGACCCTTAACGAATCCTTCGTCATCCTCGACGAAGCCCAGAACACCACCGTCGAGCAGATGAAGATGTTCCTGACGCGCATCGGCTTCGGCTCGGCGGCCGTGGTCACCGGCGACGTCACCCAGATCGATTTGCCGAAGCACATCAATTCGGGCCTCAAGCACACGCTGAAGGTGCTCGACGGCGTCGCCGGTATCAAGGTGGTGCGCTTCGAGAAACAGGATGTGGTGCGCCACCCGCTGGTGCAGGCCATCGTCCATGCCTACGAGATCCATGAGGCAGCCGTCGAAAAGGCGGCGCAGGAGCAGAAGCCCTGATCGAGATCCAGCGCCGCGTTCCGGCGCGCGGGATTCCGTCGCCGGGCCGGCTACGCGCCTGGGCACTGGCCGCGTTGGCCCACGAGCAGGGCGAACTGACCATCCGCATCGTCGGCAGCGGCGAAAGCCGCGCGCTCAACCACCAGTTCCGCGGCAGGGACAAGCCCACCAACGTGCTGTCGTTCCCTTACGGCGAGGGTCCGGCCAGCGGTGTCCTGGGGGACATCGTCGTCTGCGCCCCGGTGGTCAATCGGGAAGCGAAGGAGCAGGGCAAGCTGCCCGCGGCGCACTGGGCCCACATGGTGATCCACGGGGTCCTCCACCTGCGCGGCTTCGACCATATCCGCAAAATTGAAGCAAAGGTGATGGAGCAGCGCGAACGTGCCATCCTCGCGCGCCTGTCCTTCCCAGACCCTTACGTCCTTCCCGGTAGCCGATGACCGAGCAGACTCCCACGACCCGCAAATCCCGTACCGCGAAGACGCCGGTGCCGCCGTGGTGGCGCAAGCTGACCCGCAGCCTGGCCGGCGGTCCGCAGACCAAGGACGACCTGCTGTCGATCCTGCATGGTGCGCGCGACCAGGGCCTGGTCGACACCGATGCGCTGTTCATGATCGAGGGCGTGATGAGCACGGCGGAGCGGCCGGTGCGCGACATCATGATCCCGCGTGCGCAGATGTCGGTGGTCGAGCAGGACTGGACGCTCGAGCAGATCCTGCCAGTGGTCGTCGAATCCGGCCACTCGCGCTTTCCGGTGGTCACCGATTCCAAGGACAAGGTCAGCGGCATCCTGCTGGCCAAGGACCTGCTGAAGTTCACCACCCAGGGCGTCGACCCGGCGAGCTTCGCGCTGCAGCGCGTGCTGCGGCCGGCGGCGTTCATCCCGGAATCCAAGCGCCTCAACGTGCTGCTCAAGGAATTTCGCGGCAGCCGCAACCACATGGCGATCGTGGTCGACGAATACGGCGGCGTCGCCGGTTTGGTCACGATCGAGGATGTCGTCGAGCAGATCGTCGGCGAGATTTCCGACGAGTACGACGAATCCGAGAGCGCCAAGATCCAGAAGCAGGATGAGCGGCGCTTCCTCGTCAATGGCCTGACGCCGGTCAAGGATTTCAACCAGTACTTCAGCGCCGACTTTCCGACCGATGGCTTCGACACCGTCGGCGGCCTGGTGGTGCACCGTTTCGGCCACATGCCGCGGCGCGGCGAAAGCGTGCGCATCGGCCGCTTCGGCTTCAACGTGCAGCGGGCGGATACCCGGCGGGTGCACCAGCTCCAGGTGACCGTGACGCCCGAAGCATGATGGCGTCGCGGCCATGGGCCGCTGCTGCGATTGCCTTGGTGCTGGGCGCCATCGCCACCCTCGGCTTCGCGCCGCACGGCCAGTGGTACCTCACGGTCATCTCGCTCGCGCTGCTGTTCGGGCTCGCCGCACGCGCAACAAGGGGCCGCGCGCTGCTGATCGGCGGGCTCTTCGGCCTCGGGCATTTCCTGACCGGGGTCTACTGGATCTACATCAGCACCCATGTCTATGGCGGCGCGCCGCAGTGGCTCGGTGCGCTGCTGACCTTGGCGCTGTCGGCGTACCTTGCGGCCTACCCGGCGTTGGCACTGTGGCTTGCCGCGCGACTCGACCTGCTGCGCGCGCCGTCCGGCTGGGCCGCGGTGCCGGCCCTGTGGGTGCTGCTCGAGCTGGCGCGCGCCAGCCTGCTCTGGGATGGCATGCCGTGGCTCAGCCTCGGCGAGATCGCGGTCGACACCCCGCTCGCGCGCCTGCTGCCGATCGCGGGCGTGCACGGCGTGTCCTGGGTGGTCGCGCTCGCGGCTTACGCGCTGTATCGCTTCGCGGTGGAGCCGGCGCGTGCGTCGCGCGTCGTCGCGGCGCTGGTGCTGCTGGCGCCGCTCGCATCATTTGCACTGCCGCGCCCGTCGTCGTGGACGCAGCCGGCCGGCGAGGCGATCGAGGTCGCGCTGGTGCAGGCCAACATTCGCCAGGATGAAAAGTGGCTGCCGGCGATGCGCGCCGAGGCGCTTTCGCGCCACTGGCGACTGACGCAGCAAGCCTGGCCGGCAGCGCTGGTCGTGTGGCCCGAGGTCGCGCTGACGCAACCGTTGCACCAACTCCGCGACAGCTATCTCGCCGACCTCGACCGCGAGGCCGCCGAGCATCAAGCAACCGTGCTCGCGGGCCTGCTCGTGATCGAGGACAAGGCGCACTACAACAGCGTCATCGCGCTCGGCGCCTCGCAGGGTCGCTACGACAAGCGCCACCTGGTGCCATTCGGCGAGTACTTTCCGATCCCCGCATTCCTGCGGCCGATCATGGACGTGCTCGACACGCCGTATTCGGACTTCGCCTTTGGCGCCGACGACCAGCCGCTGCTGACCGCAGCCGGCCACGCGCTGGAAACTTCGATCTGCTTCGAAGACGTGTTCGGCGACGAGATCCGCGTGCGCGCGCGCGAGTCGGCGTTCCTCGTCAACATGACCAACGATGCGTGGTTCGCGGATTCGGCGGCACCGCACCAGCACCTGGCGTTCTCGCGGCTGCGCGCGATGGAGAACGGCCGCTGGATGTTGCGCGCGGCCAACACCGGCATCTCGGCGCTGATCGACGCTGACGGCAACCTCGTGCAGCGCGCGCGGCAGTTCGAGATGGAAGTGGTGCGCGGGGCGGCCGAGCCGCGCACTGGCTGGACGCCGTACCAGCGGTGGGGCAATGCGCCGCTGTGGGCGCTGGGTTGGGTGGCCACTGCGGGCGCAGTCCTCTGGCGCCGGCGCAACACCGCGAAGCCGGCCCGCCCATGAAGCTGCGTGCCGCCACCGAAGCCGACCTTGCCGGGATCTTCGCGATCTACGATGCCGAAGTGCTTCACGGCACCGCGACATTCGATACGGAGCCCAAGACTGCGCCGCAGCGGCTCGAGTGGTTCCGCGACGATGGCAAGGGTCGCTACCCGATCCTGGTTGCGGAAGACGGCGGCGCGATTGCCGGCTGGGCGCGGCTGTACGCATGGTCCAATCGCTGCGCCTACGCGGCAGCCGCAGAGAACGCGGTATACGTGCACGCGGATTGGCGCGGCAAGGGCGTCGGCGGCCGATTGCTAGGCGAGTTGTTGCGCATCGCGCCGGAGCGCGGCGTGCGCGTCGTCATTGCGCGCGTGGTCGAAGGCAATGCCTCCAGCCGCGCCTTGCACGAGGCGCACGGCTTCACGACCATCGGCGTGATGCATCGCATCGGCGAGAAATTCGGCCGGCTGCTCGACGTCCGCATGATGGAGCGGCACCTCGACGGTGAGGCCGTATAATGCCGGCCCTTCGCGCAATCGGCACCGTTTCCTCAGCCCGCATGAACGACAAGAGCGCCCTGCTGGGGCAGCTGAAGATCGACCGCAGCCTCGAGCCCGCTTCATCCGGCAACGCCGGCAAGTGGATCGCCATCGGCGCTGGCGTGATAGCGCTCGGCGTCGGCGCGGTCGTGTGGCTCAAGCCCGCCGCCGCGGTGGCGGTGCAGGCTGCCGCCGCG
This sequence comes from Verrucomicrobiia bacterium, assembly GCA_035526825.1. Lineage (GTDB taxonomy): Bacteria > Pseudomonadota > Gammaproteobacteria > Nevskiales > Nevskiaceae > JACPFV01. The sequence goes on along the minus strand of DATLBT010000052.1, from coordinate 2,299 downwards.
ATTCCGGCGTCGAGCGCGTCCGCGAGCCCGGCTTCGGTGCTGGATGCGTCCGGCTACGTCATCGCGCGCCGCCAGGCCACGGTGTCGGCCAAGCTCACCGGCAAGGTGGTCGAGCTCAACATCGAGGAAGGCAAGGCCGTGAAGGCCGGCCAGGTGCTGGCGCGCCTGGACGACAGCAACGCCAACGCGCAGCTCGCGCTGGCCGAGTCGCAGCTCGGCGCCGCCAAGGCGGCGCAGGCCGAAGTCCAGGTGCAGCTGATCGAGGGCGAACGCCAGCTGCGGCGCTCGCGCGAGTTGCACGAGCGCAAGCTGGTGTCCGACGCCGCGCTCGACAACGCACAGTCGACGGTCGACTCGCTGAAGGCGCGCGCGGAAAGCGCGGCGCAGCAGGTCGGCGTCGCGTCGCGCGGTATCTCGGTGCAGCGTCGCTTCCTCGATGACACGGTGGTGCGCGCGCCGTTCGACGGCGTCATCACGGTCAAGAACGCGCAGGTCGGCGAGATGATTTCGCCGCTGTCGGCCGGCGGCGCCGGTACGCGCACCGGCATCGGCACGCTGGTCGACATGGCCTCGCTCGAGATCGAGGTCGACGTCAACGAAAACTTCATCAACCGTGTGCAACCTGGGCAGCGTGTCGAGGCCATCCTCAACGCCTACCCTGACTGGAAGATCCCGTGCGCGGTGATCGCGGTGATTCCCACCGCGGATCGCAGCAAGGCCACGGTCAAGGTCCGCATCGGCATCCAGGTTCGCGATGCGCGGATCATTCCCGACATGGGCGTCCGCGTGTCGTTCCTGCCGGAAGAAGAAGTGCAGGGCGCGGAGGCGGCGAAGCCGCAGGGCGTGCTGGTGCCGGCGGCGGCGATCAAGGACGAGGGCGGCACCAAGGTGGTGTTCGTGATCACGGGAGAGACGGTCGAGCGGCGCGCGGTGGGCGTCGGCGCCGAGCGCGGCGGGCAGGTCAACGTTACCGCAGGGCTGTCGGGAGGCGAGCGCGTCGCCCTCGGCGAGCTGGAAAAATTGCAGGATGGCGCGCGCGTCGAGGTTCAGAAGTAGTGTCATCCTGAGCGAAGCGAAGGATCGCGTTCCGCAGCGCGGCGCTTTTCGGAACGCGATTCCTCGCTGCGCTCGGAATGACAATAAACACAAGGGGATTTGTACATGACAACTCTGGTAAGCCTCAAGGGCGTTTCAAAGACCTACACCCGCGGCAAGCAAGCCGTGCCGGTGCTGCAGAAACTCGACCTCGACATCGCGCAAGGCGACTTTCTCGCGCTGATGGGCCCGTCGGGCTCCGGCAAGACCACGCTGCTCAACCTGATTGGCGGCCTCGACAAGCCCACCGAAGGCTCGGTCACCGTCAGCGACCAGCGCATCGACCAGCTGTCGAGCGGCCAGCTCGCGACCTGGCGCTCGCGCCATGTCGGCTTCGTGTTCCAGTTCTACAACCTGCTGCCGGTGCTGACCGCCGAGAAGAACGTCGAGCTGCCGCTGCTGCTGACCTCGCTGTCGAAGGCCCAGCGCCAGAAGCACGTCGAGACCGCGCTCGAGATCGTCGGCCTCAAGGATCGCGCCAAGCACAAGCCGAGCGAGTTGTCCGGCGGCCAGGCACAGCGCGTTGCCATCGCTCGCGCGCTGGTGGCTGACCCGACGCTGCTGGTCTGCGACGAGCCGACCGGTGACCTCGACCGCAAGACCGCGGACGAAATCCTCAACCTGCTGCAGGTGCTCAACAAGCAGCACGGCAAGACCATCGTCATGGTCACGCACGACCAGAAGGCGGCGGACTATGCATCGCACGAGCTGCACCTCGACAAGGGCGTGCTCGTGGAACAGGTGAAGACCGCGGCTTGAGGCTCCCGTGAAGTTCGTCGCACTGGTCTGGGCCATGCTCTGGCGTTCGCGCGTCCGCACCTCGCTCACGCTGGCCTCGCTGGTCACCGCGTTCCTCCTGCTCGGCCTGATCCAGGCCGCCAATGCGCTGTTCTCGGGCGGCACGGTGAACCTGTCGGCGCCGATCCTGATCACGCAGGCGCGCGTATCGTTCACCAGCCCGCTGCCGATGCGGCTGCTGCCACAAATCGAGTCGGTGCCGGGCGTCGCGTCGGTCTCGCATTCGCAATTCTTCGGCGGACTCTACAAAGGGGAACGGCAGAATTTCTTCCCGCAATTCGCGGTGAACCCGGAGCGCTGGCTGCGCACGTTCCCGGAATGCAAATTGCCGCCTGAGCACGAGCAGCGTTGGCGCCAGGTGCGCACCGGCGTGATCGCCGGACGCCAGCTCGCAGATCGCTTCGGC
>DATLBT010000051.1:0-59400 GCA_035526825.1 Verrucomicrobiia bacterium | reverse complement strand
GCTGCCGTCGGTGGAGGCGTCATCTACGACGATGAGCTCGAGTTTGCCGCCAAATTGGGCCGCGCGCACGCGACCGAGTAGCCCGGCGAGGGTGCGCGACTCGTTGTAACAGGGAATCACGACAGAAAGTACGAAGCTCATGTTTGCAACTTCCCGGTGGCAACCTCACTCACGCGGGGTGGCCAAGCCAGCCGAAAATCGGAGTGGACGACGGAGAGATTAGGGTTATATGCGGGATCGGCGAGCAGCAGTGCGCCCCACTGCTCCCGCATGTAACAGGCCTCCCGGGCAAAGCGCTCACGTTTTTCGTCCGTATCCTCGGTGCCCCGCGTGGCCGATTCATGGTGATACAACTCAGCATAGGGCGTCCAGACGTTGCGGTACCCCGCTGCCCTCGCCCTCAGACAAAAATCGACGTCGTTGAACGCGACGCGGAGATCCGTCTCGTTCAGGCCGCCGACCTCCTCGTAAACCGCCTTGCGCACCACCAGGCACGCGGCGGTTACGGCCGAGTAGGCCTGTACCAGGCCGGCCCGCTCGAAGTAGCCGCGGTGCTCGCGAGGCAGCCCACGATGCATATGCGCAGCGACACCGCCGATACCGAGCACGACCCCAGCGTGCTGTACCGTGTCGTTGGGAAAAAGCAGCTTCGCCCCCACGGCGCCGACGCTGGGTCGCAAGGCGTGGCTGACCATCTCGTCGAGCCAATCCCGAGAAATTACCTCGACATCGTTATTGACAAGGCCGATCACTTCACCTCGCGCGGCGCGAACGGCGGCGTTGTTGAGCGCTGAATAGTTGAAAGGCCCTTCGTCGCGCATCACGCGTACCCTGGTGTCCTTGCTCAGTTGCCGGAGGTAAGCCAAGCACCCTGGTTCATCCGACCCGTTATCGACGACGAGGATCTCGTAAGGTCGATAGGTCGTCTTCTCCAGAATGCTGCCGACGCACTGCCGCAGCAGAGTCTCGCCATTGCGCGTTGGAATAATAAGCGTGACGAGGGGGCAGCGCTCAGGCAAAGCGTAGCGCACGCGATAACCGTTACCCGAGAGTTCGACGCGTGCGGCGATGCCGAGTCGTTCGAAATGCTCTGTCAAGGCGCGTCGACCGGCATCTTGCGCGTACGGCTTGGACTCCAGGGCACGCGCGGTGCTTTTGCGATGCACCCGCCAATGGTAAAGAACGCGAGGTATGTGGACGATCTGGTCTGTCCGGATCCGTTCAACGCAGCGCAAGGCGAGGTCGTAATCCTGGGCGCCTTCGAATCCTTCGCGAAAGCCGCCAATTTCGACCACCAGGGATCGGTAATAGACGCCGAGGTGGCTGAACATATTCTGCGACTCGAACAGCTCCGGATTCCAGTCGCACTTGAAATAGGCATCTGCGCGCGTGTTGCGCGCGTCTACCTTGTCCTCGTCAGAATAGATCAATCGGCAATTTGGCCAGCTGCGAATCACCTGCGCGACGCGCAGCAGCGCATCCTCGGCGAGCAAGTCGTCGTGGTCCAGCAGCGCCACCCACTCGCCGTTGGCCATGGCCAGAGCCGTATTGCTCGCCGCCGATATGTGGCCATTGCGATCCCTGAATGCAACCCGAATCCGGTGGTCAGCGCGGGCATAGCGCTCCAGCGATGGCCGAACGCGCGGATCGGTCGAGGCATCGTCTGCGATGCACAGTTCCCAGTGCGGATAGATCTGCGTCCGAACCGACTCGATCGCCTGCGCAAGCCAGCGAAGATCCGGGTTGTAAGTGGGCATCACCACGGAAATCAACGGCGCGCAGGGAATTTTTTCGGCGGTCTTTCGCAATTGCACTCGACGAGTGTCGTCGAGTGTGTCGAATTGCCTGATCCATTTGTTATAGTCCGGACTGTTGCGGATGGCGTCGAAACGACTGGTGAGACCGGCCCACCCTTCGGCCCGCCACACGCGCCAAGCCTTTCCAAGGACGTCGGCAATGCCGCCGGTCATCCTCAAACGCATCAACAGCCAGTTGGTTAGACGCACAAGGGCCCTGTAAGGTGTCGGCTCCGCCGCTCGCCGTGTAGATCTGGAATCATGAGTCATGCCCATTGTACGGAGGCGCCGTCCATGATTGGCCCTCCGTACATTCGCGATGATCGCACCCGCGTTTGGGAACGCAAGGGATACGCTCCGCTCGACTATTCGGACGGTGCCGCGACCGAAGCGCGACTGCTGGAGACCGTCCGCGCGTGCCGAGACCTCAGCGTGCTATCCGCAGAACTGCGTGCGCGCATCGTTGATTGGCCGAGTGAGTACCATTTCAGCGCGGCGCGCGCCAACATCGTGCGCGCTCTGGATTTCCGGGCGAACCAAGCCGTCCTGGAACTCGGCAGCGGCTGTGGCGCGATCACACGCGCGCTCGGGGAAACCGGCGCAGCAGTGATGGCCGTTGAAGGCAGCCGGCAGCGCGCAGCGGTCACCGCGGCTCGCTGTGCCGATCTGCCGAACGTGGCTGTCGCGTGCGATTCCATTGCGGGCGTTGCGCCCGGACGGGCATTTGATTGCGTCACGCTGATCGGGGTGCTCGAGTACGCTCCGCTCTACTTCCCTGGGGCCGATCCCGTCGGACAATGCCTGGCTGTCGCGGCCCGGCACCTGAAACCGGACGGGCGACTGATTGTCGCCATAGAGAATCGGCTCGGCCTCAAATACTTCGCCGGCTGCAGCGAAGATCACCTCGGTGAGGAGTACTACGGCATAGAGAATCGGTACGAAACTCGCACGCCGGTCACGTTTGGCAGGCGGGAACTGCAGGAGCGCCTGAAGCACGCTTGCCTCGTGGAGGCGGAGTGGATGTTTCCGTTCCCGGACTACAAGCTTGCCGGAGTTGTGATCCACCAGGACGCCTTTGCCGCACCTGGCCTGAACGTTGCGGATCTCTTGTGTCGGGCCCAAAGTCGCGACTACCGCGGAAGTCCGCTTCGCGCCTTCGATGAAACACTCGCGTGGCCGACGATCGTGGCCAACGGTCTAGGCCCTGATCTCGCAAATTCATTCATCGTAGTGGCGCGGCCCCCGACAGCGACTACGTTACCCGCGCGCAGGAAATGGTATGCGCGCTCTTATGCAACGACGCGCCGCGCCGCGTATGCGACCGCAACTGAGATACGTGCGGCGCCAGGCGGCACTGTGGTCGAACGCCAACCGCTTGCCCCAGGCACGCTGGCACCGCCAGAGCACCGCGTGCGCCATAGTCGGCAGCGCGAATCCTATGCGGAAGGAAAGCTGCTGTTTACCAAGGTTGCTCATGCGATCGGGCGTCGCATCGACCTCGACTTGATTGCAGAGGCCAGCCGGCCGTGGGTGGACTACCTGATCGCTCAAGCGACCGGAGGGGGCTCAGACCCCCTCGCTGCAACGCTCCCGGGTCTTTACGTCGACTGCACTCCGTTCAATCTGATTGTGACACCTGAAGGCTTGCAGTACATCGACCAGGAATGGGAATGGAACGGGCCCATACCGGTCGGCTGGGTCGTGGTACGCGGACTGGCGCACGCAGCGCATCGTTGGGTGCTGTCGGAGGAACACAGGGAGTTGACCTTGGGTGCATTCGTAGTGCAAGTCGGGCGACGGCTTGGCTTGGAGATTTCCCCGAGGCACCTTGCAGAAGCGACCCAGCTAGAGGATCGACTGCTGCAAGAAGTCTTTGGTGAAGCCTCTGGAGCATTTGAGGAAATTCTAGGGCGTCCGATCGACCGTCATGTTCCGGCTTTCGCCGTTGCGGCGCGTGCACTGCAATATGCACAGGAACTGGCGTTGGCGCGGCAGGAAGTCGAGCGCATCAAGGGCACCGTATCGTGGCGCATCACGAAACCTCTGCGCTTTGCCTGGAACCTTGTGACCGGCCGGCTGGCTCGGCGTCATAGACGTTGATACAGCCGCGTCAACATGTCGCGAAGCAACGTGCGACCACCACGGCTGAAGGCTCGGTATTCCGGGTAGCGAAGGAAAGCGCTCCACATCGGCATTTCCCGTGCAACGTACTGCATTCGTCGGCGCTGATGCTGTAGGCGTCCAGACAAAAGACGATCAAGGCTATATTGCTTCGCAACAGCACCTGCGTCCGGATAGCGGGCGACCAACTCCTCGAGACGCAGCCTTGCAGCTGCCAAACATTCGATGTCGGCCTCGATGTCCGCGGTGGAGGCGACTTCTACGCCGACCCGGCGCCACCAACCATATCCCCCGGCCCCGATCTGATTACCGGCGTGCTGGCGATAACGGTACAGCGGCTCGTCCAGAAGGCGAATCGCGCCTGGCCGGGCCAATGATGCGATCAGCGCGAGCCAGCGGTCGTGCCACGCGTGTTCCGGGATCGGCAGTACGTCATGAACCAGCGAAGTGACGAAGCACGTTGCCGATCCGGTGACATAGACGCGGGCCGCGAGAAGCGCGCCGGCTCGGCGTGACTGCAGTTCCAGGGCGACCTTCGTGTCGATGCCGTTGGCTTGCCATAAGCTACGACCCTGGTCGGTTCCGTCGGCAGCCACCAGGATGCCGTTCGACATCACGAGCGCCGCACCTTCCGCTTTCAGCACGGCGGTCATTCGCGCCACCTTGTTGGGTGCCCAGACGTCGTCCTGATCGCTGAGGAAGATCACGTCGCCACGACAAAATTCGATGGCACGCGCAAAGTTGGCGGTACTGCCGACGCGGATTTCATTGCGGTGAACGCGCACTCGGGCATCGCAACGAGCTACGTCAATGACGTATTCCCAGGTTCCATCCGTGGAAGCGTCGTCGCAAACGACGATTTCATCCGCCGCGAGCGTTTGTTGCCGAATGCTATCGAGTTGCTCCTTCAGGTACGGCAAGCCGTTGCAGGTCGCCATCGCGACGCTCACGGTCACGGTTGCTTCCTGACGGGAGCGGGCCGGTCGTTACCATCACGACGCAACCCCGCCCAGGTCCCGCCCGCCATCGCGGCGAACTGCCGAAAACGATTCCGATCGGCCGCCAGATGGACACTCACAGTCAACAGCAGCTTCGCGATGGCCCAAATCTTCCATATGGCGGGGACATAGTCGCGGCGCAGCAGCAGGATTGCATTACGAAACAGGTAGCGATGCCGCATGGGCGACCGGTACGGCCACACGCGCCACCCACCGAGCCATATGCGCACCGATCTCTCCCCCATGCGGTGCGCGAAACGAATGGCCGGCACGGTGTAGAGCGTCAAGCCTGCGTGAAGCGCCCGAAACGAATACTCGCTATCCACGTGGTCGAGGAACAGCGCCTCGTCAAAGCCGCCGAGCTGACGCCACGTCCCCACCGCTACGGTCATGCCGCTGCCATTGATCGAGGCACAGCGCATCGGCCGCTGCGCAGGACCGGGATACTCGCGAGTCCAGCACCAACCGCGGATGCGGTGCACACCGTGGCTCAACCCGCTTGCCGCGTCGACCATCACGGGTCCGACGAGGCCCGTTGCAGGATCCGCGGCCCACAGCGCCGCTGCAGCGTCGACGAGCTGTGCCACGGCGCCGGCGGCGGGCTCCGTATCATCGTCGAGGAAAATCAGGTACGCACAGTCGGGCGCGCGCTCGAGGGCTGCGGCGGCGCCGACATTCAACGCCGCGGCCAAGCCCAGGTTTCGCGCCTGCGGCAGGAATACGGCGCCCAATTCGTTCGCCGCCGCGCGCGCGGCCGCGGCCACGGCCGGCAGCGAACCGTTGTCGACCAGCACCCGCACGGCCGCATCACCGAGGCTCGCAAGCTGCCGCTTCAGCACCGCCGCATCGGCGTTGTAGCTCACCGTCACGACGGCGTAACGCGGCGCACTCAAGGCGCGCCCTCTGCCAGTGCTTCGGCATAGGCTTGCGCATGCCGCGCGGCGACCGCCGCCCACGAATAAGCCGCCGCGACATCCTGCATAGCGCGTGCGGCGAGCCGGGCGGCGAGGTTCCTGTCTGCCAGTAGCCGTTCCAGCGCCGCAGCGAGAGCGGCACCATCGCCTTCGGGAAAAACCAGCGCGTTTTCGTCAGGACGCACCACGTCCCGCATCGCGGGCTGGTCCGTCACGGCGATGGGGCAGCCCGCCGCCATTGCTTCGAGCATTACAAGCCCCAAGCCCTCCGCGTCTCCATCGCGCGCAGTTACCGACGGCATCGCAGCGACAGCGGCGCGTGAGAAAAGCGCTTGGACATCTGCGTGCAGCAGCGGTCCAAGAAAGTCCACGCGGTCGGACAGCCCCCGGGCTGCAGCCTCCTCACGGTATTTCGCGAGGTCAGGGCCGCCGCCGGCGATCACCAGCCGCGCAGCGGGCCGCCCGGGTGCGAGGCGCGCGAACGCATCTAGCAACACCCCGACACCCTTTTTTTCGACGATCCGTCCGGCGAACGCGATGAGTTCCTGGCTGCGCGGGCTCAGTGCGACGGGCCGCATCGCAACGCCCATCGACAGCACGCGAAGCTTGCTGGCGGGCACGCCACGGTGCGCGAGCTCATTAGCCACAGACCTGGATGCCGCACCGACCCGGACGGAGCCTGCCGCGATCCAGCGCTGCAAGGCACGCGCGCGCGCACCGCGCAGCCCGAACACGTCCGCGCCATGCGCTGTGCAGATCAGGGGCACCGCCCGGCCAACGCACAGGCGCGCAACGCGTACGGCCAGCCCTTGTGGTACCAACCAGTGGGCATGAATTAGGTCGACCGGCTCGCGAACCAGGACTCGAGCCGTTACCAATACTAGGGCGGCCATGAAGAAAGGGACCAATAGCCAAAGCCATGGCCTGAGGCGCAACTTGGGGAGTATTCCGCCCTCATAGGGCAATTGTTCGCCCCAGGCAAGAAAGTATCGATAGCGCCGGATCTCGAGACCGTCTCGCCGCTCGAAACGCGCAGCTCCCGGAAAATGTGGGGCCAAGATCAAAATGCGATGTGTTTCGCGAAGCGCCTCACACAGGTCCAAGATGAACCTCGGCTCTGTGTCGCCCTCCCATCTTGGCAAGGTCGACGTCACCACCAAGACCAGCGGTTTGCGGGCTGACGCCATGGGCACGCGGGCCTTTTAAGTGCTGGAAACAGCAGGTATTATCCTCGAACGACGAGCGCGTAACTACCGCGCGCAGGGGTACCAATGGCAACACCAGCGGCATCCGCTCCGGGCGGGTTTTTAGGGGGCCTCGCACGCCGCTTAGTCGCCGACGGCGTCCTGTCCGAAGACAAAGCCAAGGAAGCCCAGGCCAAGGCGCAGAAAGCCGGCATTTCGGTGGTCAGCCAGATCATCGACGACAAGCTTGCCGCGCCGGCCAATATCGCCCATTCGGCGTCCGCTGCGTTCGGCGTGCCGATGCTGGACCTGGCGGCGGTCGAGCTCGACAACGACACGCTGAAGCTCGTCAGCGAAAAACTGATGCGCCAGCACCGCGTGCTGCCGCTGTTCAAGCGCGGCAAGCGGCTCTACGTCGGCGTCGCCGATCCGACCGACCTGCCGGCGCTCGACGCGATCAAGTTCGCCACCAACCTGTCGACCGAGGCGATCGTCGTCGAGGGCGACAAGCTGCTCAAGGCGATCGACACGGCGCAGAGCTCGGCGCAGAACTCGAGCATGAACGTCGAGGACACCGACCTCGAGAACATCGACATCTCCGACGGCTCCGCCGATGCAGAAGTCGACATCGCCACGTCGGGCGATGCCGAGGACGCGCCGGTCGTGCGCTTCGTCAACAAGATCATGCTCGACGCCATCAACCAGGGCGCCTCGGACATCCACTTCGAGCCGTACGAGAAGATCTACCGCATCCGCTACCGCAAGGACGGCGAGCTCAGGATCGTCGCGACTCCGCCGGTGCAGATGGGTGGCCGCCTCGCCGCGCGCGTCAAGGTCATGAGCAAGCTCGACCTCGCGGAGCGCCGCATCCCGCAGGACGGCCGCATCAAGCTGCATTTATCAAAAACAAAAGCGATCGATTTTCGTGTCAGCACCTGCCCAACACTATTTGGCGAAAAAATCTGTGCGCGTATTCTCGATCCTTCGAGCGCGCAGCTCGGCATCGACGCGCTCGGCTACGAGCCGGAGCAGAAAGACGCCTACATGAAGGCCCTGGCACAGCCGCAGGGCATGATCCTGGTGACCGGCCCCACCGGCTCGGGCAAGACCGTGTCGCTGTATACGGGCGTGAACATCCTCAACACCGAGGACATCAACATTTCGACGGCGGAAGACCCGGCGGAAATCAACCTGCCCGGCGTCAACCAGGTCAACGTCAACCCCAAGGTCGGCCTGACCTTTGCGGCCGCGCTCAAGGCCTTCCTGCGCCAGGATCCCGACGTCATCCTCGTCGGCGAAATCCGCGACCTCGACACCGCGGAAATCGCGCTGAAGGCCGCCCAGACCGGCCACTTGGTGTTGAGCACGCTGCACACCAACGATGCGCCGCAGACCATCGTGCGCATGATGAACATGGGCATCCCGGCTTATAACCTGGCCTCGACGCTCACCCTGATCATCGGCCAGCGCCTCGCGCGCGGGCTCTGCAAGCACTGCAAGCGCCCGGCCAACATCCCGCGCGAGGAGTTGATCAAGAACGGCTTTACTCCCGCCGAACTCGACGCGCCGGATGCCAAGATCATGGCAGCCGTCGGCTGCGACCAGTGCGACAACGGCTACAAGGGCCGCACGGGCATATACCAGGTCATGCCCTTCTCCGAGGAGATGGGCCGGATCATCATGGAAGGCGGCAACGCCATGCAGATCGCCGACCAGGCCCAGAAGGAAGGCATCAAGGACTTGCGCCAGTCGGCGCTCCGCAAGGTGCTGGCCGGCAAGATCGATTTGGCGCAGGCCAATGCCTGCACCGTTGGCGACTGACGCCCTAAAGGAATAACGCGCCCATGGCCCAAGCCGCAGCCGTCAAAGCCGGAACCAAGAAGCCAGCCGGAAAGCCGGTGAAGGAATTTACTTTCGCGTGGGAGGCCACCGACCGCAAGGGCGCACGGTTGAAGGGCTCGACCATCGGCCTGACCGAAGCCTCGATCAAGGCGCAATTGCGCAAGCAGGGTCTCAATCCGATCAAGGTCGCCAAGAAGAGCAGCTTCAAGCTCGGCGGCAAGGGCAAGATCGAGGCTCAGGACATCGCCATTTTTTCGCGCCAGATGTCGACCATGATGGCGGCGGGCGTGCCGCTGGTTCAGTCCCTCGAGATCGTCGGCCGCGGCCATGAGAAGCCGGCGATGGCCGACATGATCATGGGCATCAAGGCCCACATCGAGGCCGGCAATACGTTCGCCGAGAGCCTCGGCCGCTATCCGCTTCAGTTCGACGACCTGTTCGTGAACCTGGTGCACGCCGGCGAGAAGTCGGGTGCCCTCGAGACCCTGCTCGACAAGATCGCCACCTACAAGGAAAAGACCGAGGCGATCAAGAAGAAGGTCAAGAAAGCGCTGACCTATCCCGCTGCGGTCGTGGTGGTCGCCGTGGTCGTCACCGCCATCCTGCTGATCTTCGTGGTGCCGCAGTTCGAGGAGCTTTTCCGCGGGTTCGGCGCCGACCTGCCCGCCTTCACCCAGATGGTGGTCGACCTGTCGCGCGCGCTGAAATCCAACGGCATCATGATCGGCCTGGCGATCGTCGCTTTCTTCGTCGGCTTCATCGAGGCGCACAAGCGCTCGCAGAAGCTGCGCGAGCTGATGGACCGGGTGATGCTGAAGCTGCCGGTCATCGGCGACATCCTCTACAAGTCGGCGGTCGCGCGCTTCGCTCGCACGCTCGCAACGATGTTCGCCGCCGGCGTGCCGCTGGTCGACGCCTTGGAGTCGGTGGCCGGCGCCGCCGGCAACATCGTTTTCTACAAGGCGATCCTGCAAATCAAGGACAACGTCTCCACCGGCCAGCAGCTGCAGCTGTGCATGGCGCAGACCGGCTTGTTCCCGCCGATGGCGGTGCAGATGATCGCGATCGGCGAGGAATCCGGCTCCCTGGACGCCATGGCCGGCAAGGTGGCCGATTTCTACGAGGCCGAAGTCGACGCGCTGGTCGATGCGCTGTCTAGCCTGCTCGAGCCGATGATCATGGCGATCCTCGGCGTCCTCGTCGGCGGCCTGGTCGTTGCGATGTACCTCCCCATCTTCAAGATGGGCACGGTCGTCTAGCCACTGCGCCGGGAATGTCGCTGATCGACGGGCTGAGCCACAGCCCCGGGTTCGTCGTCTTCGCCGTTGCGCTGCTGAGCCTTTCGGTCGGCAGCTTCCTCAACGTCGTCGCCCATCGCCTGCCGGTGATGATGGAGCGCGAGTGGGGCCACGAATGTCGCGTGCTGCTCGCGATGCCGGCCGTCGACGAGCCGGAGCCGCTGACGTTGATGAAGCCAGCGTCGCGCTGCCCTTCGTGCAAGGCCGCGATCAAGCCCTGGCACAACATCCCGGTGCTCGGCTGGCTCTGGCTCCGCGGCAAGTGCGCGGCCTGCGGCGCGGGCATCTCGGTCCAATATCCGCTGGTGGAGGCCGCGACCGGCGCGCTGGGCGCGTACGTCGCGTGGCACTTCGGCTGGAGCACGCAGCTGTTGCCGGCGCTGCTGCTGACCTATGCCCTGATCGCGCTGACGCTGATCGATCTCAAGACGCTGCTGTTGCCCGATTCCATCACGCTGCCACTGATGTGGGCCGGACTGGTGCTCGCGCTTTTCAGCATATTCGCCCCGCCCGCTGACGCCATCATCGGCGCGGCTGCCGGCTACCTGAGCCTGTGGTCCGTATACCACCTGTTCCGGCTGCTGACCGGCAAGGAAGGCATGGGCTACGGCGACTTCAAGCTGCTCGCCGCACTCGGCGCCTGGTTTGGCTGGCAGTCGCTGCCCCTGATCATCCTGCTGTCCTCGGTGGCCGGTGCACTGATCGGCATCGGCCTGATCGTGTTCCGCAAGCATGATCGCCAGCAGCCGATCCCGTTTGGTCCCTACCTCGCGATTGCGGGCTGGGTGATGCTGGTGGGCGGCGCGCCGCTGACGCAAGCCTGGTTGCGCTGGTCGACCCCGGGCGCCTGAATCGATGCCGCTCGCGGTCGGATTGACCGGCGGCATCGCGAGTGGCAAGTCGCTCGCCGCCCAAGCCTTCGCGGGGCTCGGGGCGCCCGTGATCAATGCAGACCTCGTCGCGCGCGAGGCGGTCGCGCCGGGCGGCGAAGGCCTGTGCAAGATCCGAGAGCATTTCGGCGCGGCCTTCATCACCCCCGCAGGCGAGCTAGATCGACGCCGCATGCGCGAGCATGTCTTCGCCCATCCCGGCGAGCGCCTGGCGCTCGAGCGCATCACCCATCCCCTGATCAAGGCGCGGCTCGCAGCCTGGCGCGACGCGCAATGCGCGCCCTATTGCATCCTCGACGTGCCGATCCTGGTCGAATCCGGCATGGACCGGCTGGTCGACCGCATCCTGGTGATCGATGCGCCGGTCGAGGTCCAGGTCGAACGCCTGGTGGCACGCGACCGCATCGACCAGGCTCTCGCCAGCCAGATGCTCGCCGCCCAGGCGTCGCGTGAGCAGCGCCTGGCGCGTGCCGATGACGTCATCCTCAACGTCGGCTTGCCCGAGGTCGTCTCGACGGCGGTGGCGCAGCTGCACGCCTTCTATCTCGCCCTTGCGTATCGCGGGGAAAAGCAGGCCGCCGGCCTGCATTTGCCCTGAACTTCGCCTGCGAGCGAGAATGACGACGCACTCAAAGCCAGCCCGGACCTTCAGGGACAACCGGGCGCAAGAGCCCTTTTGAGCGAAGTCGGCCAGTCGATCGTTTTCGAGCAGCCGCTGAACGAGCGGGTGCGCAGCTTCCTGCGCCTCGAATTCCTGTTTTCGCAGCACCAGCACCACCGCACCGATCGCTCGCAATGGGGCATGCGGGCGACGCTGCGCACGCTGCTCGACATCCTGGCGATCGTCTCGCGCTCAGACCTGAAAACCGAAATACTCAAGGAGCTGATCGAGCAGCACGGCACGCTGACGCGATTGCAGCAGCGGCCGGGAGTCGACCCGACGCGCCTGCAGTCGGTGCTCACCGAGCTGAACCAGGCCGTCAATGCCATGCAACAGTTGACCGCGCACGCACTCACGACCTTGCTGCGCGACCATGAATTCCTGATTTCGCTGCTGCACCGGAGCACCATTCCGGGTGGCGCCAGCGCCTTCGACTTGCCGGGCTTCCACCATTGGCTCAGCCAGCCCTACGACCTCGTGCGACGCGACCTCGATGCGTGGTTCGCCGACCTGCTGCCGTTCGAGCGCGCCATCAATCTGTTCCTGCGCCTGCTGCGCCAGAGTACGCAGCCGCTGAACGAGGTCGCCAAGGGCGGGATGTTCGTCTACACGCCGCCGGGCGAGTTCGAGTTGGTGCGCGTGTTGATCAACGCTGAGGCCGGCGTCTATCCGGAGATCAGCGCGGGCCGCCATCGCTTCACCGTGCGGTTCATGATCCAGCGCGACGTCAACGCGCGGCCGACGCAGGCGACCTCGGACATCCCCTTCCAACTGCAATGCTGCACCTTATGAGGCGCAGGAAAGACGGGATGTGCCCCGGCTGCGGCAAGGCGCCGGACCCGGCGGCGGCCGCCCGCTGGAAGCCGTTCTGCTCGGAGCGCTGCAAGATGGCCGACCTCGGCCAATGGTTTGCCGGCAGCTATTCGATTCCCGCCGATAACGACGCCGAGCCGCCAGACGAACCCGTGTCCGGTCAGCCCCAGTAAGCCGAAATCCCGGCGATACCCTGCGCCCCGTGGCGCCAGGCCAGGTCGAGCAGGTTGGGCGCGAGGCCGCCGATGGCGTACACCGGCAATCCGGCATTGCGCGCCAGGTGACCGAATCCCTCCCAACCCAAAGTGGCCACACCCGGGTGCGTCGCCGTCGGCAGCACCGGCCCGAGCACGGCGTAGTCCGCGCCCAGCGCCCGCGCCCGCGTGAGCTCCTCGGCGGAATGGCACGAGGCGCCGAACCAGGACTGCAGTGACACGGGCCGACGCTCCAGTATTGCGAGGACGCCCGACGTCGCGTGGAATCCTGCCGCGCCGAGTTGCTCCACCGCGTGCGGATCGCGATCGAGCAGCAGCGGCATGCCGGACTCGCCCAGCATCCGCGCAATTGCGTGGTATTGCGCATCGCTCGCTCGCGGCAGCCGCAGTCGAACGAGCGCATCCGGCACGGTGGCGCAAGCAAGGCTCGGCTCGAAATCGGGCGGCGTGACAACGAGCTGCGGCGGCAGTCGCAGCGCGTTGACGATGGGCTTGTCGGCGACGAGCAGCGGCCAATTGGACAGCGCGACCGGAGTCACCCACGCGACCGCCGGGTGCTCGGTGGACTCAGGGTGGCCTTCCCAGGCGCCCACCAGCCAGGTGTCGAGCTCGACCGCAAGCTCGGGGTAAGTGTGGCGCAGGCAGATCAAGGGGCGCGCCTCACGGACCTTGATGCCTAGTTCCTCGCGCAGCTCGCGGCGCAGCGCGGTGAGAACGTCCTCGCCGGGCTCGACCTTGCCGCCGGGAAACTCCCACTCGCCCGGATACAGCTTGTGCGCCGGACGCTGGCACGCGAGCACTTCGCCAGCGGCGTTTCGCAGCACGCCCACGGCGATGTGCAAAAACCGGGTCAGGTGCGGTACTCCGCGTTGATCTTCACATAGTCGTAGCTGAAATCGCAGGTCCAGATCCGCGCGCTCGCCTTGCCGCGACCGAGTTCGACGCCAATGGTGAACTCGGGCTTGGCCAGCACCGCGGCGCCCTGTGCGTCGCGGTAGTCGGGATGCGGCTGGCCACGTTGCAGGACCTTCACCTCATCGAGTCGGATGCTGACTTTCGACGCGGCGAGTCCTTTGACGCCGGCCTTGCCGATGGCCATCGCCAGGCGCCCCCAATTGGCGTCGCCCGCGAACAGGGCGGTTTTCACCAGCGGTGAATGGGCAATGGCGTAGGCGACCGCGCGCGCCTCGCTGACCGAGCGCGCGCCGCCTACGCGCAGGGTGACGAAGCGCGTGGCGCCCTCGCCGTCCCGCACGACGGACTGCGCCAGGTGCTCGCACACGTCGCGGATCGCGCCAGCGATGGCCTTGACGTCGCGCGGGCCGGTCGCCACCTGGCCGGTCGCAAACAGCACGCAGGAATCGTTGGTCGAGGTGTCGCCGTCGACGGTGGCGCAGTTGAACGAGGTGGCGACCGCGTCGCGCAGGACTCTCCTGGCGTCGCTAGCCGACAGCTTCGCATCGGTGCCGACGAACGCGAGCATCGTCGCCATGTCGGGGCACAGCATGCCAACGCCCTTGGCGATGCCGGTGACGCTCACCGTGCCGGCGCGGGTCTCGACCTGCCGCGACTGGCCCTTGGCGACGGTGTCGGTCGTCATGATCGCCTGCGCCGCTGCAAGCCAGGCGTCCTCGACGAGGCGTTTGGTCGCGTGGCCGACGGCGGCATTCATGCGATCGACCGGCAGCTGCTGCCCGATTACGCCCGTGGAGAACGGCAGCACGGACTCGGGCGCGATGCCGAGCGCGCTGGCGACGCTCGCGGTCGTGGCCTTCGCGCTGGCGAGACCTTCTGCGCCGGTGGCGGCGTTCGCGTTGCCGGAGTTCACCAACAGCGCCCGCACGCGCGAGGTCTTCTTCAGGCGCTGGCGGCACAACTGCACCGGTGCCGCCGCGAACGCGTTTTTGGTAAAGACTCCAGCGACCTGCGTGCCTTCCGCGAGCGCGATCACCAGCACGTCCTTGCGACCGGGTTTTTTGATGGCGCCTTCCGCGACCCCGAGGCGCGCGCCGGCAATGGGCAGCAGCGACTCAGGCGCGGTGAGGTTGACGGGCACGGTCCGGCGTCAGATCAGCTTGCCATGGCACTGCTTGAACTTTTTCCCCGAGCCGCAAGGACACGGATCATTGCGGCCGACCTTGGGCTCCTCGCGCTTGTGCGTCTCGACGCGCGGCGGCGGCGCCGCGCGCTGCTCGAGCGGGCGCGGCCCCGGCGCGGCGGCGGACGCAGACTCCGCCACGGGCGGGATGCTATCGACATCCGCAGTCGGCGACGGCGCGTCGGCATGCTGCAACTGCAACGGACGCTGTTTGCGACGCGCTTCTTCAAGCGCCGCGGCTTCCGAGGCGGTCTGGATCTGGCCCTTGGCGAGGACGCTGACGACCTGGTGCTTGAAGCGCGCCAGCATGTCGTTGAACATCCCGAACGCCTCGCGCTTGTACTCCTGCTTCGGATCCTTCTGCGCATAACCCCGCAGATGGATGCCTTGGCGCAGGTAATCCATCGCCGCGAGGTGCTCGCGCCAGATCTGGTCGATCAGGCCCAGGAACACCGATTTTTCGATGTGCTCCAGCGTCGCCGCGCCGAAGCGCGCCTTCTTCTCGTCGTACGCCTTGACCAGCGCCTCGACGATGCGCGTGCGCAGCCCCTTTTCGTCGAGCGCCTTGTCCTGGTCGAGCCACTGCTTCAGCGGCAACGCGAGGCCGAAATCGCGCAGCAACGCTTCCTCGAGGGCCGGCACATTCCACTGCTCCTCGACGCTCTGCGGCGGGATCCAGGCGTCGACCACCGCATTGACCGCATCGAGGCGCATCTCGTCGAGCATCGGCGTGACGCGCTCCGCGCCCATCACTTCGTCGCGCAGCTCGTAGATGACCTTGCGCTGGTCGTTGGCGACGTTGTCGAACTCGAGCAGGTGCTTGCGGATGTCGAAGTTGTGCGCCTCGACCTTGCGCTGCGCAGTCTCGATCGCGCGCGTGACCCACTTGTGTTCGATCGCCTCGCCTTCCTGCATGCCGAGGCCCTGCAGCATCGCGCGCATGCGCGGCGGCGTGAAGATCCGCATCAAGGTGTCGTCGAGCGACAGGTAGAAGCGCGACGCACCCGAATCGCCCTGGCGGCCCGAGCGGCCGCGCAGCTGGTTGTCGATGCGGCGCGACTCGTGGCGTTCCGAGCCGATCACGTAAAGCCCGCCCGACGCGACGACCTGCTCGTGGCGCAGCTTCCAGGCCTGGCGCGCGGACTCGTGTGCACCCGCGTCCCCGGCCGGCAACTGCGCCAGCTCGGCCTCGAGGCTGCCGCCGAGGACGATGTCCGTGCCGCGGCCAGCCATGTTGGTGGCGATGGTCACCGCGCCGGGACGGCCGGCGTTGGCGATGATCTGCGCCTCACGCTCGTGCTGCTTGGCGTTGAGCACCTCGTGGGCGATACCTTCGGTCTTGAGCAATCCGGACAGCAGCTCGGACGTCTCGATGCTCGCGGTGCCGACCAGCACCGGCTGCAGCTTGGCGTGCGCCGACTTGATCTCCGTGATCACGGCACCGAACTTGTCCTTGGCGTTGAGAAAAACCTGGTCGCCCCAGTCCTTGCGGACCATCGGCATGTTCGGCGGGATGACCACGACTTCCAGGTTGTAGATGCTCTGGAACTCGTAGGCTTCGGTGTCGGCCGTGCCGGTCATGCCGGACAGCTTCTTGTAGAGGCGGAAGTAGTTCTGGAACGTGATGCTGGCCAGCGTCTGGTTTTCCTGCTGGATCGGCACGCCCTCCTTGGCCTCGATCGCCTGGTGCAGGCCATCCGACCAGCGCCGGCCGACCATCATGCGGCCCGTGAACTCGTCGACGATGATCACCTGGCCGTTGCGCACCATGTAGTCGACGTCGCGCTTGTACAGATTGTGCGCGCGCAGCGCTGCGTTGAGGTGGTGCATCAGGATGATGTGGGCAGCGTCGTACAGGCTCTCGTCCTCACCGAGCAAACCCGCCTCGCGCATCAGCGCCTCGACGTGCTCGTGGCCGGCGTCCGACAGGTGCACCTGGCGGCTCTTCTCGTCGGCGTGGAAATCACCCTCGGCTTCTTCTTCCTTCTGCCGCTTGAGCCGCGGCACGATCGCGTCGATCTTGCGGTAGAGGTCCGGGTTATCGTCGGTCGGTCCCGAAATGATCAGCGGCGTGCGGGCCTCGTCGATCAGGATCGAGTCGACCTCGTCGACGATCGCGAAGTGCGAGCCGCGCTGCATCTTGTCGCCCAGCGAGAACGCCATGTTGTCGCGCAGGTAATCGAAGCCGAACTCGTTGTTCTGGCCGTAGGTGATGTCGGCCTGGTAGGCCGCGCGCTTTTCCTCGGACGGCTGGTGCGACACCACTACTCCGACGGTCAGCCCGAGGAAACGATACAGCCGGCCCATCCACTCGGCGTCGCGCCGCGCGAGATAGTCGTTGACGGTGACGATGTGAACGCCCTTGCCAGGCAGCGCGTTGAGGTAAGCGGCCAGCGTGGCGACCAGGGTCTTGCCCTCGCCGGTTTTCATTTCGGCGATCTTGCCCTCGTTGAGCACCGCCCCGCCGATGAGCTGCACGTCGAAGTGCCGCATGCCGAGGGCGCGCTTGCCGGCTTCGCGGACCACGGCGAAGGCTTCAGGCTGCAATTGCTCCAGCGTCTCGCCCTTGGCGAGGCGCGCACGGAATTCGACGGTCTTGGCGGCCAGTTCGGCGTCGCTGAGCTTGCTGATGGCCGGCTCGAACGCATTGACCTGCGTCACGAGGCCGTTCAGGCGCGACAGGATGCGCTGGTTCCGGCTGCCGAAGACCCGCGCCAGCAAGTTATTGAGCATTCGAGGAATTTACGTGCCGCAGAAGCGAGCGCGGAATTCTACTAGGGGTTAGGGATTGGGGGTTAGGGATTGGGGCAAGAACAAGAATCAGGGCTGTTCCCTATTCCCCAATCCCCAACCCCTAATCCCTAACGGGCGGCCTGGACGTACTGGTGCGGGTTGACCGAGCGGCCGTTGAGCAGCACTTCAAAGTGGACATGCGGTCCGGTCGAGCGGCCCGAGTCGCCGACCAGCGCGACGGCCTGGCCCTTGCGCACGCGGTCGCCCACCGCCACCAAGGAGGT
Organism: Verrucomicrobiia bacterium; assembly: GCA_035526825.1. Classification (GTDB taxonomy): domain Bacteria; phylum Pseudomonadota; class Gammaproteobacteria; order Nevskiales; family Nevskiaceae; genus JACPFV01. The sequence continues at coordinate 41,553 of DATLBT010000051.1, read as the reverse complement.
GTCGTTGTGGCCGTAGCGCGTGACGTAGCCGTTGCCATGGTTGATCTCGACCAGCAGGCCGTAACCCATGCGCTCGCCGACATCCGAAACGATGCCGGCCGCGACCGACTGCACGTTGGCGCCCTGCCGCGCTGCAAAGTCGATGCCGGCGTGGAACGCGCGGCCGCCCGTGAAAGGGTCGATGCGCATGCCGTAAGGCGAGGACATCCAGCCGTTCGCAACCGGGAAGCCCGACGGGCGTACTTCTTTCTGAAGGCGGCTGGCGAGCAGCAGGTCTTCGAGCACGCGCATCTGGCGTTCGCGATCGGACAACTGTTTCTCGAACGAATCGAGGGACGCGAGGATTTCGTCGACCGCCGGCTGGCCGGCGACGGGCTCGGACTCGGGGCCACCGACGGCTGGCGCCTCGCTGAAATTGAACTCGCCCTTGTCGAGACCGGCGATCTCGGTGAGCCGCGCGCCGGCGGCGTCAAGCCGCATGACGTGCGCGTGCAACTGGGCGAGGCGGCGTGCCAGCGCCGCGGTGTTGGTTTCAACCATCTCGCGGGTCTTGGCCAGCTCGACGCGCTGTTGCTGGAGTTCGACTGCCCACAGCCCGACGATGTCGACCGGCAGGCGGCCATCCAGAGACTTGACGCCGTAGCCGATGCCGAGGGTCGCGGCAAATGCCAATGCGATGACGAACGCCGACGGCAGCCACCCCATCAGGTGGCGCGTGCTGAGCGTGACGCGCCAAGTGCGGCCCCGCTTGTTGCTGACTAAGATGATGTCCATCTAACCCCGATCCCCCAATGCCCTCGGACCCCCGCAAACTCTCGGACTGGCTGCGCCGGCAATCCGGCCCGGTGCAGCACGCGCTCGATCACGCCGAGCAGCTGGTCCAGATCAACCGCGCCTTCCGAGACTGGCTGCGCGAGCCCTGGGCCAACGAAGTCCGCATCGCATCGATCGACGGCGATGCCGCACTCCTTTATGCGACCCATGCCGCAGCCGCGACCCTGTTGCGATACCGCGCACCTTCAATCATCGCGTTCGTGCGGGAGCGCTATAACCCGGCCTGCACAGACTGCCAAATCAAAGTGCAGCCAGATACTTATATGAACAATTGAAGTGTATGGGCGAGGTTGCGCCGGCCGCAAGCAGAAATTTGGCCTAGGCGCATCCTGACGCCAAACGGCGTCAGGTGCCTGAATTGCTTACCTTTTGGTCAGGCCGCGGCGGCGGCGAGGCCGCGCACATAGGCGATCGGCGCCTTGCTCTCGTCCGGAAAGGTCACTTCTTCCCAAGCCCTGGGGTCCGCGATGAGGGCGCGCAGCAACTTGTTGTTGAGCTGGTGGCCCGACTTGTAGGCGGTATACGAGCCGATAAGGCTGTGTCCCATCAGGTAGAGGTCACCGATGGCGTCGAGGATCTTGTGGCGCACGAACTCGTCTTCGTAGCGCAGGCCTTCGTGGTTGAGCACGCGGTACTCGTCAAGCACCACGGCGTTGTCGAGGCTGCCGCCCAAAGCCAGGTTCTTCGAGCGCATGGTCTCGACGTCACGCATGAAACCGAAGGTGCGCGCGCGCGAGACCTCCCTGACGAAGGAGGTGGTGGAAAAGTCCACGGTCGCGGTCTGCCGACTGGTCTTGAGCACCGGATGGCGGAACTCGATGCCGAAGGTCACGCGGAAGCCATCGTATGGCTCGAAGCGCGCGAACTTGTCGCCTTCTTGCACCAGGACCGGCTGCTTGATGCGCACGAAGCGCTTCGGCGCGTCCTGCTCCTGGATGCCAGCCGACTGGATCAGGAACACGAACGGCCCGCTCGAGCCGTCCATGATCGGGACCTCGCCCGCCGACAACTCGATGACGCAGTTGTCGATGCCCAAACCGGCGATCGCCGACAGCAGGTGCTCGACCGTGGCGACCTTCACGCCGTCCTGCATCAGCGTGCTCGCCAACTCGGTGGCGCCGACATTGAGCGCCCACGCCTTGATCTCGACCGGCTTGTCGAGGTCGACTCGCCGGAACACGATGCCGGTGTCCGGCCCCGCCGGCAGCATCGACATGTAGACCTTGCTGCCGGAGTGAAGCCCCACGCCGGTGGCGCGAATCGAATTTTTGAGCGTGCGCTGTCTGAGCATTGTGCCGTTGATGAAATGCGGGCGGACTGCCCCGTTTGAAGCCTAAAAGTTTAACACAATCCGCACCTTATCCCATGGTCTTTTTCGCTTGAATACCCGCCAATCGTCTAGTCGGCCTGGGCCCGCAGGAATGCCGGGATGTCGAGCAGCTGCTCATCCAATACGAGGTCCTTGAGCTGCTCGGGCATCACCTTCTTGCCACCGCCGCGGTTGATCGCCGGCTCATCGAAGTTGACCGCCCGCTTGGCCACCGCCGAGGTGATCGGCGTCACCACGGGGTTGGCGGGAGCCATCGCGACTTGCTTGACGCCGAGGCCCGTCGCGACCACCGAGATGCGCATCTCACCGTTGAGCGCCGGGTCGAGCGAGGTGCCGTACTTCACGTCGACGTCCTCGGAAGCGATGTCCATGACGCGCTCCATGACCAACTGCACCTCGTCGAGGCCGATCGTGTCGTCGCACGAGATGTTGACCAGCACGCCGCGCGCGTTGGCCAGCTCGATGTCGTCCAGCAGCGGGCTCGACAGGGCCGCTTCCACCGCGCGCTGTGCGCGGTCCTCGCCGCTCGCTGAACCCATGCCCATCATCGCCTTGCCGCGATTCAGCATCACCGTCTTCACGTCCGCGAAGTCGACGTTGACCATGCCCGGGCGCGTGATCAGGTCCGAGATGCCTTGCACCGCGTTCTGCAGCACGTCGTTGGCCGCCTTGAACGCGGCGGTCAGCGTGACCTTCGGACCCATCACCACCGACAGCTTCTGGTTGGGGATCAGGATCATCGAGTCGACGAACTTCTCGAGCTCCTCGATGCCGCGCTGCGCCGCCGCGAGGCGCTTCTTGCCTTCGAACCCGAACGGCTTGGTCACCACCGCGACGGTGAGGATCTGCATCTCCTTGGCAATCTCGGCGATCACCGGCGCTGCGCCCGTGCCGGTGCCGCCGCCCATGCCGGCGGTGACGAACAAGAGGTCGGTGCCCTCGATCAGCTCGCGGATGCGGTCCTTGTCCTCGAGCGCGGCCTGGCGGCCGACGTCGGGATTGCTGCCCGCGCCCAAGCCACGCGTAACGGCTTGCCCGAGTTGCAGGATCATCGTCGTCTTGCACCGTTCGAGGTGCTGCCGGTCCGTGTTGGCGCAGACGAAGTCCACGCCGTCGATGCCGGTCTCGACCATCTGGTTGACGGTATTGCAGCCGCCGCCTCCCACGCCGATGACGCGGATGATGGCGCGATCGCTCTTGCCGTCGGTAACTTCAAAAATATCTCCACCCATGACTTGCTCCTTGTGGGGTCGCCCCCGACTGCGTGATTTAAAAATGGCCCTTGAACCAGGTCTGGACTCGCTCCAGCCACTGGCCCGCCCCGGCGGACGCCGGCTCCCGGGCCGTCGGCCCGCCCTGCTGCTGTCGTCCGTAGAGCAGGAGCCCGACGGCCGTCGAATAAACCGGATTGCGGGCGACATCGGTCAGCCCCGCGACGTTTTGTGGAAGGCCGAGCCGCACCGGCAGGTCGAATACCTCTTCGGCCAGCTCGATGATTCCCTCGACCTTGGCGCTGCCGCCGGTCAGGACGATGCCCCCCGCAATGGCGTCGTAAAAATCCGAGCGGTGCAGTTCCTTGCGGATGAACTGGAACAGCTCCTGGTAGCGCGCCTTGATGACTTCCGAGAGCGTCAGCCGCGACAACTTGCGCGGCGGCCGGTCGCCGACGCTCGGCACCTCGATCTCGGCGTTGACGCCAGCGAGCAGCGCCGGCGATGCGCAGCCGTGCCTGACCTTGATCTCCTCGGCGTTCTGCGGCGGCGTACGGAAGGCCACCGCGATGTCGTTGGTGACCTGGTTGCCGGCGATCGGGATCACCGCCGTGTGGCGGATCGAGCCGTTCTTGAACACCGCGATGTCGGAGGTGCCACCACCGATGTCGACGAGGCAGATGCCGAGCTCGCGCTCGTCGGGCTGCAACACCGCGTAGCTGCTGGCGAGCTGCTCGAGGATCAGCTTGTCGACGCGCAGGTTGCAGCCCTCGATGCAGCGCCGGATGTTCTGCGCCGCAGAGGCGCCACCGGTGACCATGTGGACCTTGGCCTCGAGCCGCACGCCGGCCATGCCGACCGGCTCGGCGATGCCTTCCTGGCCGTCGACGATGAATTCCTGCGGCACCACGTGCAGGACCTTCTGGTCAGCCGGGATGGCCATCGCACGAGCGGCGGCGATGACGCGCTCGACATCGTGCGAGCTGACCTCACCGTGGCTGACGCCGACGATGCCCTGGCTGTTGAAGCTCTTGATGTGCGCGCCGGAAATGCCCGCGTAGACCGACTGGATGCGGCAGCCGGCCATCAGCTCGGCTTCCTCGACCGCGCGGCGGATCGACTGCGTCGTGGCTTCGATGTTGACAACGACGCCCTTGTTCATGCCGCGCGAGGGATGCGAGCCGATGCCGACGATCTCGAGGCGGCCATCGGCCGTCGAGCCGCCGACGATCGCCACGACCTTGTGGGTGCCGATGTCGAGTCCGACGATGAGGTCGCGCGGCGCTTTCCTACTCATCGTGTTCCTCCGCGCCGTCGCCGGGACTTCGGGCGCCGTCGTCCGCGACGGGTTGTCGCCAGCCGACCGCAAATCCATTGATGTAGTGAAGATCGACATACGTCACCTCCTGAAGGCGCCCTTCGAGCGCCGATCTGACCGGCCCGGCGAGCGCGACGACCGCATCGGTCGGTGCCCCCCGGCCCAGCCGTAGCTCCACTCCGTCCGCGGTCACCGCGGTCCACGCGCCGCGCTCGTTCTGCGTGAGGCGCGCCGGCGCAAACGGCGTGTCGGCGAGCCGCTCCCGCAGCGCCTCGAACGCCTCACGCACCGTGGCCTGGCGGCCTTCCGGCCCGGCCAGTCGCGGCAACGATCCGAGGTCGGCCGGCATGCCGTCGGGGGTGAACACGACGTCGGCATCGGACAGCAGCGCGCTGTCGTTCCAGCGCGCCACCGCGTGGTGCTCCCACAGCCGCACGCGCACCGTCTCGGGCCATGCGCGCTCGACGCGGGCGCGCGCGACCCACGGCAGCGCCTCGACCGCGGCTTTCACGGCCGCAAGGTCGAGCTCGTGGAAATCCCGGTTCAGGTGGCCGGCCACCGCGAGGCGCACCGCCTCGGCGTCGACCCGCTTGAGCTCGCCTGAAACCTCGAGCACCACCGCCGTGCGCGTCGCGCCAAGGCGCGGCACCAGCGGCATCAGCGCGAACGCGATCAGCATCACGGCCAGCGACCAGCCGACCACGCGCAGCGGCGAGGCCGGCGGCGCCAGCGGCAGCGATTCAGCGCGCATCGCGGGCTCCCATCGACGTCTCGAGCACGGCCCAGCACAGTTCATCGAAGCTCATGCCGGCGGCCTTCGCCGCCATCGGCACCAGCGAATGCGAAGTCATGCCCGGCACCGTGTTGAGTTCGAGCAGCCACGGCTTGCCGGTTTTTTCGACAATGAAGTCGACACGGCCCCAGCCGCTGGCGCCAACCAGCCGGAACGCCTCGACCGCCAGCGCGCGCAGTTTCTTCTCGAGCGCCGCCGTCACGCCCGACGGGCAGTGGTACTGGGTGTCGTCGGCGATGTACTTGGCGTGGTAGTCGTAGAACTCGCCGGCCGGCACGATCCTGATCGAAGGCAAGGCGACGCCGTCGAGCACCGCGACCGTCATCTCCGCGCCCTTGACGAATTTCTCGGCCATGACCGCGCGGCCTTCTGCCCGCGCGAGCTTGAACGCGCCAGCGACCTGCGCCGGCTTCTTCACGATCGTCACACCGACGCTCGAACCTTCCGCAGCCGGCTTGATCACGAGCGGGAACTTGAATTTCTTCGCCGCCGCCTTGGCGTCGGCCTCGCTGTCCAGCTCCAGGAACGGCGCGGTCGGCAGCTTCTCGGCGAGCCAGATGCGCTTGGCCGTGACCTTGTTCATCTTCACCGCGGAGCCGGTGACACCCGAGCCGGTGTACGGCAAGCCCTGCAGCTCCAGCGCCGCCTGCACCGTGCCGTCCTCGCCGGCGCCGCCGTGCAGCACGATGAACGCGCGCTCGTAGCCATCGCGCGCCAGCGTCATGACGTTATGGCGGGTTGCGTCGACGCCGTGCGCGTCGACGTTGCGCTTGCGCAGCGCGGACAGCACCGCCTCGCCACTCCATAGCGACACCTGGCGCTCGGCCGACCAGCCGCCCATCAGCACGGCGACACGGCCGAACTGGCGCGGGTCGCGGACGCGGTTACGCATGTCCTTGCTCTCCCACGATGCGGACCTCGGTTTGCAGCGCGACGTGCGCGCGCTCGAACACGACCCGCTGGATGTGGTGGATCAATGACTCGACGTCGGCCGCGGTGGCCCCGTCCTCGGTAATGATGAAATTGGCGTGGTGCGTCGACACGTGCGCACCGCCGATGCGATGGCCCTTGAGCCCGCACGATTCGATGAGCCGCGCGGCGTGGTCGTTGGGCGGATTGCGGAAGGTGCTGCCGGCCGACGGCTTGCCGACGGGCTGGGTCGCCTTGCGCTTGGCCAGTGCCTCGCGCGAGTAGCGCGCGTGCGAGCCGTCGGCGTCGTCGGCCACCTCGAAGCGCGCGGCGAGGAAGCCGCACACCTTCGCCGGCAGTTCGACATGGCGGTACGAGAACGTGAAGGCATCCGGCCGCAGCCATTCGCTGCGGCCGTTGCGGTACAGCACCTCGGCCGCCGACACCTGCGGCCAGGTCTCGCCGCCCCAGGCACCGGCGTTCATCGCCAGCGCGCCACCGACCGTGCCCGGAATGCCAGCCATGAAGCCGAGTCCCGCGCGCTGCTCTTTTTGCGCGAACTTGGCAAGGCGCGCGCAGTGCACGCCGGCTTCGGCGCGGATCTTCGCGCCCGACTCGAGCTCCACCGCGTCGAGCGCACCGTGCAGCGAGATGACGGTCCCGCGCACGCCGCCGTCACGCACCAGCAGGTTGCTGCCAAGGCCGACCCAGAGGATCGGCTCGTGTTCCGGCAGCGAGCGCACGAAGTTGACGAGGTCGTCGCGGTCCGCGGGCTCGAACCAGCGATCGGCCGGCCCGCCCACGCGCCAGCTGGTGTGCGGCGCCAGCGGCTCGTCGTTGACGAGCTTGCCGCGCGGCGTCATGGCTTACTCCGCGACAGCAGCGTGGGCAGCGTGCCGATGTCGCCCGCGCCGAGCGTCAGCACGAGGTCGCCGTCCTGCACGAGGCCGCCGAGCGCGCGCGGCGCGTCGGCGACGGCTTTCACGAAGACCGGTGACAGTGCGCCGCGCTCACGCACGCCGCGGGCCAGGGCGCGGCCGTCGGCATGCGCGATGCGCGCCTCGCCGGCCGCGTAAACCTCGGTCAGCAATAGCGCGTCGGCGCCGGACAGCACCTCGCAGAAATCGTCGTACAGGTCGCGCGTGCGCGTGTAACGGTGCGGCTGGAACGCAACGACCAGGCGGCGCTCGGGATAGGCGCTGCGCAAGGCCTCGAACGTCGCCGCGATCTCGCGCGGATGGTGGCCGTAATCGTCGATCAGGAGCACGCGCTTGCCGCCGACAGTGACCTCACCATGCGACTCGCAGCGCCGGCCGACGCCCTGGAATTCGGCGAATGCCCGCCGGATGGCCGGGAAGCGCACACCAAGCTCGAGCGCGATGACCACCGCTGCGAGCGCGTTCTGCACGTTGTGGCGGCCCGGCAGGTTCAGATGCAGCTTCTGCGTCTGCCCATCGGCAGTGACCACGGTGAAGTCATTGCCGGTGCCGGAGGCCCGGACGTCGACTGCGCGCACGTCCGCGCCGGCGTCGAGTCCGTACGTGATGACCGGCCTGCCGATCTCGGCGACCAGCCCGGCGGTCACGACATCGTCAGCGCACAGCACCGCGAGGCCATAGAACGGCAGTCGCTGGAGGAACTCGAGGAAGGTGGCGCGCAGTCGGCCGAAGTCGCCGCCGTAGGTTTCGAGGTGGTCGGCGTCGACGTTGGTGACCACCGCCATCATCGGCGTGAGGTGCAGGAACGACGCATCGCTTTCGTCGGCCTCTGCAACGAGGTAGGGGCCGGAGCCGAGGCGCGCGTGCGTGCCCGCGCCCTTGACCTTGCCGCCGACGACGAAGGTCGGATCGAGCTTGCCTTCCGCGAGCACCGCGGCGACCAGGCTCGTCGTCGTGGTCTTGCCGTGCGTGCCGGCGATCGCGATGCCGTAGCGGAAGCGCATCAGTTCCGCGAGCATCTCGGCGCGGCGCACCACCGGGATGCGCCTGGCGCGCGCCGCGATGACCTCCGGATTGTCGGACTGCACCGCGGTCGAAACGACGACGACGTTGGCGTCCTTCACGTTGGCGGCTCTGTGGCCCTTGCGCACCGTGGCGCCGAGGCTGGTCAGGCGCGCGGTGGCGGCGCCGGCCTTCAGGTCGGAGCCGCTCACCGCGTAGCCGAGGTTCAGCAGCACTTCGGCGATGCCGGCCATGCCGGAGCCGCCGATGCCGACGAAGTGCACGTTTTTCACGCGCCGCATGGGCTCGTCCATCAGGCGACGCTTAGCCACGGGCGGCGTCCGCGACGGCATCGGCAATCGTCACTTCGGCGCCAGTCCACGCACAGCCGCGCGCGGCCTGCGCCATGCGCACGAGACGCGCGCGATCGCCGAGAAGCGGGGAAAGCAGGTCGGCCATGCGCTGCGCGGTGAATTCGGCTTCCGGCAGCAGCAGCGCGGCCTGCGCGCGCACCAGGTATTCGGCGTTGCGCGTCTGGTGATCGTCGACGGCGGCGGGGAACGGCACCAGCACGGAGGCGCAACCGGCGGCGGCGAGCTCGGCGATGGTCGAGGCGCCGGCGCGGCAAACGACGAGGTCCGCCCAGGCGAAGGCCTCCGCCATGTCCTCGATGAACGGGATGATCTCCGCGCGCACGTCCGCGCGCTCGTAGGCGGCGCGCGCTACATCGACGGTGCGGCCACCCTGGTGGCGCACCTCGGGTTTCTGCGCGAGCAGTGCCAGTGCCGAGGCCATGCGCTCGTTGAGCGCCTTGGCGCCTTGGCTGCCGCCGACCACGAGGATGCGCGGCGCGCTGGTGCGGCCGGCGAGCCGCGCCTCGGGCGCCGGTACCGCGCGAATTGCGGCGCGCACCGGGTTGCCGACGGTCGTGGCCCGCGCGAATGTACGGGGGAAGGCCTCGAGCACGCGCTGCGCGATCCGCGCCAGGCAGCGATTGGTCAGCCCCGCCGCGGCGTTCTGCTCGTGAATTACCAACGGCACGCCGCGCAGCCGCGCGACCAATCCGCCCGGGCCGGCGGCAAAGCCGCCCATGCCGAGCACGACGGCCGGGCTGCGCGCGCGCAACACGCGCCAGGCGTCGAGCAGCGCGCGCGCCAGCAGCAGCGGCGCCTGCAACAAGGTCATCACACCCTTGCCGCGCAGCCCGCTGACGCGGATGAAGTCGATCGCGAAGCCCTGCGCCGGCACGACGCGCGCCTCGAAGCTCGCCGGCGCGCCCATCCAGGTCACGTCGTGGCCGCGGCGGCGCAGCTCGTGCGCGACGGCCAGCGCCGGATAAACGTGCCCGCCGGTGCCGCCAGCCATGATCATGACGGAGCGCGCCATCAAAGCACCCGCTCGCGGAAGCCACCGGCGGGCGCGCCAGCGCGCTCGACCCGGTTCTCGTGATCGGCGCGCAGCACCAGCGCGATCATCAGGCACACCGTGACGAGGCTGGAGCCGCCGTAGGAGATCATCGGCAGCGTCAGGCCCTTGGTCGGCACCAGGCCCATGTTCACGGCCATGTTGATAAGCACCTGCGCGCCCATCCACGCGCCCATGGCGTAGCAAAGGTAAGCCGAGAAGAAGTGGCGGCGCTGCTGTGCGGCACGGCCGATGGCGAAGGCACGCCACACCACGATGCCGAACAGCGCGAGCAGCACGACGATGCCGACCAGCCCGAACTCCTCGGCCCAGATCGCGAAGATGAAGTCCGTGTGCGTTTCCGGCAGGTACAGCAGCTTCTGCAAGCTGTTGCCGAGGCCGACGCCGGTCCACTCGCCGCGACCGATGGCGATCAGCGACTGCGCCAATTGCCAGCCGCTGTTCTCGATGTCGGACCATGGATCGGTGAAGTTCATGACGCGCCGCAACCGATACGGCGCGGCGACCACCAGCAGCGCGAGCGCGCCGACTGCGGCGAACGCCAACGCGCCGAGGTGCAGCAGCCGCGCGCCCGCCATGAAGAGAAGCAGGAAGGTCACCATCAGCAGCAACGCGGTGGCGCCGAAGTCGGGCTCGGCCATCAGCAGCGCCGAGGCAAGCACCACCGGCACCAGCGACCACAGCACTTGCTTGAAACTGTTTTGCAGCTCGGCCTGGCGCCGCACCACGAAGCCGACCATGTAGATGATCAGTGCCAGGCGCGCCGGCTCCGAGGCCTGCAGGCGGAAGGCGCCGAAGTCGAGCCAGCGCCGCGCGCTGTTGATCTTCAGGCCGATGCCCGGGATCAGCACGATGGTCAGCAGGAAGAATGCGAAGGCCAGCAGCCAGAAGCCGCTCTGCTCCCAGGCCTTCATGCGCACCGAAAAGGTCATCGCACCCAGCAGCAGGCCAAGTAGCGCGTAGGAGAACTGCTTGTAAAAGTAGTAGAGGGGCGTGCCGGTCGACTTCTCGGCAACCGCGACCGACGCCGATGCAACCATGACGAGGCCGATCGCCAGCAACGCGAGCGCGGTGCCGGACAGCCAGCCATCGAGGCCGTAGCGTGGCGGTGGCAGCGAGATCGAGGGCTTGAGGACGCCGATCACGCGGCCAACTCCCGCACCAGCGCGCAGAAGCGCTCGCCGCGCTCCTCGTAGTTCTTGAACTGGTCCATCGACGCGCAGGCCGGCGACAGCAGCACGCGATCGCCGGGCCGTGCCAGCGCATGCGCGCGCTTCACGGATGCCGCCAGGTCGCGCTCGCGATGGACCGGCAACGCATCGCCGAGCGCGCCAGCGATCCTGCTGGCGTCCTCGCCGTAGACAATGGCGGCGCGGCCCTTCTGCGCGAGCACCGGCTTGAGCGGGGCAAAATCCTGGCCCTTGCCGAGGCCGCCACCGAGCCAGACGATCGGCTCCGGCAACCCGGCCAGCGCGGCGAGCGTTGCGCCGATGTTGGTGCCCTTGGAATCGTTGAAGTACGCGACGCCGCCGAGCTCCGCCACCCACTCGCAGCGATGGCGCAAGCCCTTGAATTCGCGCAGCACCGCGAGGCTCGCGTTGCGCGCGATGCCTGCGGCATCCGCCAGCGCCAGCGCGGCGAGCGCATTCGCCGCGTTGTGCAGGCCGTGAATCTTCAGCTCGGAAACCTTCAGCAGACGCTCGTTGCCGACCGCGAGCCAGTCCTCACCACCCGACTTGACCAGTCCGTATTGCCCCGCCATCGGCGCATCCAGGCCGAAGCTGAGCTTGCGGTGCGCGGCGCGCACATTGCGCGAGGTTTCGGCGTCCTCGCGATTCACCACCGCGGTTTCGCAGCCGATGAAGATGCGCGATTTCGCTTCGGCGTACGCCTCGAAGCTGTGATGGCGATCGAGGTGGTCGGGGCTGACGTTGAGGTTGGCCGCGGCCTTGCAGCGCAGGCTCAGCACGGTCTCGAGCTGGAAACTCGACAGCTCCATGACGTACAGCTGCACGTCCTGCGACAGGAGGTCGAGCGCCGGCGTGCCGAGGTTGCCGCCGACCGCGACGTTGAGCCCGGCGCGCTTGGCCATCTCGCCGAGCAAGGTCGTGACGGTGCTCTTGCCGTTGCTGCCGGTGATCGCGACCACCGGCGCTTCCGCGGCCCGCGCGAAGAGCTCGATGTCGCCGAGCGTCGGCACGCCGGCGGCGCGCAGCTCGCGCACGAACGCCTCGTCGAGCGACACGCCGGGCGACACCGCTGCCAGCGCGTAGCGCGACAGCGGCTGCGGCGCGGCGAAGCCGCCAAGCTTCAGTTTCACGGGCAGGCCGCGCACTTCGACGGTGCCCGGCGGATCCACGCGGCTGTCGGTGACGGTGACCTGGGCACCCTGCTCGACCAGCCAGCGCGCGCACGCGGCCCCGGTCTTGCCAAGCCCGACGACGAGCACGTTCTTGCCGCGGTAGCTCGTCACGTCATCTCACCTTGAGCGTGGCGAGGCCGATCAACACCAGGATCAGCGTGACGATCCAGAAGCGCACGATGATGCGCGGCTCCGGCCAACCCTTGAGTTCGAAGTGGTGATGCAGCGGCGCCATGCGGAAGATGCGGCGCTTGTAGAGCTTGTAGCTGGTGACCTGCAGCACGACGGACACCGTCTCGGCAACGAACACGCCGCCCATGATCGCGAGCACGATTTCCTGGCGCACCAGCACCGCGACCACGCCGAGCGCCGCGCCAAGGGCCAGGGCGCCAACGTCGCCCATGAACACCTGTGCCGGGTACGCGTTGAACCAGAGGAAACCCAGGCCCGCGCCGGCGATGGCAACGCAGAACACCGCGATTTCGCCGACGCCAGCGATGTACGGGATGCCGAGGTACTGCGCGATCTTGACGTTGCCGCTGGCGTACGCGAACACCGCCAGCGCCGAAGCCACCAGCACCGTCGGCATGATCGCCAACCCATCGAGGCCGTCGGTCAGGTTCACCGCGTTGCTCGAGCCGACGATGACGAGGTACACCCAAGGAATGAACAGCCAGCCCAGCGGGATCGCCACGTCCTTGAACAGCGGCACGATCAGTTGCGTCTCGATCGGCGTTTGCGCCGTGGCGAAGATCCCGATGGCGGTGGCGAAGCCGGCAATCGACAGCCAGGCATACTTGGCGCGCGCCGACAGGCCCTTGCTCGAGCCGTAGCGGATCTTCTTGTAGTCGTCGACGAAGCCTACCGCGCCGAAGGCCAGCGTCACCAGCAGCGCGAACCAGACGAAGCGGTTCGACAGATCCGCCCAGAACAGCGTGGCGATGGTCACCGCCGCCAGGATCATGGCGCCGCCCATGGTCGGCGTGCCGGCCTTGGCGAGGTGCGTCTGCGGGCCGTCGTCGCGCACGACCTGGCCGATCTGGTGGAAGGTCAGCTTGCGGATCATCCACGGCCCGAAGATGAACGAGAACGCGAGCGCCGTGAGGATCGACAGGATCGCGCGGAACGTGAGGTACTCGAAGACGCGAAAACCGGTCTCGAACGTCTGCAGCCAAACCGACAACGAGTACAACATCAGTGCGCTCCCCCCGTGGTCTCTTCGCCCGTGAGCCCTGCGACGACGCGCTCCATGCGCGCGGAGCGCGAGCCCTTCACCAGCAGCGCCACGTCGGGCGCCAGGCGCTCGCGCACCTCGGCGACGAGCGCCGCGACGTCTTCGAAGTGCACTGCGCCATCACCGAAGCCCTTGGCGGCCTCGCGCGCCAGCGGACCCGCGGCGTAGAGGCGTTCGATGCCGAGCGCGCGGGCGTCCTCGCCGGCGGCGAAGTGCATCTGCTCGGCGCCGCGGCCGAGTTCGGCCATGTCGCCGAGCACCAGCCAGCGGCGGCCCTGCACTCCCGCCAGCAGCTCGAGGCCGGCGCGCAGCGATGACGGGTTGGCGTTGTAGGTGTCGTCGAGCAGTCGCGCACCGTTGTGCGCGCGCCGCCAGGTCAGGCGACCGGAGGCGGGACGCACGCCCAGCAGGCCGGCGGCGATGTCGCGCGCGTCGAGTCCTGCCGCAACCGCGCAGGCCGCAGCGGCCAATGCGTTGCGCACGTTGTGCAGGCCCGGCAGCGGCAGCTTCACGCCCACGCGGCCTTCCGGCGTGCGCAGCTCGAATTCCATCGCCACCGGCGCCTCGGGCGGCTCGGGCCGCGCATGGACGGCGCGCACGTCGGCGTCGTCGGACAACCCGAAGGTGATGACGTCGCCGCGCGCGAGCTCGCGCCACAGCGGCGCGTAATCGTCGTCGACGTTGATCACGGACACGCCGTGCTCGAGGGCCTCGAACATTTCGCCCTTCGCGCGCGCCACGCCCTCGCGGGAGCCGAAGCCCTCGAGGTGCGCGTCGCCGGCGTTGTTGACCACGCCGATGTCGGGCTGCGCCAGCGCCGCCAGCGCCGCGATCTCGCCGGGGTGGTTGGCGCCCATCTCGACAACGGCGGTCTTGTGCTCATCGCGCATGCTGAGCAGCGTCAGCGGCACGCCAATGTGGTTGTTGAGGTTGCCGATCGTCGCCAGCACCGGCCCGCGGCGCGCGAGGATCGACGACAGCATCTGCTTGACCGTGGTCTTGCCGTTGCTGCCGGTGACGCCGACCACCGGGATGTGGAAATCGCCGCGCCACGACACCGCCAAGGCCTGCAGCGCGGCGAGCGTGTCGCCGACCACGACTTGCGGCAGGTTCGACGGCTGAGCCTCAGACACCAGCGCTCCGACCGCGCCGGCCTTGCGCGCCTGCTCGATGAAGTGATGGCCATCGAAGCGCTCGCCTTTCAGCGCCACGAACAGGTCGCCGGGCGCCAGCTGGCGCGTGTCGGTGATGACGCGCGTGAAACGCGCATCGTTGCCATGCAACGGCGCCTCGAGCCGCCGCGCCAGGCCGTTCATGCTTTCCATCAGGGCGCCCCGGCCAGGTTTGCGACGAACTCGCGGTCGCTGAAGTGACGCCGCTCGCGGCCGTACAGCTGGTAGTCCTCGTGGCCCTTGCCGGCGACCACAACGACGTCATCGTCGCTGGCATCGCGCACCGCGCGCTCGATGGCTGCGGCGCGTTCGTGGATCACTGTCGCGGGATAGCCGGTCGGGAAGCCGGCCACGATCTCGGCCACGATGGCGGCCGGCTCCTCGCTGCGCGGATTGTCGTCGGTGACGATGACGCGGTCGGAATAAAGCGCGGCGGCAGCGCCCATCAGCGGACGCTTGCCACGATCCCGATCACCGCCGCAACCGAACACGCACCACAGCTGGCCGCGGCAGTGCGCGCGCGCCGACTGCAGCACCTGCGCCAGCGCCTGCGGCGTGTGCGCATAGTCGACGACCACTAGCGGCTTGAGGCCCGGGCCGTGGAAGCCCTCGATGCGGCCCGGCACCGTCGCCGCCTGCGACAACGCGGCGCAGGCCTGGTCGAGCCGCACGCCGCGCACGAGTAGCGCGGCGACCGCGGCGACGAGGTTGTAGGCATTGAAACGGCCGAGCAGGCGGCTCTCGATGCGCGCGCTGCCGGCGTGGCTGGTGACGTCGAGCGCAAGGCCGGTGGGCCGTAGTTGCACGTTGCGACCGACAACGTGCGCGCCCGCCGGTACGTCGCCATCCAGGCCGTAGACGATTGTGCGGGCGCCGCGGCTCGCCAGCTCGCGCAGCCACGTGGCCCCGGTCGGGTCGTCGCGGTTGATGATGCTCGCGCCCGGCGCCAGTTCGGTGAACAGCTTCTTCTTGGCGGAGGCGTAGCGCTCCAGCGTGCCGTGGTAGTCGAGGTGGTCGCGGCCAACGTTGGTCAGGATCGCGCTCGCGAAGCGCATGCCGGCGACGCGGCCCTGGTCGAGCGCGTGCGACGACACCTCCATCGCCGCAGCCTGGGCGCCGTCGCGCCGCGCGTCGTGCAGCGCGCGCTGCAGGTGCACCGGGTCGGGCGTCGTATTGTCGCCGGCGCGGACGGCGCCGTGACGGCCGATGCCGAGCGTGCCGATGTAGAGGCATGGCTGGCCCAGCGCTTCGAATGCCTGCGCCAGCAGATAGCTGGTCGAGGTCTTGCCGTCGGTGCCGGTCACGCCAATGCAATGCATTTGCTGCGAGGGCCGGCCGAAGAAGCGCGCGGCGATCTCGCCGGCACGGACGGACAGGTTCTCGACTGCGACCAGCGGCACCTTGGCGATGGGCGGCGCGATGCCCGGCGCGGGCTCCCAGGCGATGGCCGCCGCACCCTGCGCCACTGCCGACTCGAGGAACGCGAGCCCGTGCTGGCGCGTGCCGCGCACCGCGAGGAACAGGCTGCCGGGCCGCACCTGACGGCTGTCGAGGGTGACGTCGCCAACCGTCAACGCCGGGACATCGCTCGACAGGCCGTCGAGCAGCTCGGGCAGCGGGCGCAGTTCCAGGTTGGGAGCCATGCCGGTCATGTCCTCGGTTCCTGCGCGCGCGCGGGCACGCCCGCCGTATGCGTCAGTGGCGTGCCGTCCGGCGCGAGCTGCAGCTGGCGCACGGCCGACTGCATGACGCGCGAGAACACCGGGCCGGCGACCTGGCCGCCGTAGTAGGCGTCGCCGCCCGGCTCGTCGATCATGACGAGGCCGACGAGGCGCGGCTGCTCGGCGGGCACCATGCCGATGAACACGGATTGGTGGCGATCGTCCGCATAGCCGCCCGCGATCGGCTTGCGCACCGTGCCGGTCTTGCCGGCGACGCGATAGCCAGGCACCGACGCCTGCACGCCAGTGCCGTCGCCGACGGTGACTTCTTCCATCAGGCGCCGCACCTGGCGCGCAACCTTGACCGACACCGCGCGCTGCGGCGGCGCGCTGTCGGCGCCGTGCACGACGCGCAACGCCGGCAGCAGGCCGTCGTTCGCGATGGCGGCGTAGGCACGCACCAGCTGCAGCGCATTGACCGACAGGCCGTAGCCGTACGATGCGGTTGCGGTGGCGACCTGCCCCCAGTCGTCCGCCGCGCGCAGCACGCCGAGTTGTTCGCCGGGATAGCCGGAGCCCACGGCTTCGTCGAGCCCGAACTGGTGATAACCGCGCCAGATCGCCTCTGGCCCCAGCGCGAGCCCGATGCGCGCCGCGCCGACGTTGCTCGAGCGCGACAGCATTCGCGCCAGGCTCACCTCGCCGTTGGGCACCTTGTCGCGCACCGTCAACGAGCCCACCTTGAACTGGCCGGGTGAGGTGTCGATGCGGCTGTCCGGACGGTAGCGGCCCATCTCGAGCGCGGTTGCAACCAGCAGCGGCTTGACCGTCGAACCGGGCTCGAAGATGTCGGTGACCGCCCGGTTGCGCAGCCCGCGGCCGTCGCGATCGTCCGGGCGGTTCGGGTTGTAGCCGGGCTGGTTGGCCATGGCGAGGATCTCGCCGGTGTGCGCGTCGACCACGACGATGAGTCCGCCGCGCGCGCGATGGTCGCGGACCGCGGCCTTGAGTTCGCGATAGGCGACGTACTGCAGGCGCAGGTCGAGCGTCAGCGTGAGGTCGCCACCGGCCTCGGCGACCTCGAAGTCGCCGCCCTCCTCCACCACGCGGCCCGAGCGATCGCGCAGCACACGGCGCGCGCCGGGCTTGCCGGCGAGCGCGGCGTCCTGGGCGGACTCCATGCCCTCGGCGCCGCGGCCATCGATATTGGTGAAGCCGACGACATGTCCGGCCACTTCGCCGGCCGGATAGTAGCGGCGGTACTCGCGCTGGCTGAACACGCCGGGCGCCTTGAGCGCCATGACGCGGCGCGCATCGTCGGGGCTCAGGTGGCGGCGCAGGTAGACGAAGTGCTTTTCCTTGCGCGCGCGCAGGAATTTCTTCAGCTCACCGGGCCCGAATCCGAGCAGCTTCGACAGCGGCGGCAGGTAATCCTGGGCCTCGAGCAGCTCGCCCGGAATGACCCACAGCGACTCGACCGGCGCCGACAGCGCCAGCGGCTCGCCGCGGCGGTCGCGGATGGCGCCGCGGTGCGCTGGCACGGTGACGGTGCGCAGCGCGCGCTTGTTGCCTTCGGCGGTGAGGAAATCGTTCTGGAGGACCTGCAGCTCGAAGGCGCGCGCGAGCACGATGCCGGCGCCGAGCGCGAGCACGCCGGCCACGACCGTCAGGCGCCACGATGCGACCTCACGCACGCCGCTCTCGCGCCCGGGACCTTCGCGCATCGGGCCTTGGCTCACGGCGCCCTCACGATGCGGGTCTCGGCCGGCTCGGTCATGCCCAGCTTGTCGCGCGCGATCTGCTCGACGCGGCCATGGTGCGCCAGCGTGGCTTCCTCGAGTTGCAGTTGTGCCCACTCGGTCTCGAGACGCGCTTTTTCGAGGCGCAGCTGCTCGAGCTGGTGCACCAGCGTGCGGTTCTCATGCTTGGTCTTGACCACGATCAGCGCCGAACCGAGCACGACGCCCGCGAGCGCAAGCGTGAAAACGATGTCGCGGCGGTTCATGCCAGCTTCTCGGCAACGCGCAACACGGCGCTGCGCGCACGCGGATTGGCTGCGGCCTCGGCGTCGCCGGGAAACTGCGCCTTGCCGACGCGCTTCAGGCGCGGCGCCCCGCCTGCCCCAGGACCGGACGAGGGACGCGACTGGTCGCGCATGAAGCGTTTGACGATGCGGTCCTCGAGCGAATGGAAGCTGATCGCGACCAGCCTGCCGCCCGGGGCAAGCGCAGTAATTGACTGCTCGAGCACCGCGCGCAGCTGCTCGAGTTCCTGGTTCACGTGGATGCGGATGGCCTGGAAGCTGCGCGTGGCAGGGTGGATCTTCTGGCGCGGACCGCGGTGCACCGACAGGATCAACTCGGCGAGCTGCGCGGTGGAAATCAGTGGCGCCTTCGTGCGCGCCTGCACGATGGCGCGCGCGATGTGGCGGCTGCCGCGCTCCTCGCCGAGCGTCCACAGCACGTCCGCGATGTCACGCTCGGCGGCGCGCGCGAGCCACTCGGCGGCGGACTCGCCGTGGCGCGGATCCATGCGCATGTCGAGCGGGCCGTCCTTGCCGAACGAAAAGCCTCGGGCCGCGTCGTCGAATTGCGGCGACGACACGCCGAGGTCCAGCAGGATGCCGTCGATGCGGCCGGCAATCCCGTGCGCAGCGGCGACGTCCGCGAGTCCGGCGAAGGCGGTGGAGTGAAAATGGAAGTTGGCGTGCTGGCGTGCAAGGTCGGACGCCGCGCCGGCGGCGGCAGGATCGCGGTCGAACGCGTGCAGCGCGCCTTGTCCACCGAGCCTTTGCAGGATGGCGCCGCTGTGGCCCCCGCGCCCGAAGGTGAGGTCGACGTAGGTGCCGCCCGCGCGAAGCGACAGTCCGGTGAGCGACTCGTCGAGCATCACCGGAAGGTGGGCTTGCATGCGGGGGCTAGGCCCTCGGCGGTGGTGGGCGATGGCGCATGCGATCGGCATCCGCGCTCACCGCAGCTTGAGCTGCGCGAATGCGTCGATCATCGTCGCGGCCTTGCTTTCGCCGTGGCGCTCGGCCCAGATGTCCTCGGCCCACAGGTCGAAACGGTTGAATTGCCCGACCAGGCGCACGTTGTGCTCGATGCGAGCGTGCTTGCGCAGGACCTGGGGCAGCAGCACGCGGCCCTGCTTGTCGATCTCCGTGTCGACGGCATGGCCGACGAACACTTCCTTCAGCATGTCGGCGGCGCGGCGATCCTCGAGGTTCTGGATCTGCTCGGCGATCGCCCGGAACACCGCGGGCGGATAAATCTCGATCGAGGTCTGCGGGCCGCGGGTGATGAAGACCTGGAGGCCGTGCTCGTCGGCAAGCTGCTGGCGCACGCGGGCGGGGATCGCGAGGCGACCCTTGTCGTCCACCGTCAGCGGGTGCGACCCGGAAAACATGCTCCCTTCCCCTTTCCCGGAATTTCCGCGTGTTAACAACCCACGGAGCCCCGGATTCCTCCACCAGAATCCACTTTAATCCACTAATCACCACTTTGCAACCGAAATCTTCAAGGGGAACAAGGACTTATGTGGGGGAGCGATCGACCCAATTCAGACGGATTAATGCCCAATAAAACAGGCAGTTACCTGTGGATATTAATGTGGATTACTAGATGGGAGGGCCCCGCCGCGGGTCTTACCGCAGCGGGGCCATCGAAGGAGTCAGCCTGTAAGCCGGGTTCTGTCGGATTGCTCCGCAGCAACCATTCCTCTGGGGCCTGCGTCACCGCAGTCCTCGAGCAGCCTACCCGGAAGGCGCGTGGACCACGCGTTGAGCGCTTGCGCGCTCGCCCTTCCCTATTTGGCCTTGCTCCGGACGGGGTTTACCGTGCCGCGAACGGTTGCCCGTCGCGCGGTGCGCTCTTGCCGCACCTTTTCACCCTTGCCTGCTCCTTGCGGAACATCGGCGGTCTGATTTTCTGTGGCACTTTCCGTCGGCTCGCGCCGCCCAGACGTTATCTGGCGTCCTGTCCGATGGAGCCCGGACTTTCCTCCAGCGCTTGCGCGCCAGCGGTTGCTCGGCCAACTCCAATTCCATTCTACCGCGCCCGTTTAATCAGGGACGCGCCCCTTTACTTGGTAAAGGGGCGCGTCCCTAATTAGCCTCGTCCTCGTGCTTTTGGCCTTCGTGCCCGCCCAGGCGCACGGCGATCGCGTAGAGCTCTTTGCGCGGCAGGCCGGTGAGTTCGGCGGCGAGCTTCGCGGCCTTCGACGCGCCGAGTTCCGTTAGCAGCACCTTCAGCGTGCGCTCGGCCTCGCGCGGCGCGACGTCGTGGCCTTCCGCACCCTCGATCAGCAGCACGAATTCGCCGCGCTCGCGGTTTTCGTCGCCTTTCAGCCAGCGCGGCAACTCGCGGGCCAGCAACGAGACGCTTTCCTCGAATAGCTTGGTGATCTCGCGCGCCAGGCAGACGCGACGATCGCCGAGCGCATCGGCCAGCGCCTGCGCGCTGTCGACGATGCGGTGCGTCGATTCGTACAGGATCACGGTGCGCGTCTCGGCGGCAAGCTCGAGCAGTCGCTGCTTGCGGCCTTCCTCCTTCGCCGGCAGGAATCCTGCGAACACGAAGCTGTCGCTCGGCAGGCCCGCGATGGACAACGCGGCGATCGCCGCGCACGGCCCGGGCACCGCGACCACCGGGATGCCCGCCCCACGCGCCTCGCGCACGAGCCCGAAGCCGGGGTCGCTGAGCAGCGGCGTGCCGGCATCGGATACCAGCGCGACGCTGCGCTCTTTCTTTAGCTGCGCGAGCACTTCATCCGTGGCTTCCGCCTCGTTGTGGTCATGCAGCGCAACGAGCTTCTTGCGCACGCCGAAGTGCGCCAGCAGCGCGCCGGTCACGCGGGTGTCCTCGGCCGCGATCAGGTCGACAGCATCGAGCACCTTCAGCGCGCGCGGCGACAGGTCGCCGAGGTTGCCGATCGGCGTCGCCACCACGTAGAGGTGGCCGGGCTTCACCACGGACTCGGTCATGGGCTGGCTCACGGAGAAGCGCATACTTTATCGCGGCCGTGGGCCGCTCCTACAATGGCCGCATGCCGCTCTCCCGAATTTCGCTGGCCGCGCTGGTGTTCGCGGTCGCCGCCTGTGCGGCGCCGCGCGGCGGCACGCCGGCCCTCGCGGCCAGCGCGGGCGACAACGAGGCGGTGCTCGCGGCGGCAGAAGCCCAGCTCGCGCGCGGCGACGCCGGTGACGCGCGCGAGGCGCTGTCCGGCATTGCGGCAAACCTGCTCGATGCGCGCCAGCGCGTGCGCTTGCAGCTGGTGCAGGCCGAGATTTTCCTCGCCGAAAACAAGCCGCTCGACGCGCTGCAGGCGCTGCCCACCGCCGGCACGCTGCGCGACCCCGACCTAGCGATTCGCGCCGAGGGCGATCGCGCCGGTGCGCTGTTCCAGATGGGCGACGCGATCGGCGCCACGCGCACGATGGTCCAGCGCGAAAAATTACTGACGGACCCGGCCCAGCGCGCGGTGAATCGCGAACAGCTGTGGAACTCGCTGCGCATGACCGAGCTCGACAGCGCCTCGGGCCTGCGCCTGCAGCAGGCCGACCCGGTCACGCGCGGGTGGGTCGAGCTCGCGGTGATCAGCCGCTCGGTATGGCTCGATCGGCGCGACCTCGAGGCGCGCCGGGAGGAATGGCGCGCCAACTTCAAGGGTCATCCCGGCGAGGATCGCCTCGGCACCCTCACCGCGGCCGCCGCGAGCGTGGTTCCCGGGCGCAATGCCGGAGCGATCGCCCTGCTGCTGCCGCTGGGCAGTTCGCTGACCGCAAGTGCCGAGGCCGTCCGCGACGGCTTCTTCGCGTCCTTCTACGCCGCGCGCGACGACGCCGGTGCGCGGCCGGCAGCACGCGTCTATGACACCGGCACGACGCCGGACACGCTGCTGGCGGCCTACCGCAAGGCGCTCGACGACGGCGCGGAGTTCATCGTCGGCCCGCTGCGCCGCGAAGACGTCGCGGTGCTCGCCAGCCAGGGCCAACCCGCGGTGCCGGTGCTGGCGCTGAATTACCTCGACCCCGGCACGACCGCGCCCTTCAACTTCTTCCAATGGGGCCTGGCGCCCGAGGACGAGGCGCGCCAGGCCGCCGAGCGCGCCATCATGGATCGGCAGTACCGCGCGGTCGCGCTGGTGCCCGAGGGCGACTGGGGTGCGCGCGTCCTCGCGGCTTTCCGCGAGCGGCTCAATGGGCTCGGCGGTGCGCTGGTGGGCGAGCGCACCTATGTGGCGACCGAGCGCGACCATTCAGACGCGATCCGCAACCTGCTTTCGCTCGACGCGAGCGAAAGCCGCCACCATGCGCTGACCAACGTGCTCGGCAAGAAGACCGAGTTCCAGCCGCGCCGGCGCGAGGACGTCGACCTCGTGTTCATCGCCGCGCGCCCGGAAGCGGCGCGCCTGATTGGCCCGCAATTGCGCTTCCACCGCACGGGCGACCTGCCGATCTATGCGACTTCGCTGGTCTACGAGGGCGATGCGCCGGCCGCCGACTTGCAAGGCCTGCGTTTCTGCGACATGTCCTGGATGCTCAGCACGGATGGGCCCCACGCCGCCACGCGCGCGCAACTGCAGGCGCTGTTCCCGACCCGGCCGAAGGAACACGCGCGCCTGCTCGCGCTCGGCCATGACGCCTACACGCTCGTGCGACTGATCGAGAGCGGCCAGCTTGCGCCGGGCTCGTTCTTCCCTGCCGCGACCGGCACGCTGTCGCTGCGCGAAGACCGCGTCATCTCGCGCGGCCTGACCTGCGCCGAAGTGCGCAACGGCACGCTCAAGCCGCTCGACGTAAACCTGCCGCCGCGATGAGTTCCGGCGCCGCCGCCGAGGATCGCGCCCTCTCGTTCCTGCAGGCGCAAGGCCTTAAACTGATTGCGCGCAACTGGCGCTGCAAGCTCGGCGAGCTCGACTTGGTCCTGGCCGATGCCGATACGGTCGTCATCGCCGAGGTGCGCAGCCGGCGCCGCTCCGATTACGGCAGCGCGGCCGAGACAGTGGACTGGCGCAAGCAGGCCAAGCTGGTGCGCGCGACGCGCGTTTTGCTGGCCGCGCGGCCGGAGCTGGCCGAGCGGCCACTGCGCTTCGACCTGGTGACGCTGGACGGTGATGGCGCGGTCGAGTGGCTGCGCGAGGCCTTCGATGTATCGGAGTGAGCAGATGAACCTGGAAGACCGGCTGAAGCAGCATTTCGAAGCGAGCATCCAGGCCAAGCGCGACACGCAGGCCGTGGTGCTGCCGGCGCTCACGCGCGCGACCCGCCACCTCGCCGACGCCCTCAAGCATGGCCACAAGGTGCTGGCGTGCGGCAACGGCGGCTCGGCCGCCGATTCGCAGCAC
Source organism: Verrucomicrobiia bacterium (assembly GCA_035526825.1). GTDB lineage: Bacteria > Pseudomonadota > Gammaproteobacteria > Nevskiales > Nevskiaceae > JACPFV01. The sequence goes on along the minus strand of DATLBT010000051.1, from coordinate 18,020 downwards.
TTCGCGGCCGAGCTGACCGGGCGATACGAGCGCGAACGGCCCGGCCTCGCCGGCATCGCGCTGACCACCGACACCTCGGCCCTGACCGCGATCGGCAACGACTACAGCTACGACGTGATCTTCTCCAAGCAAGTCCACGCGCTGGGACTGCCGGGCGACGTGCTGCTGGCGATCTCCACGTCGGGCAACTCCGCCAACGTGCTCAAGGCCATCGAGGCCGCGCACGAGCGCAAGATGAGCGTGATCGCACTGACCGGCAAGGACGGCGGCAAGATCGCCAGGGCACTCGGCAAGGACGACTTCGAGCTGCGCGCGGTGGCCTCGGTAACCGCGCGTGTGCAGGAATGCCACCTCGTGTTCCTGCACTGCCTGTGCGACGGCATCGATGAAATCCTCTTCCCCCGCCACTGAGCGGGCGCCGCTGGCGCCAGCCGCGCTGACGCGGCTGCGCGAGATCTTCGGCGAGCGGCTGCGCACCGATCCCGCCGACTGCCTGCCCTACGGCTACGACAACAGCCGGCGCGTCGCGCTGCCGCAGGCGCTGTGCTTTGCGCAAACCCATGATGAGGTCGCCGCGCTCGCCGTGACCTGCCACGAGCATGGCATCCCGCTGGTGGCGCGCGGCCGCGGCACCAACACCACCGGCGGCACGGTGCCCATCGCGGGCGGCGTCGTGGTCACGTTGGAGCGCATGGCCAAAATCATGCGCATCTCGCCGGGCGATCGCCTGCTCGAATGCGAGGCCGGCGCCATCAACAGCGACGTGCAGGCGGTCGCGGGCAAGCACGGCCTGTTCTGGGCGCCGGATCCGACTTCGCTCGGCTACTCGACCATCGGCGGCAACCTCGCTTGCAGCGCCGGTGGCCCGCGCGCGGTGAAGTACGGCACGGCGCGCGACAACGTGCTGGGCCTGCGCGCGGTGACGGCGACCGGCCGCACGGTGAAGACCGGCTGTTACACGACCAAGGGCGTCGTCGGCTACGACCTCACACGCCTGATCGTCGGCTCGGAGGGCACCCTCGCGCTGATCACCGAGGCATCGCTCAAGCTCCTGCCCAAGCCGGAGACGCAGCGCACGCTGCGCGCGTGCTATCGCGACGAAGCCGCCGCGTCGGCAGCGGTCGCGCGGCTGATGGCGCAGCCGGAGACGCCGAGCGCGCTGGAGTTCATGGATGGCGACTCGGTTCGGCTCGCGCAGGAGTACCTGAAGAGCGTCCTGCCCTCGGGCACGGGCGCGTTGCTCGTCATCGAGGTCGACGGCTACGAGCAGACCATCAGCGCGGCCGTGAAAGCCGTGTCCGCGGCCGCGCAGGGCGATGGCCTGGTCGAACTGAAGGCCGCCAGCAGCGAGGCCGAATCGGCCGCGCTGTGGATCCAGCGCAAGGCGCTTTCGCCGGCGCTGCGCACCCTGGCGCCGAACAAGATCAACGAAGACGTCGCGGTGCCGGTGTCACGGCTGCCGGAACTCGTCGCCGGGTTGCGCGCGCTGTCGGCCAAACACGGCATCCGCATCGTCAATTTCGGGCACGCCGGCAATGGCAACCTGCACGTCAACCTGCTCGGGGACGCGCAGAATGCGGAGCAATTCGCCGCGATGCAGCGCTGCCTGGAGGAAGTATTCCGCCTGGTGCTGTCGCTGGAGGGCACCATCAGCGGCGAGCATGGCGTCGGCATCGAGAAGCGGGACTACGTCGGCTGGGAGATCGCGGCCGACACGCTCGATGTGATGCGCGAACTCAAGAAGGTGTTCGACCCGAAGGGAATCCTGAATCCGGGGAAGTGCTTGCCGGGGATTTAGGGGTCCCTATTTGACGACCCTGAGCTTGGGTTTTCCGCTCGGCGGTGGCGGCTGCGGCGTGTCCGACTTGCCGGATGGATCGGTCGGCTCGATCTCCCCGAATACATGGCCCTCGCCGTTCTCGCGCGCGAATATCGCGATCACTGCGCCGCTGGGCACCTGCACGTTGAACGGCTGGCCACCGAAGCGCGCGAAGAATTGGATGGGATCGCGCTTGAGGTCCAGGTTCTGCACCGCCATCGGGCTGATGTTCAGCGTGATGCGGCCTTCCTTGACGTACTCGCGCGGGACCGTCACGCCCTCGGCATCAGCGGCGATCAGCAGGTGCGGGGTGTAGCCGTTGTCCGCGGCCCAGTCGTAGACCGCGCGGATGAGGTACGGGCGGCGTGACTTCGCCACGGCGGCTTTCAGCGCAGCGCGCGCTCGGCCGGGGTCAGGCTCTGCGCGAAGGCGTGACGGTTGAAGATCCGCTCGGCGTAGCGCTGGATCGGCTTGCCGGCGGCGCTCGTCCCGATGTCCACGCCCAGCGCGGGCAAGCGCCAGAGCAGCGCGGCCCACAGCGCGTCGACGCAGGAGAAATCGCTGGACAGGAAGTAGTTCTTGGCGGCAAAAACGTTGGAAATCGTGAGCAGGCTTTCCTGCAATTGCTTGCGACCCTTCTGCGCGACGGCCGCGGTACCGCCGCGGATCGCCTCGACTTGCGGGAACACGTCGTGCTCGATGCGGTGCAGCGCCAGGCGAAGCTTGGCGCGCGCCGACGGCTCAACCGGCATCAGCGGCGGATGAGGATAACGCTCGTCGAGGTACTCCACGATGATGCGCGGCGAGTTCAGCACCACCTCGCGGTCAGCCAGCGTCGGCACGCTGTGCGACGGGTCGAGAACCAGCAAATCCTCGGCAGTGACGCCGGGCTTGAGAAATTCGAGGTACAGACCGTCGATGTCCTTCTCGGCCGCGACGATGCGCACCCAGTGGCTGGCGACGTCGTCCGGGTAGCAATACACGGTCATGCCGGCGCGCGTCAGCGCTGGGGGCATCGGCGGCTTGATCTTGCTGGGGCCGCGCGCAGGCGCAGCAATGCCGGGGATGAGCGCCGGCGATGGCGAAGAAGGGGGCCGCTTTGGAGTGCTCAGTGGACGTCCTTCCAGTATTCGCGCTTCAGCAGCCAGGCAAAAAGGCCGAAGAGCACGGTGAAGGCCAGCACCGGCACGCCCAGCGCGATGCGCTGGTTTCGGCCGGGCTCGGCGGCGTAGACCATGAAATTGGTCAGGTCAGCGACGAAATCCTTGTACTCGGCGGGCGTCAGCGCGCCCTTGATCACGATCTCGAGCTTCGGCTTGTGGTGGCCACCACCGTGGTCGCCCTCGGTGGGCGCCTCGACGACATGCTTTTGCCAGCCCTGCAGGTCACCCAGTACGTGCGGCATCGACACGCCCGGCAGCACCAGGTTGTTGACGCCGGTGGCGCGCGACGCATCGATGTAGAAGCTCAACAGGTAACTGTAGATCCAGTCAGGGCCCCGCTCGCGCGCGGTCAGCGACAGGTCGGGCGGTGCCCGCCCGAACCACTTCTCGGAATCCGACGGCACGGTCGGGTCCTGCGAGCCGCGCGGCATCGACGACAGGATGTGGTCGCCGACCTTGTCGCTGGTGAACATCAGGTGCTGGCGCAAGGAGGCCTCGGGAATCTCGAGGTCCTTGCCGAGGCGGTTGTAGCGCAGGTACTTGAGCGAGTGGCAACCCGCGCAGTAGTTCATGTAGTTGCGCGCGCCGCGCTGCAGCGAAGCCATGTTGCCGGTATCGGGTTTGAACGAGAACGGCAGGTCGCCGCCACCGGAGGCCAGCACGGGAAGCGTTGCGCCGAGCACCGCAGCCGCAACGAAAGCCCTCACGACAACGTTAGTGGCCATCGGTCACCCGGTCCGGAACAGGCTTGGTCTTGTCGATCTTGCTGTACCAGGGCATGGCAAGGAAGAACGCGAAATAAAGCGCCGTGCCGATGCGCGCCAGCTGGGTGTACAGATCGCTGGTGGGCTGCATCCCGAGCCAGTTCAACCCGACGAACGTCACCGCGAACACCGCCACCGCAACCTTGAAGATCGGGCCCCGGTAGCGGATCGACTTCACCTTGCTGCGGTCGAGCCACGGCAGGAAAAACAGCACCAGCACCGCGCCGAACATGACGATGACGCCCCAGATCTGCGTGTTGAAGAACGACGGCACCGCGCGGAGCATCGCGTAGAAGGCGCCGAAGTACCATGCGGGCGTGATGTGCTCGGGTGTCGACAGCGGGTTGGCAGGCGTGAAATTCGGCTTCTCGAGGAAATAGCCGGCGCCCTCCGGCGCAAAGAAGACCACCGCGAAAAACACGAACAGGAAGGCGGCGACGCCGACGAGGTCCTTGACCGTGTAATACGGGTGGAAGGCGACGCCGTCGAGCGGAACGCCGGTCGCCGGGTCCTTGTGCTTCTTGATGTCCACGCCGTCAGGGTTGTTGGAACCCACCTCGTGCAGCGCCATCAGGTGGGCGATAACGAGGCCGACCAGCACGAACGGCAGCGCCACCACGTGCAGCGAGAACAGGCGGTTCAGCGTCGCATCGGCCGGCGTGTAGTCGCCCTGGATCGTCTCGACCAGCGTCTGGCCGATGACGGGCACCGTGCCGAACAGGTTGATGATCACCTGCGCGCCCCAGTAGCTCATGTTGCCCCACGGCAGCACGTAGCCGCAGAAGGCCTCGGCCATCAGCACCAGGTAGATGAGGCAGCCGAAGATCCACACGAGCTCGCGCGGCTTGTGCGACGAGCCGTACATCAGCCCGCGGAACATGTGCAGGTAGACGACGATGAAGAAGAAGCTCGCGCCGGTCGAATGCAGGTAACGCAAAACGTTGCCCCAGGGCACGTCGCGCATGATGTATTCGACCGAGTCGAACGCCAGCGTTTCATCCGGCTTGAAGTGCATCGCGAGCCAGATGCCGGTGATCAGCTGGTTAACGAGCACCAGCATCGCCAGCGAACCGTAGGTGTACCACCAGTTGAAGTTCTTCGGCGCGTAGTACTCGCTGATGTGATCCTTCCAGATCTTCGTCAGCGGGAAGCGGTCGTCGATCCAGCCGATGAAGCCGGTGGTCTTGTGGGGATTCGGGACGATGGCCATTACGCGGCACCCGTGTCTTCGCCGATGACGATGGTCTTGTCGTCCGCATAACGGTGCGGGGGGACCGGCAGGTTGGTCGGCGCGGGCATGCCCTTGAACACCCGGCCGGCGAGGTCGAACTTGGAGCCGTGGCACGGGCAGTAGAAGCCGCCCTTCCAGTCGGCGGCGATCTCGGGCGCCGGCGCGTCGGGCCGGAACTTCGGCGAGCAGCCGAGGTGCGTGCAGACGCCCTTGAGCACCATGAACTCCGGCTTCAGCGCTCGCGCGGCGCCGGTAGTCTTGATGTAATCCGGTTGCTGCGGGACTTCGGAATCGGGATCGGCGAGATTGCCAGCGACGGCCTCGAGCGTGGCGATCATCTCCGGCGTGCGGCGCACGACCCATACCGGCTGGCGGCGCCATACCGCGACCACCATCTGGCCCGCTTCGAGCTTGCTGATGTCGATCGACACCGGCGCGCCCAAGGCCTTGGCGCGCTCGCTCGGCGGCAGTGATGCGATGAAGGGCACCGCGGCAAAGCCGGCGCCCACGGCGCCGACAACGGTGGTGCTCAGCGTCAGGAATCGGCGGCGGCCGACGTCCACGCCCTCTTTGCTCATTTGAATCGTTCCCCGTTCTTTGGAATGCGCCAGCCAGCCCGTTCGCGGCGACAGTATAAAGTGGGACCTCTTTCCTTGAACAGTTGCCGTTGCCTGCAAAACCCCCAATCGGGCAATCGGAACAGGTGCTTACGATGCGCGCGTCGACCGAGGAACTGGGCCGCCTGCTGACCGCCCGTCAGGCGTTTCTGGCGGTGGCCGAGTCCTGCACCGGCGGCTTGGTGGCCAAGCGCATCACCGACATCGCCGGCAGTTCGGCCTGGTTCGAGCGCGGCTTCGTGACCTACTCCAACGCCTCCAAGCGCGAGTTGCTGGGCGTGTCGCAGGACGTGCTCGACCGAGTCGGCGCGGTCAGTCGCGAGTGCGCCGAGGCCATGGCTCGCGGGCTGATGGTCATGACGCCCGCGCATTGGGGCGTGGCCATCACAGGGATCGCCGGCCCCGGCGGCGGGTCGCCGGAGAAGCCGGTGGGGCTGGTCTGGCTGGCCTGGGCATCGCGCGACGGCGCGGTGCAAAGCGAGGCGCTGCAGCTGGGTGGCTCGCGCGAAGCGATCCGCGAAGCGTCCGCCGACGCCGCCATCGCGGGCCTGCTGCGGCGACTCGCCTGATGGCCACCGCCTGATGGCCGAAGACCAGCAGCTCTTTTTCGCGCTGTGGCCCAAGCCACCGCTGGCGCGGCGCATCACCGACGCTGCCAGCCGCGTCGCCGGGCAGCGCAAGCTCGTCGGCACGGCGGTGCCGCCGGAACGCGCGCACCTGACGCTGCTGTTCGTCGGCGCCGTGCCGGAGGCGCAATTCGCGAAGCTGTGGGCCGCGGCGGCGAAAGTCAGCGTGCCGTCGTTCGAGCTCGTGATCGACCAGGTCGGCTGCTTTTACCGGTCACGCGCGTTCTGGGCCGGGCCGACGCAGGTGCCCGAGCCGCTGGCCGAACTGGCGGGGCAGCTGCGCGCGGCCGTCGCCAGCGCCGGGCTGCCGCCGGACGCAAAGGCCTTCGTGCCGCACGTGACGTGCTTGCGCGACGTATCCGACCGCATCCGCCCGGTGCCGATCGAGCCGATCCGCTGGGCGGTGCGCGAATTTGCCTTGGTGCGCAGTCCCGAGTATCACGTGGTGAGCCACTGGCCCCTGCAGAATGCCCGCGAGTGATCCGTCAAGACTGTTCAACACGCGGGAGTAACTGAATAATGGCCACGCTCCATGAACTCACAAAAACAACAACAACAAACCCAACCAAGGGGACTGAAGTGAACGACACGCGAAAGATCGACGACAGCCGCAAGAAAGCCCTCGACGCCGCCCTCTCCCAGATCGAACGCCAGTTCGGCAAGGGCACGGTGATGCGCATGAGCGAAGGCGAAGGCATCCCCGACGTGGAGGTCGTCTCCACCGGCTCGCTCACGCTTGACGCAGCGCTCGGCATCGGCGGCCTGCCACGCGGCCGCGTGGTCGAGATCTACGGCCCGGAGTCCTCCGGCAAGACCACCCTCACGCTGCACGTGATCGCCCAGGTCCAGAAGCTCGGCGGCGTCGCCGCTTTCATCGACGCCGAGCACGCGCTCGACACGAGCTACGCCGCGAAGCTCGGCGTCAACATCGAAGACCTGCTGATCAGCCAGCCGGATACCGGCGAGCAGGGCCTGGAAGTCGCAGACATGCTGGTGCGCTCGGGCGGCGTCGACATCGTCGTCATCGACTCGGTCGCGGCGCTGACGCCGAAGGCCGAAATCGAGGGCGAGATGGGCGACCAGTTGCCGGGCCTGCAGGCGCGCCTCATGTCGCAGGCGCTGCGCAAGCTCACCGGCAACATCAAGCGCAGCAACACGATGGTGATCTTCATCAACCAGCTGCGTTACAAGATCGGCATCATGATGCCGGGCCAGAATCCCGAGACGACGACCGGCGGCAACGCGCTGAAGTTCTACGCCTCGGTGCGCCTCGACATCCGCCGCATCGGCGCGGTCAAGAAGGGCGACGAGGTGGTCGGCAACGAGACCAAGGTCAAGGTCGTCAAGAACAAGCTCGCGCCGCCGTTCAAGATCGTGTTCTTCGAGATCATGTACGGCGAGGGCATCTCGCACGAGGGCGAGCTGATCGACCTCGGCGTTGAGCACGGCCTGGTCGAGAAGTCCGGCGCGTGGTTCTCCTACGAGAAGGACCGCATCGGCCAGGGCAAGGACGCAGCCAAGCAGTACCTCCGGGAGAACCCGAAGGCCTCTGCCAAGCTCGAGAAAGACCTGCGCGCCAAGCTGATGCCGGCGAAGCCGGCGCCGGCCAAGGCCGCGAACGAGTAAGTCGTCACACCGCGATTTCCTGTCCCCGCTCCCCGCGCGTCTTCTCGCGCGGGGAGCGGGTTAGGGTGAGGGGCATGCCCCGGCGCCCGCTAGATCCCAAAACCCAAGCCCTCAAGCTGCTTTCCCGCCGGGAGCACAGCGCGCGCGAACTCACACGCAAGCTCACCGCGCGCGGCATCACGCCGGAAGACGCCAGCGCCGCGGTCGCACACGCCGCGTCCGAGGACTGGCAGAGCGATGCGCGTTATGCCGGCATGCTGGTGCGGTCACGGGTGGCGCAGGGCTACGGCCCGATGCGCATCCAGTCCGACCTGCAGCAGGCTGGCGTTCCGCGCGACGATATCCGCGCCGCGCTCGATGAAGCCGGGGTCGATTGGCGTGAACACGCCATCGCGGCGCACCAGAAAAAATTCGGCGCGTTGCCGAACACCTCAGCTGAGCGCGCGAAGCACTACCGTTACCTGCAGGGGCGCGGCTTCGACGGCGGCCAGATCGCGGCGGCGTTGAAGGGCGAAGTCGAGGACTAGTCCCGTGTCATCCCGAGCGCCAGCGAGGGATCGCGTGCAGATCGGCAACTAACTCCGGAACGCGATTCCTCGCTCCGCTCGGAATGACACGGCCGTGGCGGATGCGTGGGCCACGTATCCACCCGCACATGCCCCGCCCGCTCCCACTCCGGCGGCTTCCACAGGTGCTTCAACCGTTCCCACAGCGGACCCGGCGCGGCCACGTCACGAATCATGTCGACGAACTCGTGCACGTTGAGCACGAGAAAGTTGCGCGACCGCACCTGCCGCACCACCCCGTACTCGACCTTCTCCACTTCCGGCTCGTAAGTCCCGAACCAGCGGTCGAAGATGATCAGCACGCCGCCGTAGTTCTTGTCGATGTACTGCGGGTTGCGACCGTGATGCACGCGGTGGTTGCTCGGCGTGTCGAATACGTACTCGTACCAGGCCGGCAGCTTGCCGACGGCCTCCGTGTGCACGAAGTATTGGTAGGCAAGGTCCACGGCCAGCATGAACACGATGACGCCCGGTGGCACGCCAAGCCACACCGGCGGCAGGTAGAACACCCAGATGCCGATGAAGGCGTTGAGGATGCTCTGGCGCATCGCCGTGGTGAAGTTCATCACCTCGCCGCTGTGGTGCGGCACGTGCGCGCTCCAGAACCAGCGGATGCGATGCGAGCTGCGGTGGAACCAGTAGTAGCAGAATTCCACCATGATGAAGATCGGCACCACGGTCCACGCGTTGACCGGGATGTCGAACAGCCGGTGCTGGTAAACCCAGATGAATGCCGCAGCGGTGAAGAGGAACGCCATGATCGCCTCGGCCACCTGGTAGGCGGCGCCGAGGCTGATGTTGGTGATGACTTCCATCCAGTGGAATTGCGACGCGCGCCCGCGGCCGGTCATCACGCGCCACTCGACGAAGAACGTCAGCAGGAAGATCGGCGACATGCCGGCGAGGAACAGGGTTTTCCAGTCCACGTTGGGACCGAAAGCGGCGATTACCCATTGGTGCAATGTGTCCATGACCCCCTCACCCTACCCTCTCCCCGCAGAGCGGGGAGAGGGAATACAGGTTAGTTGAAGGCGAAGCTGTCGATCGGCAAGCGCGTCAACGTCTTGCTCGGCTTCACCATCGAAGATGCATGCCCCTTGGCGCGCGGCAACAGGTGGTCGAAGTAGAACCGGGCCATGGCCATCTTGGCTTTGTAAAACTCCGGCTTGTCGGCACCGCCCTTGTCGAGCTTCTCGAGCGCGACCTGCGCCTGCAGCGCCCAGAAGTAGCCCATCGTCACGTAGCCGGAATACATCAGGAAGTGGTGGCAGGCCGATGACACGATGTCACGGTCCTTGCGCGCGACCAGCATGATGCGCAGCGTCAGCAGGTTCCACTCGGCAGCCAGCCCCGCGAGCTCGCGCGCGTAGCGGCCCATCTTGGGGTGCACCAGGCGCGCCAGTCCGAACTTCGCCATCCTCGCGGTGAATTCGCGCACCGCCTTGCCGCGAGTCATCACCAGCACCTTGCGGCCGAGCAGGTCCAGCGCCTGGATGCCGGTGGTGCCCTCATACAGCGTGGAGATCCGCGCGTCGCGCGCGATCTGCTCCATGCCGTGCTCGGCAATGTAGCCGTGCCCGCCGAATACCTGCATGCCCTGGTTCGCGGCCTCGGTGCCGAGTTCGGTCAGGAAACCCTTGAGGATCGGCGTGAAGAAGCCGAGCCGGTCGTCCCACTCCTTGTACTTCCTGGCGTCGTTCTCGAGGATGCCGTTGATCATGTTGTCGGCGTATTGCGCCGCGAAGTAGATCATCGCGCGACCGCCTTCGGCGATTGCCTTCTGCGTCATCAGCATGCGTCGCACGTCGGCGTGGTGGATGATCGCGTCGGCGACCTTGTCGGGCTCCTTCTTGCCGGACAGTGCGCGCATCGAGCGGCGATCCTTGGCGTAGGCCAGCGCGCCCTGGAACGAGCCTTCTGCGTGGCACACGCCCTGCACGGCGGTGCCGATGCGGGCCGAGTTCATGAAGGTGAACATCGCCTCGAGGCCCTTGTTGGGCTCGCCGATCATCACTGCATCGGAATTCTCGAAATTCAGCACGGCGGTCGCCGACGCCTTGATCCCCATCTTGTGCTCGAGCGCGCTGCAGGTTACGCCGTTGCGTGCGCCGAGCGAGCCGTCCTTGTTGACCTTTACCTTGGGCACGATGAACAGCGAGATGCCGCGCGTGCCCGGCGGTGCGTCCGGCAGGCGCGCCAGCACGATGTGCACGATGTTCTCGGCGAGGTCGTGGTCGCCAGACGAGATGAAGATCTTGGTGCCGGTGATGCCGTAGGTCCCGTCGGCGCGCGGCTCGGCCTTGCTCTTGACCTGGCCGAGGTCGGTGCCGCACTGCGGCTCGGTGAGGCACATGGTGCCGGTCCAGCGGCCCTCGCACAGCGGCGGCATGTAGACGTTCTTAAGTTCGGGCGAGGCGTACTGCATGATCGTGTTCATCGCCCCGAGCGACAGGCCCGGGTACATGGCGAACGACCAGTTGGCCGTGCCCATCAACTCTGCCTTGAAGACGTTCATCGACATCGGCATGCCCTGACCGCCGTACTCGAGTGGATGCGACAGGCCCTGCCAGCCGCCAGCGACGAACTTGGCGTATGCCTCCTTGAAGCCCTTGGGCGTGGTGACCTCGCCGTCCTTCAACTTGCAGCCTTCCTGGTCGCCCGACAGGTTGAGCGGCGCCAATTCCTCCTCGCAGAACGTCGCGCACTGCTCGAGGATCGCCTCGACGGTTTCCTTGTCGGCGTCCTTGCCGTTCGACAGGCCGCGGTAGTGCGCCGGGAAATCGAACACCTCGTTGATGAGGAAGCGCATGTCGCGAAGCGGAGCTTTGTAGGCAGGCATGGTCGGGGCTCGGGTAGAACGGGGTATACGGGCAAGACGGGCCGCAAAACGATAGCGGTTATGGCGGTTACTGGCGCTACGCGGGCTTCGGGATGTAGGGCGCCGGTTGGCCAGGCAGCGCGAGGCGGAAGATCTTCAGCCAGGTCGTGCCGATCTGGCGCGTCAGCGAGCCGGTGTTGTACGGCAGGCCGTAGCGCGCACAGAGCGCGCGCACCCGCGGGGCAACCATCGGATAGCGATTGCTGCACATGTCCGGAAACACGTGGTGTTCGATCTGGTGCGACAGGTTGCCCGACAGCACGTGAAATATTTTTCCGCCGCCGATGTTGGCCGAGCCGAGGATCTGGCGCACGTACCAGCGCGCGCGCGTCTCGTTCTCGACCATCGCCGGCGTGAAGTGGTGCACGCCCTCGGGGAAGTGGCCGCAGAAAATGATCGTGAACGACCAGATGTTGCGCAGGATGTTGGCCACGAAGTTGGCGCCGGCCACAAGGCCGAACGCGAGCCACGGCGTCACGCCCGGCACCAGGAAGGCCAGCGGTACGGCGACGATGGCCGCGGCGCCCGGCCACATCACGTAGTCCTTGAGCACCTGGCGCCAGACCTTGCGGCCGATGTGCTGCAACACCGGGCGGATTTCCTTGAGCGTCTTCTTGCCCTTGAGATGGTCGTCGATGGCCTGCTCGTGCAGCGCGACGCCCTCCTCGAAGAACATCATCAGCATGAACGCATAGAGCGGCTGCAGCAGGAACGCCGGGTGCCACTTCTGCAATTCGGTCACGCGCAGGATGCCGTAGCCGACATCGAGGTCCTTGTGCAGGACGTTGGTCCAGGTGTGGTGCACGACGTTGTGCGAGTGCATCCAGCGGTCGGACGGGCTCATGGTGTCCCACTCCCAGGTGCTCGACTGGATGTTCGGATCTTTCATCCAGTCCCACTGGGCGTGGAGCACGTTGTGCGCGATTTCCATGTTCTCGAGGATCTTGGCGATGCCGAGCAGGAACGTGCCCGCGCCGAGCACGATGAAGGTCTGAACCCAGCCCGTGAGCGCGTGGCCCCAGGCCGGCACCAGGAACAGCGCGAGGTACATCAGCACGCGGCCGCCGAGCGCCATGCCGCGCTGCGCCTTGATGACCTTGAGGATGTAGGCGCGATCGCTCGCGCCGCGGCTGTCCATGACTTCGTCGCGGATGGCGTCCATCTCGCGGCCGAACTCGGCCACCTCGGCGTCGTTGAGCTTGATGGGAAGGGTCGTGAGGTTCATTGGAAGCTCCTAAAAATAGGGACGCACACCAATTTGCTGCGCAAATTGGCGTGCGTCCCTTCAGATCTCGATCTGGCAATCGCCGGCGGCAGCGCTGACGCAAAGCAGCACCTTGTCTCCGGGTTCGCCGTGGATGTTGCCGGTGCGCAGGTCGCGCACCTGGCCGGAAATCAGCTTGCGTGGGCAGGTGTGGCAGATGCCCATGCGGCAGCCGTGCTGGGGGTTGAGGCCCGCGTCTTCGGCGACGCGCAACAGGGGTGTGTTGCCGTCGGCCCGCGCGGTGACGTTGGCGTTGGTGAACTGCACCGTGCCGCCCTGGGCGTCACCGATCGGCGCCATTGGCGCGCGGAAGCGCTCGGTACGAAGGTGCCGGGACAGCCCCGCGTCCGCGTAATGTTTTTCGACCGTGTCGAGCAGCGCCTGCGGGCCGCAGGCGTAGGTCTCGCGCTCCTTCCAGTCCGGCACCAGTGCCGTGAGCTGCGCCGGGGAGAAATGCCGCTCGGCGGAACGCGCTTCGCCCAGCTCGCGCGTGTAGACCAGGTGCAATTGGTAGCGCGGGTGCTTGTCGGCAAGCTCGCGCAGCTCCGCGCCAAAGATCACGTCATAGGCGTGCGGTGCATAGTGCACGTGCACCGAATCCGGCAGGCGCTCCTGCGCGATCAAGCTGCGCAGCATGCTCATGACTGGCGTGATGCCGCTGCCGGCCGAGATGAACAGGGGGCGCACCGGCTGGGCATCGGGCAGGTAGAACTCGCCCTGCGGCAGGCCCACCGGCAGGTAATCGCCCACCTGCACATGCCGCACCAGCTGGTGTGACATGCGGCCCTTGTCGAGCGCCTTGACCGTGACGGTCAGGCAACCGTCGTCACGCTCCGGTGCCGACGAGATGGAATAGGTGCGTGTGTAGTGCTTGCCGTTGATCGGCACGCCAACGCGCAGGTGCTGGCCTGGGCGGTGCTTGCGCCAGTTGCGGCCCGGCCGCAGCGTCAGGGTGCGGGCATCTTTCGTCTCGTCCCACACGTCCTCGACGCGCGCCTGCAGCGCATGGGTCGTCCACAGCGGATTGACCAGCTCGAGGTAATGCGAGGTCTTGAGCGGCCAGGCGAACAGGTCCGTGATCGCGGTAATGCGCGAAGCCAGCGTTCTTTGTTGCAGGTCCATTGGGCTCATCCACTAGTAAACAAGTGTTCACACTGTGCCATGCCTCTGCGGCATTAGTCAACATACGTTCACTTTTATATGTCTTTTTCTTTCTTAACATCATGTTATCAGTGGTAGTACCTGTGCTAGCATGTTCACATGCTGCATCGAAAGTCCGACCGCAAACAGGCCAGAGCCGCTTATGCGCGTGACGGGCGCATGCACGACACCCGCCGGGCCTTGCTCGAAGCCGCACTGGATTTGCTGGAAGGCGGCCGCAGTTTCGATGCCCTGTCCCTGCGCGAAATAACCCGCGCGGTCGGCATCGTCCCGGCCGCGTTCTATCGCCATTTCCGCGACGTCGAGGAACTGGGTTTGGCGCTGGTCGACGAATCGATGACCACGCTGCGGCGCATGATCCGCGAGGCGCGCGAGGTGCCGGACCCGCAACGCATCATCCGCAACTCAGTGGACACCCTGGTCAGCGCGGTGCGTGCCAACCCGCGCCACTTCCGCGTGATTTCCCGCGAGATGCACGGCGGCATGCCCACCCTGCGCGAGCGAATTCGCCGCGAAATCGCCTCCTTCACCAACGAGCTGGCCCTGGACTTCGGCCGCCTGCCCTTGCTGAACCGCTGGAGCGCCGAGGACCTGCAGATGATCGCGGGCCTGATGGTCACGGCCATGGTGCAGATCGCCGAAGCCGTGCTGGAAGTCCCGGCCGGCGACGCCGCGGCCCAGGCGCGCGTGGTGCGCATGGCCGAAAAGCAGTTGCGACTGATCGCGCTGGGTGTACCGCAGTGGCAAAGCGCGCCAGCCGGCGCCAAGGCATCCTCGCCCTGACCTGCGGTTAGCGGCTACGATAGCGGCCCTTTTTTGCCGACTTTTCCGGTATTTGCGATGGACAGCAGCGCGCTGCGCGAACGGTTCCTGAAGTTCTTCGAAGGCCGCGGCCACACCCGCGTGGCGTCGAGCTCCCTCGTGCCCGTCGACGACCCGACTTTGCTGTTCACCAACGCGGGAATGAACCAGTTCAAGGACGTGTTCCTGGGCCGCGAGAAGCGCGCCTACGTCCGTGCGGTGAGCTCGCAAAAGTGCGTGCGCGCCGGTGGCAAGCACAACGACCTCGAGAACGTGGGCTACACCGCGCGGCACCACACGTTCTTCGAGATGCTGGGCAACTTCTCGTTCGGCGACTATTTCAAGAAGGACGCCATCGCGTTCGCCTGGGAGTTCGTGACCGGCAAGGACTGGCTTGGCATCGACCCCTCGCGCCTCATGGTCACCGTCTACCACACCGACGACGAGGCTTACGAGCTCTGGCACAAGACGATCGGCGTGCCCGCCGAGCGCATCGTGCGCATCGGCGACAAGCCGGGCGGCGGCTCCGACAACTTCTGGCAGATGGGCGACACCGGACCGTGCGGCCCTTGCTCGGAGATCTTCTACGACCACGGCCCGAGCATCGCGGGCGGCCCGCCGGGTTCGGCGGACGCCGACGGCGATCGCTGGGTCGAGATCTGGAACCTGGTGTTCATGCAGTTCAACCGCGACGCATCCGGCAAGCTCGACAAGCTGCCCAAGCCGAGCGTCGACACCGGCGCCGGCCTCGAGCGCATCGCCGCGGTGATGCAGGGCGTCACCAACAATTACGACACCGACCAGTTCAAGGTGCTGATCGAGGCGATCCGCAAGCTCGCGGGCAAGGATGCCCAGCGCAACTCGCTGAACGTGATCGCCGACCACATCCGCGCCACGTCTTTCCTGATCGCCGACGGCGTGATGCCGGGCAACGAAGGCCGCGGCTACGTGTTGCGCCGAATCATGCGGCGCGCGATCCGCCACGGCTACAAGCTTGGACTCAACGAGCCGTTCTTCCACTCGCTGGTCGGCCCGCTGTGCGAGGTGATGGGCGCGGCGTTCCCGCAGCTGCTCGACAAGCGTTTGACGATCGAGCGCGCCATCCGCCAGGAAGAGGACGCTTTTGCGCAGACCCTCGACCGCGGCATGAAGCTGCTCGAGGACGCGGTCAAGCAGGCGAAGGACCAGACCATCGCCGGCGAGACGATATTCAAGCTCTACGACACCTATGGTTTTCCGTACGACCTCACCGCCGACATCGCGCGCGAGCGCGGGCTCAAGGTCGACGAGGCCGGCTACGAAGCGGCGATGGAAGCGCAGCGCGTGCGCGCACGCGCCGCGGGCAGCTTCAAGGCCGCCGAAGGCCTCAAGTACGACGGCGCCGAGACCTGCTTCACCGGCTACGACCACCTCGCCGCCGAGAAGGCGAAGGTACTGGCGCTGTTCAAGGACGGCGTCGCGGTGCAGTCGCTTGCGGCCGGCGACGAGGGCGTCGTCGTGCTGTCCGACACCCCGTTCTACGCCGAAGGCGGCGGCCAAGTCGGCGACCGCGGCGTGCTGAGCGCCAGCGGCGCGAAATTCGCCGTCGAGGACACGCAGAAGGTGTCCGGCGCTGTTTTCGGCCACCACGGCAAGCTCGTCGAGGGTGCGCTCAGGGTCGGCGACACGGTGCGCGCCGAGGTGACCGACTCGGTGCGGCGCGCGACCATGCGCAACCACTCGGCCACGCACCTGATGCACAGCGCACTGCGCGCGGTGCTCGGCACGCACGTCGCCCAGAAGGGTTCGCGCGTCGATGAGCGCGTCACGCGCTTCGACTTCGCCCACGGTCAGCCGATGAGCATCGACGAGATCGCGCGCGTCGAGGAATACGTCAACCGCGCCATCCTCACCAACGTGCCGGCGACCGTCGCGCTGATGAAGCACGCTGACGCCATCAAGGCCGGCGCCATTGCGCTGTTCGGCGAGAAGTACGGTGACACCGTGCGCGTGCTGCAGATGGGCGAGTTCTCGACCGAGCTGTGTGGCGGCACGCACGTTGCGCGCACCGGCGACATCGGCCTGTTCAAGATCGTCAGCGAGGGCGGCGTCGCCGCCGGCGTGCGTCGCGTCGAGGCCATCACCGGCGAAAACGTGCTGGCTCACCTGCGCGAGACCGAAAAGAAGCTCGCCGTTGCGGCGACGCTGCTGAAGACGCAGCCCGATGAGCTCGCGGCCAAGGTCCAGCAATTGCTCGACCGCAACAAGCAGCTCGAGAAAGAGCTCGCCGCGATCAAGCAGAAGCTTGCAACGGGCGGCGGCGGCGCGGACCTCTCGTCGCAGGCCAGGGACGTCAAGGGCGTGAAGCTGCTGGCAACGTCGGTCGATGGTCTCGACGGCACCGGCCTGCGCACGCTGTGGGACCAGCTCAAGGGCAAGCTCGGCAGCGCCATCGTCATCGTCGGCGCGCCGGCGGACGGCAAGGTCGCGCTGCTCGCGGGCGTCACCGACGACCTCACCAAGAAGGTGAAGGCCGGTGAGCTGGTGAATTTCGTCGCCCAGCAGGTTGGCGGCAAGGGCGGCGGCCGACCGGACATGGCGCAGGCGGGCGGCACGCAACCGGAAAATCTCGCGGCCGCCCTTCAGTCCGTTTACGCATGGGTGGAGGCGAAACTTTGAGGGATTAGGGATTGGGGATTAGGGATTAGTGAAAACGTCCCTTCCCTAAGCCCTAACCCCTAATCCCTAACCCCTATGTCGCTGATCGTCCAGAAGTACGGCGGCACCTCGATGGGCTCGGTCGAGCGCATCGATCACGTCGCCTCCAAGGTCGCCGCGACGCAGGCGGCCGGCCACCAGGTCGTGGTCGTCGTGTCGGCGATGTCGGGTGAAACCGATCGCCTGCTCAAGCTCGCCAAGTCGATCAACCCTCGCGGCAGCGCACGCGAGTACGACCAGATCGCCTCGACCGGCGAGCAGGTCACCATCGGGCTGCTGGCGCTCGCGCTCGAGAAGCGCGGCGTCAAGGCGCGCTCGTACACCGGCCCGCAGGTCTCGATCAAAACCGACGGCGCCTACACCAAGGCGCGCATCCAGCACATCGACGACAAGCGCCTGCGTGCCGACTGTGCCGCCGGCATCGTGCCGGTGGTCGCCGGCTTCCAGGGCATCGACGACACCGGCAGCACCACGACGCTCGGCCGCGGCGGCTCAGACACCCCCGGCGTGGCGCTCGCTGCTGCGCTGAAGGCCGACGAGTGCCAGATCTACACCGACGTCGACGGCGTCTACACCACCGACCCGCGCGTGGAGCCGAGGGCGCGCCGGCTGGACAAGGTCACCTTCGAGGAAATGCTCGAGATGGCGTCGCTCGGCAGCAAGGTGCTGCAGATACGCTCGGTGGAATTCGCCGGCAAGTACAAGGTGCCGCTGCGCGTGCTGTCGACCTTCGTGGAAGGCCCGGGCACGCTGATCACGCTGGATGAAGGGAGTAGCAACGTGGAAGAACCGCTCATCTCAGGCATC
>DATLBT010000050.1:0-5695 GCA_035526825.1 Verrucomicrobiia bacterium | reverse complement strand
CGTCACCATCGCCGCGCCGCTCAACGTGCCGTCGCTGCTCGCGGAACACGCCAGCGAGCTGTACTCGAAGAACCTGCTGAACTTCCTCGAGCTGATCGTGAAGGACGGCAAGCTCAACTTGAACTGGGAAGACGAGGTCGTTGCCAAGACCTGCCTCACGCACGGCGGCGCGATCAAGAACGAGGCCGCCCGCAAGGCGGTCGAGGGGGCCTGACCATGGACGCACAAGTCGTACTGACGGGCTTCGTCGCCCTCTACATCTTCATGCTCGCGGCCTTCACCGGCTACGAGATCATCGGCCGCGTGCCGTCGATCCTGCACACGCCGCTCATGTCAGGCAGCAACTTCGTGCACGGCATCGTGGTGGTCGGCGCGATTTACGCCACGTTGAATGCAACCAGCGCGCTCGAGCAGGCCATCGGCTTCTTCGGGGTGCTGCTCGGCGCCGGCAACGCGGCCGGCGGCTACGTCGTCACCGAGCGGATGCTCGAGATGTTCAAGGCCTCCGACAAGAAGCCAGCGGGAGCCGCCAAGTGAGCGCCCAGTTCCTGATCCAGGCCAGCTTCATCGCCGCCGCGTTCCTGTTCATCTATGGCTTGAAGCGCATGAGTTCGCCGGTGACGGCGCGCTCGGGCATCGTCGTCGCGGGCTGGGGCATGCTCGTCGCGGTGCTCGCGAGCTTCCTCTATTACTTCGGCGTGAGCGAAGCGGCCAAGCCGCACCTCACGACCAACGCGACGCTGGCGCTGGCCGCGCTGCTCATCGGCGTGGGCTGGGCCTGGTGGAGCGGCAAGCGCGTCGCCATGACCGCGATGCCGCAGATGGTCGCGCTGTACAACGGCATGGGCGGCGGCTCGGCCGCGGCGATCGCCGCGATGGTGCTGCTGGCGCCGGCTGGCGGCAGCCACGAGGGCGGCATGCTGCACTACGGCGTGACTGTGTTCGGCGGCCTCATCGGCGCCGTGTCGCTGTCGGGCTCGCTCATCGCCTGGGCCAAGCTCGATGGCCGCGTGAACGGCACCTGGCGTTACACGGGGCTGCAGGCGGTGAATGGCAGCGTGATGCTGGCGACGCTCGCGATCGGCGGTTACATCGTCTTCGTCGCGCACGGCCACGCCGACCCGATGTGGACCGTCGCGTTCTTCGCAATGGCGCTGCTGTTCGGCGTGTTCATGACGATGCCGATCGGCGGCGCTGACATGCCGGTGGTGATCTCGCTGTACAACGCCTTCACCGGACTCGCGGTCGGCCTCGAAGGCTACGTGCTGCAGAACCCGGCGCTGATGATCGCCGGCATGGTGGTCGGCTCCGCCGGCACCTTGCTCACGCTGCTGATGGCCAAGGCCATGAACCGCAGCGTCTCCAACGTGATCTTCAGCAACTTCGGCGTGACAGGCGATGGCGCGAGCGAAGTCACCGGCACCATGAAGTCGACCGAGGCCGGCGACGCCGCGGTGCAGATGAAGTACGCCAGCAAGGTCATCATCGCGCCGGGCTACGGCCTCGCGGTGGCGCAAGCGCAGCACAAGCTCTATGAATTCGTGAAGTTGCTGCAGGCCGCAGGTGTCGACGTGAAGTTCGCGATCCACCCGGTCGCGGGCCGCATGCCGGGCCACATGAACGTGCTGCTCGCCGAAGCCGGCGTGCCGTACGACATCATCCACGACATGGAAGACATCAACGGCGAATTCAAGGAAGCCGACGTCGCCATCGTCGTCGGCGCCAATGACACCGTGAATCCGGCAGCGCGCACCAACAAGTCATCGCCGATCTTCGGCATGCCGATCCTCAACGTCGACCAGGCCAAGCAGGCGTACGTGATCAAGCGCGGCCAGGGCAAGGGCTATTCGGGCGTCGAGAACGAGTTGTTCTTCAAGGACAACACCGCGCTGGTGTACGGCGATGCGCAGGCGGTGATGGTGAAGATGATCCAGGCGCTGAAAGAATTGGGTTGACGCGCCGCGTCCCCCGGCGCACCCTTCCAGGCCTTCCCCCGCGAGGAGAGCATCCATGGCGTACGTGGAATGGCGTTGGCAGGGCATCCAGATCTCCAACTGCAACTGCAATGTCGGCTGTCCGTGCCAGTTCAATGCACTGCCCTCGCACGGCAACTGCCGCGCCTACATGTTCGGCCAGATCGACCAGGGTCATTTCGGCAAGACCAAGCTCGATGGCCTGCGCTTCGGCGGACTGTTCGCCTGGCCTGGCCCGATCCACCTGGGTAACGGCGAAGCGATGCCGGTCATCGACGAGCGCGCCGACAACGATCAGCGCGCGGCGATCGAGGCCGTGCTGATGGGCAAGGAAACCGAGCCCGGCTCGCTGATCACGCAGGTGTTCAGCACGACCCTGACCAAGGCGCATCCGACCCAGTTCAAGAAAATCGACCTCAAGATCGACGAGAAGTCCGGCACTGCCAGCCTGAGCATTCCCGGCGTCCTCGAAGCCGCGGCGCAGCCGATCAAGAACCCGATCACGGGCGCGACACATCGCGCGCGCGTGTCGTTGGCGACCGGCTTCGAGTACGAAGCCGCCGAGTTCTTGAGCGGAACCGGCAAGTCGCAGGGGCCGATCAAGCTGGATTTCAACGCCACCCACGCCCACATCGCCCGGATGAACTGGAGCACGCGCGGCGTCGTGAGGTGAGTTCGACGCTCGAGAAGCTGCTCGCCCGCGAGCGGCCGGCGGTCCTTGCCGGCCTCGTCGGGGCCATCGCGCTGTCCTGGCTGTACCTGGTCCCCGCCGCGCGCGACATGTACGGGCCGATGGATGGCCTGTCGGCATGGATGATGCAGTCGGACTGGGACGTCCGCTATTTCATCCTGATCTTCCTGATGTGGGCCGTGATGATGGTCGGCATGATGCTGCCGAGCGCCGCGCCGGCGATCCTGCTGTACGCGCGCGTGCAGCGGAACAGCGACGGCGTCGAGGCCCCGGCCGCGCGGATCCACGCGTTCACCGGCGGCTATCTGCTGGCCTGGACCGGCTTCAGCATCGCGGCGACGCTCCTGCAGTACGTGTTGTCGCGAGCCACCTTGCTGTCACCCATGATGGAAAGCGCGAGCCCGCTGCTCGCCGGCGGCCTGCTGATCATCGCCGGTTTGTACCAGTGGACGTCGTTGAAACAGGCTTGCCTCACGAACTGCCGCTCGCCGGCCGCGTTCATCACGCAGCATTTCCGGCCCGGCGTCGGCGGCGCGCTGCGGCTCGGCGCGCACCACGGCCTTTACTGCGTCGGCTGCTGCTGGGCGCTGATGATGCTGTTGTTCGCCGGCGGCGTAATGAACCTGCTGTGGATCGCCGCGATCACGGTGTTCGTGCTGCTAGAGAAACTGGCGCCGTACGGTGCGCAGGGCGGGCGGCTCAGTGGGGCGTTGCTGGTCCTGGCGGGGTTCGTGGTACTGGCTTGACGCAGCTCAGTTCGCCGTGAAGATTCCCCGCCTCGCCGGCACCCACCACACCAGCCCGAACACGAAGGTCAGCAGCGCCGCCTTCAACGGGTTCGGCTTGCGGTCCTTCAGCTGGCGGAATGCCAGCGGAATCTCGAGCAGGTGCGCGGCCAAAATGATGGCCGACAGCCGCACCATCACGTGGCCGAACTGGCCCTCGAGCGCGAGCGCCAGCCCGATCGCATAGATCACGAGCAGCACGGCCATGTTGGCCAGCCAGAAGTTGCGGTTGTCGAGCATGGTCAGTTCCTTCCGAGTTTCTGCAGGTTCTGCGGCGTGAAGAATCCCTGCGGGAACGTCGCGCCGAATTTGGCGATGAAGCCCTGCTCGTTCGGCAGGTTGTTGATCACGTATCGCCCGGAAGACAGGTCGTAGGTGATCGATGGCGCGGCCACCACCGACTTGTCGATCACCAGCGGCAGGATGAAACCTTCCTGGTAACGCCACAACTGGTCGCGCGTGTCGTAGAGATCCACCGCCGCGAGGGTCCAGCTGTCCTCATCGAGGTACATCACGCGCTTCTTGAACACGTTGCCCTGCCCGGGCTTCAGCGTTGCCTCGACCACCCAGACCCGGTGCAGTTCGTAGCGCGGGTACATTGGATTGAGGTGCCGCGGCTGGATGATGTCCGCGTACTTCACCTCGGGCCGCACCATGCGGTAGGCGTTGTAGCCGATGATCATTTCCTTCTTGCCGACCAGCTTCCACGAGTAGCGCGACATCGAGCCGTTGAACATATCGGCCTGGTCGACGTTCTGCAGGCCATCAGCGCCGGCGATGGGGTTGTCGAACGCCACGATGGGCGCCTGCCGGATGCGGTTGGCGCCCGGGTTGTATTGCCAGGCATCGCGCGAGCCGTCGAGCTTTTCGTGGATCAGCGTCATGTTGCCCGCGAGCCGCGGCGGCGAGACTTCCTTGCGCAGCAACTTCAGGTTGATGTTGTCGGCGACCGAGCCCGGCTTCCTGACGTTGGCGTAGTTGAATTCGACCTGCTGCAGGAACTCGTTGCGCTGGAACCGGCCCTTGGTGTCGACCACGAACAGCGCGCCGTTGAGGATCACCGAATCGCCGCGGTAGCGAACCTTGTGGTTCCACACGACTTCGGCGCCGCTCTGCGGGACCGGGAACGGGAAGCCGAGCTTTGCGTCTTTCAACCCGTCTTCGCCGACGAGCGACGCGCTGGTCGCATTCGCCGCGGTCGCCGCGTAAATGGAGTCCGGATACACCGCGGTGCGGCGCGTCGGATACACACTCAGCGAATGGTCCGCGTATTTCTCCAGCAATTTCGCGCTGCCGGCCGGCAACTTGTCCTTGTACTGCTTCCAGTTGGCGTTGGTGACCTTGTAGAGCGGCTTGTCCTCAGGGAACGGGTCCGGGTAGTAGTCGCCAGGCTTGTGCCCGTTGAACATCGGCCCGAGCTGGGTCATGCCGCCGGTCCACTCGGGGATCGAGCCGTCCGCGTTGGCGGCCTTCTCGGCGCCGACCGGCGTCAGCGTTGCGCCGAGGCGCGCGGCGTTTTCGGCGGTGGTTTTTGCCGTGGCTGGCACGGCCAGCAACGCAACGATGGAGGCAATGACGATGCGATTCATGGAACGCTCCCTCTAGAAATCGTAGCTGAGGTTCAACTGCAGGTAATCGCGATCGGCGAGCGCATTCGCGGTGCCGCCGCCGAAGAACCAGTTGTAGCGCACGGCGCCGTTCCAGTTCGACTCGTAGCTGAAGCCCAGGCCCAGCGAGGCCTGCTTGCGGCCTTCGACGAATTCAGCGGCTGGCAGCGCGGCGCGGCCGTCGACATCGTGGAAGAACGTCGCCTGCGGCAGCAATTTCACGCCCCAGAACACGTTTTCATAGTTGAGGCCGCTCAGGATGCGGTAGCCCCATGCGAACTCGGTGGCGTAGCCGTCTGTCTGGAAGCTCGGGTTGAGGCGGTCCGGGTTGGTCGTGGTGGACCCGGTGCCGTCGACGCCGGCGCTGCGGTGGAAGAACACCCCCGGCGTGCCGAGCTGCAGCTGCTCCACCGGCGGCATGTCGAGCACCTGGAACGCGCCGAGCTCGAGCAGCGCGGTGAGCTGGTCGGCGCCGAACGGATTGTCGCTGGCGCCGAGCAGCGCGAGCAGCGAGGTGTTCCAGTTCAGTGTCTGGAAGCGCTCGTAGCCATGGATGACCTGGCCGGGCTGCACGTTCGCATTGCCGCGGTACAGCGTCTCCACGTAATCCGGCGCGGCGACGCGACGGCCCGGGATGTT
>DATLBT010000049.1:0-7374 GCA_035526825.1 Verrucomicrobiia bacterium | reverse complement strand
CGGAAAGCCCGAAAACCTGGCGCGGCACCCACTTGAGACTTTGTCTCAAGGTCGATGACGGTTGACGGCACAGGTGGGAGACACCGCTAATTCCCTTGCGCAGCGCAAATCCGCGCTACGCCGCGAGCTGCGCCAGGTGCGCGCCGCCCTGTCCCCGAACCAGCGCAAGCGCGCGGCGCAGCAAGCCGCACGGCACCTTGCGCGCGCGTGCACACGATGGGGAGCGCGCAACGTTGCGGTGTATCTCGGTATCGCTACTGAGCTCGACACGCGCCCGCTGATCGCCGCGCTACGGCACCTGCACCTCTACGCGCCGAAACTGCGCCCCGGCAATCGCCTGGCCTTTGCGCGGCTCGCACCGCCGCTCAGGCGCAATCGCTACGGCATCGCCGAACCGCTCGCGTCGCGGCCACCGGCCCGCCTCGACCTCATCGTGCTGCCGCTGGTGGGTTTCGACAGCAGCGGGGCGCGGCTCGGCATGGGCGGCGGATATTACGATCGGCTGCTGGCGCGACCGCGCGCGTTCCGTCGCCCGCTGCGGGTGGGCTTAGCCTTCGCCGCGCAGGAAATCGCGCGCGTGCCAGTCGCGGCCGACGACGTGCGCCTCGACGCGATCGTGACCGAACTTGGCCTGAGGAGATTCCGCTGATGGCAGGCGCACGCGGGCATTGGCTGATGAAGTCGGAACCGGATTCGTTCTCGATCGACGATCTGAAAAAACGCACCACCGAGCCGTGGACCGGCGTGCGCAACTATCAGGCGCGCAACTTCATGCGCGACCAGATGAAGCCGGGAGACCTTGCGTTCCTCTACCACTCGAGCTGCCCGGAGCCGGGGGTATACGGGATCATGACCATCGATGGGCCTGCGTATCCCGACCCGACGCAGTTCGACAAGAAAAGTCCGTACTACGATGCCGCCTCGACCCGCGAACAGCCGCGCTGGCACCTGGTGGACGTGCGCTATCAGCGCCACCTCAAGCGGCCGGTGCTCCTGTCAACGCTGCGAGCCCACGAAGGCAAATTGAAGGGCTTCAAGCTGTTCAGCGCGGTGCGCCTTTCGGTGCAGCCGGTGTCGGCGGAACACTGGGACAGGATCCTCAGCCTGGAGAAGTAAATCGGTTCCAGGCGCCGATTCAAACCGAAAGCAGGGATACTGCATCCGATAGAAACAGGCTCGAGCCTGCCCCGGAAGGAGTCGCAGATGAAACGCTGGATCGCCGCCCTGCTGGTGCTGGCCGCCACGCCCGCGCCTGCCGCCATCGTGCTCGATGGCAAGCTCGATGAAAGCGAATGGCAGCAGGCGCAGCGCCTCACTGGCTTCAAGACCACCGATCCGCTGACCCTGGCCGAACCCGCGCACGCGACGACGGTCCTGGTGCACAGCGACGCCGACGGGATGTACTTCGGTTTCATCTGCGACCAGCCGCCAGGCGTCGAGCGCATCCGCACGCGCGGGCAGCGCGACCAGTTCATCGCCGGCGACCGAGTGAACCTGATGCTGGACTTCGACGGCACCGGCCAGACCGGCTACGAGTTCACCGCCTACCTGGGCGGCGAAAAGCAGGACGCGATCATCAGCCGGCAAACGCAATACAACTACGACTGGGATGTCGACTGGGACTACGCCGCGTCCGAGACGGACCAGCAGTGGTTCATCGAGTACCGCATCCCGTGGACGGTGGCGCCGCAAGGCCAGGCGCGCGATGGCATGCAGACCATCGGCGTGTTCTTGTCGCGCGTGGTCGTGAAGACCGGCCAGCGCTACAGCTTTCCGCCGCACGCGTTCGCTCGCAGCACGTTCGTCGCTGACATGCAAAAGGTGCAGATCGCCGCGCACGGCCGCGCGCAGCTCGACTTCATCCCTTATGCCGGCGGCAGCTACGATTTCCTGGACAAGGAAACCGATGGCCGCGCCGGCTTCGACCTGTTCTGGAAGCCGAGCGGCCAGCACCAGCTGACCGCGACGGTGAACCCCGATTTCGGCCAGGTCGAGAGCGACCAGCTGGTGGTCAACTTCAGTGCGATCCCGACGCAGTTTCCGGACAAGCGGCCATTTTTCACGGAGAACCTCGGTTTGTTCTCGACCGAGACGATCGTGCTGTATACGCGTCGCATCGGCGCGGCGCCGGATGCGGGGCCCGAGGGCGCCAGCGATATTCTCGGCGCGCTGAAGTACACCGGCGCCAGCGGCAACCTCGCGTATGGGTTGATCACCGCATGGGAGGACGACGGCAGCGTCGCCCAAGGGCGCGACTTCTACGTCGGCCGCGCGCGCTACCGTTTTTCGGATTCGCTGACCGCCGGCTGGATCGGCACGCACGTCGAGCGGCCGACGCTGACGCGCGAGGCCGACGTGAACTCGCTGGACTTGCTCTATACCTTCGCGCCCGGCATCTCGCTGGTCGCGCAGGGCACGCTGACCGAGGTCACGCATCCGGCGCCGACGATCCTCGACCCCGCCGGCAGCGGCAAGTCCGGCCGCTTCGTGTTCCGCTACGCGCCCGGCGGCCGCATCGACAACGAGACCTACCTGATTTTGAAGGACCGGCTCTACAACATAAACGACGCCGGCTTCATGTCGCGGCCGAGCGAGCACGCCCTGCAGAACCTGTCGACCGTGTACTGGCGGGACTTCGCCGCCACCGACGCGCTGCAGCAGGTCAGCTGGTGGACGAACGTGCTGGGGCGCACCAATGACGAAGGTGACCGCCTGCCCGCGACGATCGTCACCTACATCGAAGCGCAGCGCCGCGATCAGCATCTCTTCGGCGTCGAGTACGACGACCTCACGATGGGCGGGATCGACGACCTGATCACGCGCGGCAACGGCCCGGTCAAGTTGCCAGACCGCGACTGGCTGTTTCCGTACTGGGTCACACCGAAGGGCGACGCATTGCGGCACGTGCTGGTGGCGGGCTTCGGCGAAGGCTATTTCGACGACGCCGGCTACTGGCACCTCAAGTGGGAACCGACGCTCGACCTGATGGAAGGTTTGTCGCTGACCGGCAGCTTCAGGCACTCGTGGTTCGCCGACGAGCTGATCTGGCAAGGCGTCGGCAACCTGCTCGGTGCATTCGAATACGAGCAGGAGGAGGCGTCCGTCGATGTGAACTGGTTCCCGGTCGCGCGCCACGAGCTGCGGCTGAAATTCCAGTGGGTTGCCGGGTCCGGCGACGCCGTCGCCGCGTATCGTCCCGATGCGTCCGGCACGCTTGGCCGGACCGCGGACCCGATCGACGACTTTTCCTTCACGACGACCGCATTCCAGGTGCGCTACCGCTACGAGCTCGCACCGTTGTCGGAGCTGTTCGTGGTGTACAGCCACGGTGGCGACGATTTCGACCTCGACCGTGAGCGCAGCCTGGGCTCATCGTTCCGCCGTGGCCTGGCCGAGGAGACGGCAAGCCAGTTCCTGGTGAAGCTGCGGTATCGGTTCGCGCTGCTGTAGGAGCGGCCCCTGGCCGGGACATCAGTCCGTGCCGAGGAAAAGCTCGTATGCCGGATTCGCCGTCTCCGGCACGTACGCATACCCCAGCGCATCGAGCGCGCGCCGGCATTCGCGGCGCTCGGCGCGCGGCACCTGCAGGCCGCATAACACGCGGCCGTACGCGGCACCATGGTTGCGGTAGTGGAATAGCGAAATGTTCCAGCGACCGTGGATCGCATTGAGGAAATCGAGGCAGGCGCCCGGGCGCTCCGGGAACTCGAAGCGGAACAGCTGCTCGTCCGGCAGTCCGGCGGCGCGGCCGCCGACCATGTAGCGCACGTGGACCTTGGCCATCTCGTTGCCGCTCATGTCGACGACCGCGTAGCCCTGCCCGCGCAGGCGCTTGATGACCGCAGGGCGCTCGTGCGCGCCATCGTCGCCGAGCTTCAGGCCCACGAAGATGTGCGCCTCGCGGGCCGAGGAATAGCGATAGTTGAATTCCGTGACCGCGCGACGGCCGAGGGCGCCGAGGAAGCGTTTGAAGCTGCCCGGTTTCTCGGGAATCGTCACGGCCAGCAGGGTTTCGTGCGCATCGCCGAGTTCGGCGCGCTCGGCGATGTGGCGCAGCCGGTCGAAGTTGACGTTGGCGCCCGAGATGATCGCGGCGAGCGACTGCCCCGCCGCGCGCGGACGCTGCAACCACCGCTTCATGCCGGCCACCGCCAGCGCACCGGCCGGCTCGGGCAGCGAGCGGTTCTCGTTGAACACGTCGCGCACCGCGGCGCAGATCTCGTCGACCGACACCGTGACCATTTCGTCGACGCACGCGCGCGCGATGCGGAACGGCTCGGCGCCGGCCTGGCGCACGGCGACACCATCGGCGAACAGGCCGACGCTCGGCAGCTTCACGCGGCGCCTGGCCTTCAGCGCCGCGGTCATGCAGGCGGCGTCATCGGGCTCGACACCGACAATGCGCACCGAGGGCTTCACGGCCTTGAGGTACGCGGCCATACCCGCGAGCAAGCCGCCGCCGCCCACCGGGATGAACACCGCGTCGAGACCGTCGCGCGCCTGCTCGAGCAACTCGCGGCCGACCGTACCCTGTCCCGCGATCACGTCGGGATCGTCGTAGGGGTGGACCAGCGTCATGTCACGCGCGCGGGACTGCGCCCTGGCATGCGCCGCCGATTCGTCGTAGGTGTCGCCGTGCAGCACGACCTTGCCGCCGAGCGCGCGCACCGCGTCGACCTTGATGGTCGGCGTCGTCCCGGGCATGACGATGGTTGCGGAGAGGCCGAGGCGCTGCGCGGCCAGCGCCACGCCCTGCGCGTGGTTGCCGGCCGAGGCCGTGATCACGCCGGCGCGCCGCTCGGATTCGCTGAGCTGTGCCATGCGGTTATACGCGCCGCGCAGCTTGAACGAGCGCACCGGCTGCAAGTCTTCGCGCTTGAGCAAAACGCGCTGGCCGAGTCGCGCCGACAGCTTCGGCGCGTGCTCGAGCGGCGTCACCGATGCCACGTCGTATACGGCAGCCGCCTCGATGCGCGCGCGATAGCGCGCGAGCAAGCCTTGCGCGGGCCTGCCGCGGCGGGGTGGAGTCTTCACGGTTCCATTATTATAGGCGCCCTCGTAATTTTCCCTTTGGCGGCGCGGACTTCGATGGCTGCGGAACTGATTGCGTTCGTCGGCGGCGGCCAGATGGCTGGCAGCCTGATCGGCGGCCTGCTCGCCGCCGGTCACCCGGCCGCGCGCCTGCGCGTGGCCGAGCCCGATGCCACTCGCGCCACGGCGCTGCGCGGCTCGCACGGCATCGAGGTGCGCGCAAGCGCGCGCGAGGTCGCCGACGGTTGCGACGCGCTGGTGCTCGCCGTCAAGCCCCAGGTCATGCTCGAGGCTCTGGCCGGCCTCGCGCCGACCGCCTCGACGACGGTGGTGTCGATCGCCGCCGGCATCCGCGTCGACACGCTGCGCGCATGGCTCGGGCCGGACGCACCGATCATCCGCTCCATGCCCAACACGCCCGCGCTACTGCGCTGCGGCGTCACCGGCCTGCATGCACCAGCCGGCACGCCGGAAGCATCGCGCCAGCTCGCCGAGCGCATCCTCGGCGCCGTCGGCCATACCTGCTGGGTCGCCGACGAAAGCCTGCTCGATGCGATCACTGCGGTGTCCGGCTCGGGCCCGGCCTATTACTTCCTGCTCACGGAGGCGCTGCGCGACGCCGGCGTTGCGCTCGGGCTCGATGCGTCCGTCGCCAAACTGCTGGCCGAGCGCACGCTGGTCGGCGCCGGACGCATGGCCGATGGCAACGTCGACGTCGCGCAGTTGCGCGCCAACGTGACATCGAAGGGCGGCACGACCGAGGCCGCGATCGCCCACCTCGAATCCCACGGCGTGCGCCAGCTGTTCGCCGCCGCGCTCAAGGCCGCAGCCGAGCGCTCGCGCCAGCTCGGCACCCAACCCTCGACATCCGACACTCGACACTAGGCCCATGGCCAACGCCAACAACGCTTTTTTCTACCTCGTCGGCACGCTGTTCGACGTCTACATGTGGATCATCATGATGCGCGTGCTGCTGCAGGTCGTGCGCGCGGACTTCTACAACCCCATCTCGCAACTGATCTGGCAACTGACGCAGCCGATCGTGCGGCCGCTGCAGAAGATCCTGCCCAAGTTCCGGCAGTGGGACAGCGCCGCGCTCGCGCTGCTGACCGTGATCGCGATCGTCTACATCCACGCGGTGGCTGCGATCCTCGGTTATGGCGTCTCGGTGGCCGGCTCGCTGTGGTACGCGGCCCTGAAGATCGTCGTGCTGGCGCTGAACCTGTTCACCTTCGCGCTGTTCGTGCAGGCGATCCTGTCCTGGGTCGGCCCGGGCGTCAGCAATCCGGCCGGCAGCATCTTGTGGAGCATGAACGAGCCGCTGCTGCGGCCGGTGCGGCGCGTGATCCCGCCGATGTCCGGACTCGACCTGTCGCCGCTGGTATTGATCGTGGTGCTGCAGTTCGCCAACCTGCTGGTGCCGCTCCCCAGCATCTTCCGCTAGTGGCCGCCGCGGAAGAAGCCTTCCCCGCCGACTCCGTCGGCCTGGTCACCCCGCGCAAGGTCGCGATCGACCGCCCGCTCGAGCTCGACTGCGGCCGCACGCTGCCGGCGCACGAGTTGATGGTCGAAACCTACGGCACGCTCAATGCCGCGCGCAGCAACGCGATCCTCGTGTGTCATGCGCTGTCGGGCGACCACCACGCGGCCGGTTACCACGCCGGCGCCGACCGCAAGCCGGGCTGGTGGGACACCAGCATCGGCCCGGGCAAGCCGATCGACACGAACCGCTTCTTCGTTGTTGCGCTGAACAACCTCGGTGGCTGCAAGGGCTCGACCGGCCCGAACACGTTAAATCCCGAGACCCGCAAGCCGTGGGGACCCGACTTTCCGATCGTCACGGTGCGCGACTGGGTACGCTCGCAGGCGCTGCTCGCCGATACGCTCGGCATCGCGCAGTGGGCCGCGGTGATCGGCGGCAGCCTCGGCGGCTTCCAGGTCATGCAGTGGGCCATCGACTTCCCCCAGCGCATCCGCCACGCGGTGGTGATCGCGGCGGCGCCCAGGCTCTCCGCGCAGAACATCGCCTTCAACGAGATCGCGCGCCAGGCGATCCTCACTGACCCCGAGTTCCACGGCGGCCACTTCTACGAGCACGGCGTCGTGCCGTCGCGCGGGCTCAAGCTCGCGCGCATGCTCGGCCACATCACCTATCTTTCCGATGCGGCGATGCGCGAGAAATTCGGCCACGACCTGAAGTCCGGCGCGATGAGCTTCAACTACGACGTCGAGTTCGAGGTCGAGAGCTACCTGCGCTACCAGGGCCAGTCGTTCGTCGAGCGCTTCGACGCCAACACCTACCTGCTGATGACCAAGGCGCTGGACTACTTCGACCCGGCCCGC
>DATLBT010000048.1:0-38850 GCA_035526825.1 Verrucomicrobiia bacterium | reverse complement strand
CGGGCGCGGGCCAGTCAGGAATGAGCAGCCCGGTCACGGCCGCGCGAGCCGGCGCAAGGTCGCGATCAGCTCCGCGAGGTCCGCCGGCGGCTCGCGCACGAACGACAGGTGGGCGCCCGTCACCGGATGCTCGAACCCCAGCTCCCGCGCGTGCAGTGCCTGGCGGGGAAAAATCGCCAGCAGCCGGCGCAGTTCTTCGGGCAGGCCGGCGCCGCGCACCACGCGGCCACCGTAGATCGGATCGCCGACCACCGGGTGGCGGATATGGCTCAGGTGCACGCGGATCTGGTGGGTGCGCCCGGTCTCCAGCTTTACGCGCAGGTGCGTGTGCTGGGCGAAGCGCTCGAGCACCCGGTAATGCGTGACGGCCGGCCGGCCGTTGGGTACCACCGCCATCTTCACGCGGTCGCGCGGATGGCGCGCCATGTTGGCGCGCACCGTGCCACCGGACGGCAGCACCCCGATCACCACGGCGTCGTATTCGCGACGGATGCGGCGCTCGGCCATGTGCTCGGTGAGCTTCGCATGCGCGCGCTCGGTCAGCGCCACCACCAGCAGCCCGGAGGTGTCCTTGTCGAGCCGATGAACAATGCCGCTGCGCGGCAGCGTGCGGGTCTGCGGCCAGCGATGCAGCAGTGCGTTCTGCAAGGTTCCGTCCGGACGGCCGGCGCCGGGATGCACGGTGAGCCCGGCGGGCTTGTCGAGCACGACGACGGCATCGTCCTCGTGGACCACGTCGAGCTTTAGCTGCTGGGCCGTCACGGTGGTCGGCGCGGGCGCCGGGACTCGCAGGCGCAGCTCGTCGCCAGCTCGCAGCGTCGCGCGGGCTTGTTGCGTGACGCGGCTGTTGACGCGCACGTGGCCTTCGGCGATCCAGCGCTGCAATTGCGAGCGCGAGTGCCGGTCGAACAGCTTGGCGGCGCCGGCGTCGAGCCGCAGTCCCGCGAGCTCTGGGGGCACGCTCGCGGCCTCGAGCGCGTATTCCTCTATAATTTCGGCCCGCTTCCCGCCGGCCCGATCGCGCCCTCGGGCGCTCCTGCTCTCACGACGACCCATGAACCACCGTTTCCTCCGCGCGGCACTGGCCGCAGCGCTCGTACTCATCGTCGCCGGCTGCGCCAGCGATCCGAACGCCGCCCCGACAATCAATCCTTTCAAGGGCGGGCGCAGCGAGCGCGAGCTGCGGCTCGAAGCCGACGGATTGTATCGACTCGCGCGCCGCTCCCTCGACACCGCCGACTACCAGGGCGCGTTACAGCGCTACGGCCAGATCCTGCTGCGCTTCCCGTTCACCGACTACGCCACGCAGGCGCAACTGGAGAGCATCTACGCCAAGTACCGCGCGTTCGATCCCGAAGGCGCGCTGGGCAGTGCCGATCGCTTCCTCAAGGAGCATCCGCGCCACGCGGCGGTGGACTACGTCTATTACCTGCGCGGGCTGGTCAATTTCCAGCGCGGCGAGTCAGTGCTCGACTGGCTGTTCGATCCGTCGCGCCAGGATGTGGGTTTCGCGCGCCGCGCGTTCGATGACTTCGCCCTGCTGGCGCAGAAGTACCCGAACAGCCGCTACACGGCCGATGCACGCCTGCGGATGGTTCATTTGCGCAACAAGATCGCCGACCACGAACTGTCGGTGGTCAAGTACTACGTACGCCGCGGCGCGCACGTGGCGGCCGCCAAGCGCGCCGAGCGCATCCTCGCCGAGTACCCGGGCGCGCCCGCTACCGGCGAGACCTTGAAGCTGCTGGAGTCTTCGTATCGCGAGGTCGGTTTGGCGGGCCAGGCCGACGATGTGCGCCGCGTGCGCGAAATCAACGTCGCGGCGCTGGGCGACCAAGCGCCGAAACCCAGCGAGTTGAAGGATGTGCCGGCCCCGCCGATGCCGGCCGCAGCGCCGATACCGGTGGCGCCGACCGGCGCGGTCGAGCCCCAGCCGGTGCAGGAGGACCATCCGACGGTGACGCCGCAGCCCGTTACACCGCCCAAGACGACGACCAAGAAAAAGAAGGCGAGCAGCGCTCAGACGTCGCCGTAAACCGCGGTGATCGGGTAACGCCGGTCGCGGCCGAAGGCGCGCTCGGTGATCTTTGGCCCCGGCGGCGCCTGGCGCCTCTTGTATTCGGCCTTGCGCACCAGCGAGGCGACGCGCCGTACCGTGTCCTCGGCGTAGCCCGACGCGACGATTTCCGAAATCGAGCGCTGCTCTTCGACGTAGGCGCGCAGGATGGCGTCGAGCACGTCATACGGCGGCAGCGAGTCCTGGTCGGTCTGGTCCGGGCGCAATTCGGCTGACGGCGCGCGCGTCAGTACGCGCTCAGGGATCGGCGCCAGGTTGCGCCGCGACCAGTTGAGGCCGCTCTCGGCCATCGACGGCGGCGCGGCGCCCAGGCCGTTGCGCCACCGCGCCAGCCGGTAGACCAGCGTCTTGTAAACGTCCTTGATGGGCGCAAAGCCGCCAGCCATGTCGCCGTACAAGGTCGCGTAACCCACCGCCATTTCGCTCTTGTTGCCGGTGGTCAGCACGATGTAGCCATGCTTGTTCGACAGCGACATCAGCAGCACACCGCGGCAGCGCGCCTGCAGGTTTTCCTCGGTGATGTCCGGTGCCTTGCCCTTGAACAGTGGCGCCAGCGAATCGACGAAGCTCCTGAACATCGGCTCGATCGCGATCGTGTCGAAGCGCAGGCCGAGGCGTTGCGCCTCGTCGTACGCATCCTCATTGGACATGTCGGCCGTATAACGCGACGGCATGGCTACGCCCCACACGCGCTCGGAACCGAGCGCGTCGCTGGCCAACGCCGCGACCAGTGCCGAGTCGACGCCGCCGGACATGCCGATGAGCGCGCCCTTGAAGCCGTTGCGGTTGACGTAGTCGCGGATCGATTGCGTCAAGCCGCGATAGACGATGGCATCCTCGGATTCGTCAGGCCGCACCTCGCCACGCAACTGGTCGAGGTCGTATTCGACCAGGTACAGGTTTTCCTCGAACTGGGGCGCGCGGAAGCCGATGGTGCCGTCGCCGTTGATGCCGATCGAGTCGCCATCGAACAGCAGGTCATCCTGCCCGCCAACCAGGTTCACGTACAGGATCGGAATGCCGGTCTCGGCGGCGCGCGCGCACAGCACTTCGCTGCGCTCCAACGCCTTGTCGATCGTGTACGGCGAGGCGTTGATGTTGATCAGCAGCTCGGCGCCGGCGCGGCGCGACTGCGCGGCCGGGTTCGGGCCCCAGACGTCCTCGCAGATGCACACGCCCACCGGCACCCGGTTGATCTCGAATACGCACGGACTCTTGCCCGGCAGGAAGTAGCGCTTTTCATCGAACACGCCGTAATTGGGCAGCAACTGCTTGCGGTAGTGCGCCACGGCGCGGCGGTCGCGGAACACGGTGGCAGCGTTGTAGATGCCCTCATCGGCGTACTCGGGATGGCCGACGATGACGTGGATGCCCAGGACTTCGCGGCCGATTTTCTGCAGCGCCGCGGCAACCACGGCCGGCAGGCCGGAGCGCTGCAGCAGGTCGTCGGGCGGATACCCGAGCAATGACAACTCCGGGAACACGACGATGTCGGCGCGCAGGCGGTCGCGCGCGTCGTTGGCGGCCGTGATGATCCTGGCCGCGTTGCCCTCGACGTCGCCCACCCAGAAGTTGAGCTGGGCGGCGGCGATGCGAAGGGTCATGGCCTCTATTTCAGCGCGGCCTTGATCGCCGCGCCCAGGTCCGCCGGTGAGTTCACCGTGCGCACGCCCGCAGCTTCCAGCGCCGCGAACTTGTCCTGCGCGGTGCCCTTGCCGCCGCTGATGACGGCGCCGGCGTGCCCCATGCGCTTGCCCGGCGGCGCGGTGACGCCAGCGATGTACGCGACCACCGGCTTCTTCACGCTGGCCTTGATGTAAGCCGCGGCGTCTTCTTCCTTGGACCCGCCGATCTCGCCGACCATGATGATGCCTTCGGTCTGCGGATCCTTCTCGAAACGCGAGATCACGTCGATGAAGCCCATGCCGTGCACGGGATCCCCGCCGATGCCGACGCACGTGCTCTGGCCGAGGCCGGCCTGCGTGGTCTGGTGGACCGCTTCGTAGGTCAGCGTGCCCGAGCGGCTGACGATGCCGATGCGGCCGGGCTTGTGGATGTGGCCCGGCATGATCCCGATCTTGCACTCGCCCGGGGTGATGGTACCCGGGCAGTTCGGGCCGATCAGCAGCGAGTTGGGGTAGTCCTTCAGCGCCGCCTTGACCTTGACCATGTCCATCACCGGGATGCCTTCGGTGATGCAGACGATGATCTTGATCCCGGCGTCGGCCGCCTCGAGGATCGCGTCGGCTGCATAAGGCGCCGGCACGTAGATCATGCTCGCGTCCGCGCCGGTCTCGCGCACCGCGTCGTGGCAGGTATCGAAGACGGGCAGGCTCAGGTGCTTCGCGCCGCCGCGACCCGGGGTGACCCCACCGACCATGCGCGTGCCGTACGCAATCGACTGCTCGGAGTGGAAAGTGCCCTGCTTGCCGGTGAAGCCCTGGCAGATGACCCGCGTGTTCTTGTCGATCAGGATGCTCACGGATCAGCCTCCCTTCGCCGCGGCGACGACGGCCTTGGCCGCTTCAGTCAGGTCCGCTGCCGGAATCGTCTTGAGGCCGCTGTTCTTGAGGAGGTCGCGGCCCTGTTCCATGTTGGTGCCCTGCAGTCGCGCGATCACCGGGATCTTCAGGCCGACTTCCTTGACCGCCGCGATGATGCCCTCCGCGATCAGGTCGCAGCGCACGATGCCGCCGAAGATGTTGACGAGGATCGCCTTGACGTCCTTGCTCGAGGTGATGAGCTTGAAAGCCTCGGTCACGCGCTCCTTGGTGGCACCACCGCCGACATCGAGGAAATTGGCCGGGCGACCGCCGTGCAATTTCACGATGTCCATCGTCGCCATCGCGAGGCCGGCGCCGTTGACCATGCAGCCGATGTCGCCGTCGAGGGTGACGTAGTTCAGGTCGTGCTCCTTGGCTTTGCGCTCGCGCTCGTCCTCCTGCAGCGGGTCGCGCAGCTCGGCGACGCCACGCTGGCGGAACAGTGCGTTCTCATCGAAGTTGATCTTCGCGTCGAGGCAGAACACGTTGCCTTCCTTCGTCACGATCAGCGGGTTGATCTCGATCAGGGCCACGTCGAGGTCGGTGACGATGCGGTACAGGCCGAACAGGATCCTGGAGAACTGGTCGACCTGCTCCTTCTTGAGGCCCATGAAGAAACCCAGCTGGCGGGCCTGGTAAGGCTGCAGGCCCGCAGCCGGATGAATCGTGATGTGCTTGATCTTCTCGGGGGTATGGGCCGCGACCTCCTCGATGTCCATGCCGCCGGCGGCGCTCGCCATGAACACGAAGCGTTCCCGGCTGCGGTCGACCAGGCCCGACACATAAAGCTCGCGCTCGATGTTCGACGGCTTCTCGACCCACACCGAGTTCACCGGCTGGCCATCCGGTGCGTTCTGCTTGGTGATGAGCCGCGTGCCGAGCATCTTCTTGGCGGCTTCTTCCGCAGCGTCCGCGTCGTTGACCAGCTTGACGCCGCCGACCTTGCCACGACCGCCGGCGTGGATTTGTGCCTTGACGACGACGCGGCCGCCGAGCGTCTTGGCCGCGGCCCGCGCGGCCTCGGGACTCTTGGCGAGGATTCCTTCGGGGACCGGAATGCCGTACCGCGCGAAGATTTCTTTGCCTTGGTATTCGTGCAGGTTCATTCTGGTTATCCGGCGCGGTGAGGGGCGGGATTGTCGCTTAACCGGGCCGGGGGGCGCAAAACGAGCGCGCGAATGCCCTACGATGGCGTCATGGGCCGCTTGCTCCAGCTGATCCTGCTCGTGGCGCTCGCCGTCCTGGTGTGGCGCGTCGTGCGCAAGGCGTTGGCGCCACCCGCCGCCCCGCCGCCGACGCCGTTCCAGCCGATGGCGCGCTGCGCCGGCTGCGGCACGCACGTGCCGGCGGCCGAACTCGACTCGAGCGGCCAGTGCCCGCGCTGTCGCACCGGAAGATGATCGGCCCCGTCTCGGACGCCTCCGCGCACCCGACTCCCGAAGACTGGCGCATCCTGCGCGCCCTGTCGTTTTACCGGCTGCTGCTGGTGACGTTGCAGCTGGTGCTGTTCGAGACCGGTTACACGGCGTTCATGTTCGCGCCATTTCATCCGGGGCTGTTCTATTCGGCCTGCGTCGTGCACGCGGTGCTCGCGCTGCTGCTCATGCTGGGCATCGTCTACCGCCGCCCGCCGCTGGCCTGGCAGGCCCACGGCCAGTTCTTCGTCGACACCGCCGCGATCACCGCGCTGGCCTACGCCTGCGGCGGTGTGCCGAGCGGCATCGGCATGCTGGTCATCACCAGCGCGGTGGGCTGCAGCATGGTGATCTCGCCGCGCATGGCGCTGGTGCAGGCTGCGGGCGCAACGCTGCTGATGTTTGCCGAGGAAACGTACCGCCTGTGGCCGGACTTCGACACCGGGCCGATCGCGCAGACCGGCATCCTCGGCCTCATGTTCTTCGCAACGACGGTCGCGGCAAACGCCGTGGCGATGCGCGCGCGCAAGAGTGAGGCCCTTGCGGCCCAGGTCGGCAGCGACCTCGTGTCGCTCGCGCGGCTCAACGAGAGCGTCATCGAGCACATGCAGCCCGGTGTTGCGGTCGTCGAGCCCGGCGGCCGCATCCGCCTGCTCAATGCCGCCGCCGCGGCGATGCTCGAAGGTCGCGCCGGCGACGCGCTGGCCGAGCGCGCGCCGGCTCTGGCGCAGGCCCTCGAGGCCTGGCGCGAGGGTCGCGACGCCCAGCAGCCATTGGCGCCGCGCCCCGCTGGCGACGAGGTGATTCCGCGCTTCTCGCGGCTCGGCTGGGGCGACGGCGTGCCCGTGCTGATCCTGCTGGACAACGCGCGCACGCTGCGTGACCAGGCGCTGCAGATGAACCTCGCTGCGCTGGGCCGGCTGTCGGCGGGTATCGCGCACGAGATCCGCAACCCGCTGACCGCGATCAGCCACGCCGGTCAGCTGATGTCCGAGTCCAACGGCTTGTCGACCGAGAACCAGAAGCTGCTCTCGATGATCCGGCGCCATGCCGAGCGCATCGACAAGATCGTCAAGGATGTGCTCGCGCTGTCGCGCCGCGACGCGCCGGCCCTTGCGCCGATCCGGCTCAAGCCGTGGCTCGAGCAAGCGGTCGCGCAATACAGCGAGGCGCACGTGCGCGCGCCACGCACCATCCGCCGCGACCGCGTGGGCGTGCACACGACGCTGCGCTTCGACCCGCTGCACCTCCAGCAGGTGCTGTTCAACCTGTGGGACAACAGCTTCATCCACGGCGGCGGCGACGGTCGACGCGTGGAGGTCGAGGTCGCCACCGGCCCGGCTCGGGGCGAGGGCGGCGCGCCGTGGCTCGAGATTCGTGACAACGGCCCGGGCATTCCGCCCGACTTGCGCGAGCGCGTGTTCGAGCCATTTTTCTCGACTGCGCACGGCGGCACCGGGCTGGGGCTGTACCTCGCGCGCGAGCTGTGTGAATACAATCACTGTCGCCTCACCTACCGCAGCACCGCCGAGGGCGCCTGCTTTCGCCTCGCCTTCGCCGAAGCCGCCCCGGAAGTTTCCGCATGAACGCCGTTCCCAGCGTCCTGATCGTCGACGACGAAGCCGACTTGCGCGAGCTGGTGGAGATCACCCTGTCGCGCATGGGACTCAAGAGCGCCGCGGCCGCAAACCTCGCGGAGGCGCGTGCGCTGATGGCACAACAGCGCTTCGACCTGTGCATCACCGACATGCGCCTGCCCGACGGCAACGGCATCGGGCTGGTGCAGCACATCCAGCAGAACCACCCGCAGCTGCCGGTTGCGGTGCTCACCGCGTACGGCAACGCGCAGGCCGCGGTCGAGAGCCTGAAGGCCGGCGCGTTCGATTTCGTGTCCAAGCCGATCGACCTGCAGATGCTGCGCAAGCTGGTCGACACTGCGCTGCGAATCAAGGCGCCGCCGGTTTCGGCCGATGACGAGGGCCCGCTGCTGGGCGCCGCCCCGTCGATCGTGGCGCTGCGCGAGCTGATCGAGCGGCTCGCGCGCTCGCAGGCGCCGGTCCACATCGCAGGCGAGTCCGGCAGCGGCAAGGAACTGGTCGCGCGGCTGATCCACTCGCGCGGCCCGCGCGCGGCCGGCCCGTTCGTGCCGGTCAACTGCGGCGCGATCCCGAACGAGCTGATGGAGAGCGAGTTCTTCGGGCACCTCAAGGGCAGCTTCACCGGTGCGGCACGCGACAAGGCCGGCCTGTTCCAGGCCGCCGAGGGCGGCACGCTGTTCCTCGACGAGGTCGCCGACCTGCCGCTGCACATGCAGGTCAAGTTGCTCCGCGCGGTGCAGGAGCGCGCAGTGCGGGCGGTCGGCGCCGAGAAGGAGGTGCCGGTCAACGTACGAATCATCAGCGCCACGCACAAGGACCTTGGCGCGCTCGCCACCGCCGGCACGTTCCGCCAGGACCTGTTCTACCGGCTCAACGTCATCGAGGTGCGCGTGCCGCCGCTGCGTGAGCGCCGCGGGGACATCGCGCGGCTCGCCGCCAGCATCCTCGCGAGGCTGGCGCGCGAGAACAACCTGGAGCACGCGCCCGAGCTCGAGGATGCCGCGCTCGAGCGCCTGTCTGCGTACGACTTCCCCGGCAACGTGCGCGAACTCGAGAACGTGCTGGAGCGCGCGATCACGCTGAGCGACGGCCGCATCATCACGGCCGCGGAGCTGCAGCTGCGCCGACCGCCCGACGCCGCGGTGGCCGCATCCGGAGCGGCTCCTGCACAAGCTGCGGCGGCCGGCGGCACGCCGCTGGACCAGCACGTCGAGGAAGTCGAAAAACGCGCCATCCGCGACGCGCTCGGCCAGACGCGTGGCAACAAGACGCGCGCGGCCGCGCTGCTTGGCATGACCTTTCGTCAGCTGCGATACAAGGTGAAAAAACTGGGGATCGAATGATCCCGCGGGCGTGCCCTCAGCGCACCAACCTCACGGCGTGCAACGACCCAATCAGGGCGCCGGCATAAAACACCGACACCGCCGCCGCGCCCAGCACCTTGACCGGCACTGCCCGCCCCTGCACCTGCGTGAACATGAGCCAGGCCGTTACGCCGAGCGCAGTTTCGGCGACGAGCACGTAAGGTGCCACGCCCCGCACCGTCCACACGTTTCGCGGCGTCCACAGTTTGAACGACGGCGCGAAATACTCCGCCGCTCCGAACACCACCACCGACGCCAGCGCCGCGACGACCATCGCAAGGATCGCCGAGCGCGCGTGCGCGAGTTCCGCGAGCCAGATCACCACCAGCAAGGGCGCCACCCACAGCCCACCCATGTACCACGGCACCGACTGCATCCGCGGCGCGCCGAGGTCCGGAAAGTTCAGCACGCCGAAGGTCCTGACGAGCATCGCGTCCGGCAGCAGCTGGCATAGCGACAACGGGATCAGGAACCACACCGCGTCGCGCAACTCGTGTTGCTGGCTGCCGAGCGAGGCCGCCATCACGAGCAGCAGTCCATAAAGGAAGGTGACGGCGAGGATGGCTTGGCCCAGCACCGGCGGGCCGACAAAGCGCGGGAGAAACCAGAGTGCCCCCACCAGCAAGCCGCCGAGAGCGAGCACCCAAAAACTGGCGCGAGTCACGCTAACCCCTAACCCCTAACCCCTAGGACTTCGCAGACAGCTTGGCGCTGGTCATCGACAGGCGATAGATCAGCGTTTCGGTGAACACCTTGTAGAACTTCAGCTGGCAGTCCTGCGACAGCTGGTCCATCAGCGAGGAGTTGATCTTGAGCGCCAGCGCCGAGGACTGCGCGATCACGCTCGCGGTGCGCTTGGCCTTCGTCAGGAAGCCGACCTCGCCAAAGGCGTCGCCCTTGTTCATCGTGTGCAAGGCCTTGCCCTTCTTGCGCACTTCGGCGGTGCCAGCCACCAGCAGGTAGAAAGCGTTCTCGAGCGCGTCCTCCTCGATGATCGACTGGCCGGCCTGGTAGGTCATCATGCTGCCGGCCTTGATGATCTCGTCGATCTCCTCGTCGCCGAAGGTGCTGAAGAAGTTGAGGCGACGCAGCGAGTCGCGGTTCTCGCGCCGGCTGATCTGCTTGTCGGCGTTCTTGAGCTTGTCGTTGAGGCGCATGAGCGCCGTCGCCAGCTCGCCGCCGCTCTGGTAGCGATCGGCCGGGTCCTTGCTGAGCAGCCGCTCGACGATCTCGCAAATCTGGTGTGGCAATTCCGGCCGCATCACGTTGAGCGGCGGCGGCGGCTGGCTCTTGATCAGCACGAACAGGCGCTGCACTTCTTCCGCGTAAAACGGCGCCTCGCCGGCGAGCAGGTGGAAAATCACTGCGCCCAGCGCGTAGAGGTCGGTTTGCGGGCCGAGCTGCCCGGCGCGCACCTGCTCCGGTGCCATGTACATCGGCGAACCGACCACGCCGCTCAGCACGCTCGGCGCCGCGGAGATCTCGGCGATCGAGAAATCCATGATCTTGGGCACGCCTTCCTTGGTCAGCATGATGTTGGCGGGCTTGATGTCCTTGTGCAGGACGCCCTTGCTGTGCGCGAAGTCGAGTGCCTTGGCGCACTTGAAGGCAATGTCGATGACCTGCTCGACCGGTGCGCGCGGGCCCTTCTTGCGGCATAGCGGCAGCAGCGTATCGCCGTCGATGTACTCCATGACGATGTAGTTCAGCGAGCCTTCTGCGCCGGCGTCGTAGGTGGCGACAATGTGCGGGTGCTGAAGCATGCCGGCGGCACGCGCCTCGACGAAGAAGCTGGCGTGCGCAAGCGAGGTGTCCTTGAACTTCGCTGGGTCCTGCTCTGCGACCTTGATGGCGACGTCGCGCTGCACGAATGGGTCGAAGCCCTTGTAGACCACGCCGCACGAGCCGCGGCCGAGTTCGCCGCGCAGCTCGTACTTGCCGATTTTTTGCGGCGCATCGGTCGGTTGCCGGGCCGCGGCTTGGGTCTGCGTCGACGACGCGTCCCCCTCCGCCGGGCCGGACCCCGCGGTGGGCGCGATGGGCATCGTCGCGTTGATTACTGAAAACCCCCTGGAACGTGACCCCGCGCAGCATACCTGCCACCCCCCGCAGGCGCCAACGAACCTATAATCGATTTTTCAGGAGTTCTGCGCCCTTGATTCGCTATACGGTGACGCCGGCCGACCCGGCCGCGCACCTCTTCGCCGTGGCCCTGCGCGTGCCGCGGCCCGATCCGGATGGCCAGGCCTTCCGCCTGCCGGCCTGGATCCGCGGCAGCTACCTGGTCCGCGACTTCGCCAAGCACGTCATCGAGGTCCGCGCGGAAAGCGCGGGCCGTCCGGTGGCGTTCGAGCGCGTGGACAAGAACACGCTGCGCTGCGCGCCGTGCGCGGGGGCACTGACGCTGGAGTACACGGTTTATGCGTACGACGAGTCGGTGCGCAAGGCTTATCTCGACAATCGCCGCGGCTTCTTCAACGGCAGTTCCCTGTACTACGCCGCCGTCGGCTGTGACGGCCCGATCGAGGTGGAACTGCGCCGCGCCGAGGGGCCCGGCGTCACCGGCTGGCGCGCGTATACCGCCATGCGTCCGCAGCAGGTCGACGCCGACGGCTTCGGCATTTATCGCTGCGAGGACTACGAAGAGGCGCTCGACCACCCGGTCGAGCTTGGCGACCACGCCCGCGTCGACTTCAACGTCGACGGCATCCCGCATGCCTACGTGTTCGCCGGCCGCTGCGACCTCGATCGCGAACGGCTCGCGCACGACACGCAGCGCATCTGCCATG
Source organism: Verrucomicrobiia bacterium (assembly GCA_035526825.1). GTDB lineage: Bacteria > Pseudomonadota > Gammaproteobacteria > Nevskiales > Nevskiaceae > JACPFV01. The sequence continues at coordinate 27,064 of DATLBT010000048.1, read as the reverse complement.
CGCAACGCGAGCTGTTCGGCCAGGAACCGAAGCTCGACCGGTACCTGTTCCTGACACGCATCGTCGCGTCCGGTTACGGCGGCCTCGAGCACCGCGCCTCGACCGCGCTGATGTGCTCGCGCAACGACCTGCCGCGGCCGGGCGTCGCCATGCTCGCTCGCGAGTACCGCGCCTTTTTGGGGCTGGTCAGCCACGAGTACTTCCACCTGTGGAACGTCAAGCGCATCACGCCCGATCGCTTCGCGGCGTCGAACCTTGCCGCCGAGGCCTACACCAGCGACCTGTGGCATTACGAGGGCGTCACCTCCTATTACGACGACCTCATGCTATTGCGCGCCGGCATCATCGATGCGAGCGCTTACCTCGACCTCATCGCCGAGACGGCGACGCGGCTGTCACGCACGCCGGGACGGCGCGTGCAATCGCTGGCCGATGCGAGCTTCGACGCCTGGACCAAGTACTACCAGCCCGATGAGAACAGCAGCAACGCAACGGTCAGCTATTACGTGAAGGGCGCGCTGGTCGCGCTGTGCATCGACTTGTTCCTGCGCCGGCATGGCGGAACCACGCTCGACGAGGTGATGCGCGAACTGTGGCGGCGCTACGGGCGCGCTGGCGCGGGTGTGCCGGAGCGCGGCCTCGAACGCATCGCCGCCGAGCTTTCCCAGCGACCGCTTGCCGCCGAGCTCGACCGCTGGATCCGCTCGACCGAAGAACTGCCGCTGGCGGAGCTCCTCGCCGAATTCGGCATCGATGCCCGTCCGCGCGCGGCGTTGGGCGACGCCGACCCTGGCGGCCGCGTCAGCGGCAAGCCGCAAGGCGCAACGCTCGGGCTGAAGCTCAAGGGCGGTGATACGACGGTGGCGTCGGTGCTGGCCGGCGGCGCCGCGCAGCGCGCGGGCGTCTCGGGCGGCGATGTGCTGGTCGCGCTCGACGGGCTGCGCGTCGGCAACGCGCAATGGCCGCTGCGCCTCGCCGCGCTCAAGCCGGGCCAGTCGTGCGAGTTGCAATACTTCCGCGGCGACGAGTTGCTGCGCGCAACGCTGACGGCGGATCCGCTGCCGCTCGATGCCTGGACGGTGACGCTCGCCGACGCGCCGGGTGCAGAGGCGCTGGCCAGGCGCAAGGCGTGGCTCGGCGCATAAATGTTCGAACTTCTTGCCAAGATCGCCCTCGCCTACCTGCTCGGCACGGCCATGGGCGGCTTCATCGTCGGCCGCCTGCGCGGCGGCGTCGACTTGCGCACGCAAGGCAGCGGCAACGTCGGCGCTACCAACGCGCTGCGCACGCAGGGCAAGGGCTTCGCGCTCGCGGTGCTGCTGATCGACGTCGGCAAGGGCGTACTCGCGGTCACGCTGGTGCCGGCGCTGACATGGCCGCTGCCGGGCGCGATGGAAGCAGGCACCAGCGCGCTGCCGTTTGCCTGCGGCGTCGCCGCGGCGCTGGGCCATGTCTACCCGGCGTGGTTCGGCTTCCACGGCGGCAAGGGCGCGGCGACGCTGGCCGGCATCTACGCGGTGCTGCTCACCGCGGGATTGCCGTGGATGATGGCCGCGTTCGCGCTGGTGCTGGTGCTCACCGGTTATGTCGGGCTGTCGACGGTCACCGCCGCGCTCACCGCATTGCTATACGTGACCTGCTTCGATCCGCACGGCGTGTTCACGCCCGCCGGCTTGTTCACCGCGACGATGGCGGCGCTGATGGTTTACACCCATCGTGAGAATCTGGTGAGGCTCTGGCAGGGCCACGAAAGCCGCTTCGAGAAGGCCATGGTGCTGCGCCGATGGCTCGGACCCTGAGCCCCGAGCGGCTGTTGCCGCTGCTGCGAACGCTGTCCGACGGCGCCTGGCATTCCGGCGAGGCGCTCGCTGCCGACGGCGGCGTCACGCGCGCCGCGCTGTCGAAACGCGTGCAGAAGCTCATCGAGTGGGGCCTGCCGATCGAGACGCAACCCGGCCGTGGCAGCCGCCTTATCCAATCGCTCGAACTGCTCGACGCCGACCTGATCCGCGGGCATCTTTCGGCAAACGCGCGCGCGCAGCTGAGGTTCACCGTGCTGGCGAGTACCGACTCGACCAATACGCAGCTGATGGCCGCAGCCGGCGCGAACGATCCGCAGGCGCTCCTCGCCGAGCACCAGACCGGCGGTCGTGGCCGTCACGGACGTCGCTGGCACTCACCGTTCGGTGCCAACCTGTACGTCTCGCTGGCGTGGACCTTTGCGCAGTGGCCCGCGGCGCTGACCGCGCTGCCGCTGGCCGTCGGTGTGGCCACCGCGCGGGCGCTGGCGTCGCTCGAGTTGCCCGCGCTGAAGTTGAAGTGGCCGAACGATTTGTGGCACGGCGATGCCAAGCTCGGCGGCATTTTGATCGAGCAGCGCGGCGAAACCGGCGGCTCGTGCCGCGTCGTAATCGGCCTCGGGCTCAACGTTGCAATGCGCACGGCGACGAGCGCCGAGATCACGCAGCCTTGGACCTCCTTGCACGAAGCGCTGGGCAAGGCGGTTTCGCGCAACATGCTCGCCGCGCGCATCCTCGACGAGTGGCTCGCGATGCTCGGGCGCTACGCGCTTGACGGCTTCACGCCGTTCGAGCCGGAGTTCCGCGCGCTGGACCTGATGCGCGGCCGTCCGGTGACGGTGCTGTTGCCCGAGGGCGAGGCCAGCGGCATCGCGCGCGGCGTCGACGAAGCGGGCGCGCTGCTGGTCGACGCCGGCGGCGAGCGGCGGCGGGTGTTGTCTGGCGAGGTGGCGCTACGGTCGCGGCCAGGGCCGCTCCCACAATGATCTTGCTGATCGACGTGGGCAACAGCCGCTTGAAATGGACCGTCGCGGAGAACGGCACGCTGCGTGCGCTGCAGGCGGTCGAGCACGAGGGCCAGCCCGGCGCGGCGCTGGAATCCCTCGAGCTGCCGGTATGCGAGCAGGCCTGGATCGCGAACGTCACCGGCGCCGCGCACGACGGCCCGCTCGCCGACGCGATCGACGCGCAATGCGGCTTGCGCGCGCAGTTCGCGCGGCCCCGGCGCGAGTGGCGCGGCCTGCGCCCCGCTTACGCCCAACCCGAGCGGCTTGGCGTCGATCGCTGGCTGTCGATGGCGGCGCTGTGGATCGAGCTGGAGAAACCCTTTTGCGTCGTCAACGCCGGCACCGCGCTGACCTACGACGAAGTGCGCGAGGGCGGGCGCCACGCCGGCGGCCTGATCGCGCCGGGGCTCTTCACCGCGTGGTCCGCGGTCAAGGCTTCGACGCGCTTCGAGATGCGGCCCGCGCCGGGCGCCTTCGGCCGCGGGCTCGGCACCGACACCGACGCCTGCGTGCTGCAGGGCGCGCTGCACGCGTGCGTCGGGCTCATCGAACATGCCTCGCGCGAGTTCCTGGGCCCAAAAATCCTCACCGGCGGGGACGCCGCGACGCTGCACCCGCACCTGTCGAGGGGCTGGCTGCTGCGCCCGAACCTCGTGCTTGAAGGCCTTCACGCGCTAGCCACCAACGGGAATCGCGCATGACGTTCGAGTTGAAAGCCCCGGCCGCTGCTGGCAAGCGCGAGTTGTACGCCGCACTCGCACTGCAGGCGCGCGCGCTGCTCGACGGCGAGCGCGACGCGATCGCCAACGCCGCGAACCTCGCCTCGCTCGTCGCGCATTCGCTGCCCGACCTCAACTGGGCCGGTTTCTATTTTTGGAAAGGCGGCGAACTGGTGCTCGGCCCATTCCACGGCAAGCCCGCCTGCGTGCGCATCGCGCTCGGCAAGGGCGTGTGCGGCACCGCGGCCCAGCGCCGCGAGACGGTCGTCGTGCCCGACGTGCACGCATTCCCGGGTCACATCGCCTGCGACGCCGCGTCACGCTCCGAGATCGTGGTGCCGCTGCTGCGCGGCGAAGAACTGCTCGGCGTATTCGACCTGGACAGCCCAACCCCCGGTCGCTTCGACAGCGAAGATCGCGAGGGCCTCGAGCAACTCGCCCAGATTTATCTCCATTCCCTCTCCCCGCAAGCGGGGAGAGGGCCAGGGTGAGGGGCATGGACCACGACTCAACCGTAATTGCCGCCCACTCCGCCTTCCTGAAATGGCGCGATCTCCCCGCCCCTCGCCGCGGCGAAATCGTGCGCGAACTCGGCGATGCATTCCGCCGGGAGAAAGCCGCGCTCGGCCGCCTCGTCTCGCAAGAGACCGGCAAGATCCTGTCCGAAGGCCTCGGCGAGGTGCAGGAAGTCATCGACATCTGCGACTTCGCCGTCGGCCTGTCGCGCCAGCTTCATGGCCTGTCGATGCACTCCGAGCGCCCGCAGCACCGCATGTACGAGCAGTGGCACCCGCTCGGCCCCATCGCCGTGATCACGGCGTTCAACTTTCCGGTGGCCGTGTGGGCCTGGAACGCGATGATCGCGGCAGTCTGCGGCGACAGCGTGGTGTGGAAGCCTTCCGAGAAAGCACCGCGTACCGCGGCAGCGACGCATGCGCTGGTCGATGCGGTGATGGCGAAGCACGGCCACGCCGGCGTGTTCCAGTTGCTGCACGGCGGCGCCGAGGCCGGCGCAAAGCTCGCCGCGGATGCGCGCCTGCCGCTGGTCTCGTTCACCGGCTCGGTGCGCGCTGGACGCGAGGTGGCTCAAGTGGTCGCGCGCCGGCTCGGCCGCACACTGCTGGAGCTCGGCGGCAACAACGCAATCATCGTCATGGATGACGCTCGCCTCGAGCTCGCGGTGCGCGCCATCGCCTTCGGTGCAGCCGGCACCGCGGGCCAGCGCTGCACCTCGACGCGCCGACTGTTCGTGCAGCGCGCGATCGCGCCGCGCCTGTTCGAACAGCTCACGAAAGCCTACCGCTCGATCCGCATCGGCGACCCGCTCGCCGACGGCACCCTGATGGGCCCGCTCATCGATGATGCCGCGGTCGTCGCGTACGAGCGCGCCATCGCGACCGCAGTCGAACAAGGTGGCCGCGTGCTGTGTGGCGGCAAGCGCGTCGACCTGGGTGGCCACTACGTCGAACCGACCTTGATCGCCAGCGCGCAACCGCTGCCGATATCGCGCGAAGAAACCTTCGCGCCAATCCTTTACGCGGTCGAGTTCGACAAGCTCGAAGACGCGATCGCGATGAACAACGCCGTGCCGCAAGGGCTGTCGAGCGCGATCTTCACCGAGAGCCTGCGCAGCGCCGAAACATTCCTGTCGGCCACCGGCTCGGACTGCGGCATCGCCAACGTCAACATCGGAACCTCAGGCGCCGAGATCGGCGGAGCCTTCGGCGGCGAGAAGGACACCGGCGGCGGCCGCGAATCCGGCTCGGATGCGTGGAAGAGCTACATGCGCCGCCAGACCTGCACCATCAACCACGGCACCGACCTGCCGCTCGCGCAGGGCGTGAAATTCGACCTCTGACGATGTGTCGTCCCGAGCGAAGCGAGGGATCGCGTCCCGAACCGCACCTCCCGTAGAACGCGATCCCTCGCGTCGCTCGGGATGACAAACCACTAGAATGCGCACCACGCCGGCTTAGCTCAGTTGGTAGAGCAACGGTTTTGTAAACCGTGGGTCGGGGGTTCGATTCCCTCAGCCGGCACCAAATCCCCGTTTTACGGCGTCCAGCGCCGGCTACGACCCGTAGCTCTTGAGGGGTTCTGCATGGAGAAGGCCCTCTCAGGGCGTCCCTAGCCGGCTAAGGCAATCCAACATACGATGTGAGTAACTAAGTGAGTAGGCAGCCTCTTACTCACGCACCTTCCAGGGGTTACTCACATGGCGCTCGGCACCCTCAAGCTCGACAAACTCAAGCCGAAGGCCAAGCTGTTCCGAGTCGCTGACGGGAGCGGCCTCTGCATAGAGGTCCACCCCAGCGGCGCGAAGTACTGGCGTTACCGCTACCGCTTCGCCGGCAAGGCCAAGATGATCTCGCTCGGCCCCTATCCCGACGTTGGCCTAAGCGAAGCGCGCGACCGCAGGGAGGCCGCGGCGCGGCAGTTGCGCGACGGAAAGGATCCGAGCACCGAAAAGCAGCGCGAAAACGTGGAGCGGCGCCATGCGCACGCCAACACGTTTCGGACCGTTGCGAGCGAGTGGCTCGCCAAGCAGAAGGACAAGCTCGCTACGGCGACTTACGACAAGGCCACTTGGCTCCTCGAGGATTTCGCCTACCCGTGGCTCGGGGACAGGGCGATAGCTGAGATCGACGCCCCCACCGTCCTCGCCACCCTGCGGCGAGTGGAATCCCGCGGCAAGCTCGAGACCGCCCACCGTCTCAAACAGAAGATCAGCCAAGTGTTCCGATATGCCGTAGCGACAGGCCGTGCGAAGGGCGACCCGGTGCCGGCACTAAAGGGTGCGCTTGAGACTCCCAAGGCCAAACACCACGCCAGTATCAAGAAGCCTGACGAGTTGGGCACCCTGCTTCGCGCCCTGCAGTGCTACGGCGGCAGCTTCGTGACCGCCTGCGCCCTAAAACTCGCCCCCTTGGTGTTCGTGCGCCCTGGCGAACTGCGCCATGCGGAGTGGACCGAGATCGACCTCGACGCGGCGGAATGGAGGATCCCGGCGGCCAAAATGAAGATGCGCTCTGCCCACATCGTGCCGCTCTCTGCTCAGGCGGTGTCCATCTTGCGCGAGCTGCAGGCCCTCACCGGCCGCGGCAAATACGTGTTCCCGGGCGTCCGCACGAACAAGCGTCCAATGAGCGAGAACACGGTGAACTCTGCTCTGCGCGGCATGGGCTACGCCAGCGACCAGATGACCGGCCACGGCTTCCGCTCGACAGCTTCAACCATGCTTCACGAAATGGGCTGGGATTCGGCGGTGATCGAACGGCAGCTTGCGCATGCGGAACGCAATACAGTGAAGGCAGCCTACAACCACGCCGAGTATTTACCTGAGCGCCGGAAAATGATGCAGGCATGGTCGGATTACCTGACCGCTCTCGAGAAGCACGAGAAGGTCGTCGCCGGTCGTTTCGGCGCGGCCGCATGACAAATCTCGGCCATAGCTCGACGTGAGCAACCACATGGCGAAGATTCCACGGGCGCGGCGCGCATTAACCTTGCTAGACGATCCCGCTCTAGACGAACCGCTAACGCCAGCCGCACGAGAGTCGCTTTTAGCGTCCGCCCGAAGCGCTTCTCAAGAGAACCTGAAGCGACTTCTAGACTTCGCGCGTATGGATGACCCGTTCGCCGAATCGCTCTGTAAGCAGGTCACTGATGCGTTTGGATCGAGCGACAAATTAGGCCCATTGATGATAAAGCGCCTACGCGTCGATCGCCGCGACAAGCGCAAGGCGCCTAGGACATGGACCCACGCTCGATATAACCACCTCCTGACGCTGTATGAAATATGTCGCTTCCATCGCGGCAGGCCTGATGCACTTCGACGTTGCGCCGAGATCTTCAAGTTGCCGGAGGCAAAGATTGAGGCGCGTATCACGAAAGCCCGGAAAAGGCTTTCCACGGCGGAGAAGCAACAGATTCTAGAAACCATACCCCCCCCTAAATAAGGAAACCATACCCCCCTAAATAAGCGTTAAGGGGGGCTGACCGACCGCGCTCTCTCCCGCAGCATGCGACGGCATGTCAAGGAGGTAATAGCGATGTCGATTGAACCCTTTCCCATTCACGGGGTGAATTCTTTTCCCAGCATTGGCTTCGTCCGCCTTCCGACTGTCCTCTCCGTATACCCCGTTGGAGCTTCGACTTGGTGGCGGATGGTGCGGATGGGTCATGCCCCCAAGCCCGTGAAGCTGGGACCGGGAACGACCGCATGGCGCTGCGAGGACATACGGGCGTTCATTGAAGAGAAGGGCAAGGCGGCAACGCCTCAGTCGTGAAAGTCACCGACTTCGTGCAACGCCTAAGTGGTTCTCGAGAAACCGGTCAAGGACGATGGATCGCACGTTGCCCAGCCCACGAGGACAGAAGTCCGAGCTTGAGTATCCGCCAATCTGACTCGGGCGCGATCCTAATTCACTGCTTCGCCGGTTGCGACGTTCACGCTGTGGTGACTGCGGCGGGCATTACGGTAAGCGACTTGTTTCCCGATCGGCCATCGGTGCATCCCACCCATCGGCAGCGTCGGGAGTTCTTTGACGCTCGCGACGTGCTGGCGTGCTTAGCCCACGAGCTCATGGTTGGCATCGCAATAATGCGCGACGTTGAGGCCGAACAGCCGCTCACGTTGGAGAATCGGGCGCGCTTTTCGCTTGCGTGTCGGCGCATCGTCAGCGCGGCGGAGCTCGCCGGTGCATCGTAACTCTGGCGAGACAGCCGAACGGGGTGCGCAACAACTCGACCAGATTGCGGCTGAGCGCCCCGTATTCCTCGATCTGCGCAAACTCGCGGCGACTGAGCCGCAACCGCCTCAATTCATTGTCGCGGGATGGTTGCCGCAAGGTGAGGTTGCGCTGTTCGCCGGGCACGGCGGCTCCGGCAAGTCGGGGATCGCGCTTCACTTAGCGGTGTGCATTGCCCTGGGGCTACCGTGGTTTGGAATCGAGACGCAGCGACGGCGCGTGTGTTTCGTGTCGCTGGAAGACCCGACAGGCGTACTGCACTGGCGTCTCTCACGGCTTTGCGCACATCTCGCTGTCTCAATATCAGACTTGCATGGATGGCTGTACCTGTACGACGGCGCGCATGCGGACGGCGCCTTGATGGTGGAGACCCGCGAGGGAACTGGGTTTACGTCAGCCTATGCTTGGCTGCGCGCCGCGATGGAGAACGCACAGGTCTTGGTGCTCGATGGCGCGAGTGATGCCTTCGGCGGCAATGAGAACGCGCGGGCACAAGTCCGAATGTTCATGCGCGGGATCCGCAGCCTCATCCCTCGGGATGGTGCCGTGGTGCTGCTCGCCCACGTCGACAAAGGCTCTGCAAGGACCGCTGAGACATCGCAGGGGTATAGCGGCTCGACTGCGTGGAGCAACAGCGCCCGGGCACGTTGGTACCTGCGGACCGCCGGCGAGGAGTCCGGTGAGCTGATCCTCGAACAGCAAAAAGCGAATCACGCCCAAGTTGGGGGGCAGGTACGAATTCGTTGGAATGCCCTCCAGCACGTCTTCGAGGCCAGCGGGGCGCAAATGTTGCAGAGCCGCGGGTTCATCGACGTCGCGCAACGAACGGCGATCCTAAACGCTCTCCGCGCCTGTTTGACGGCCGGAAATTACTGCCCGGCGGCAACGACAGGGCGGCGAACCGCATTCCACGTGCTCGTGGCTCAGACGGGCTTTCCGGATTCCTTGCGCGCTGACCCTCGCGGATTCTGGCGACAAATCGAGAAATTGCGGGCAATGAGCCTGATCCGAGAGGACAGCATTCGTCGCAAGTGCCGTCACGGAGTGGCAGTTCTGGTGCCAGTGGAGGAGGAGAGCGGCGTATGCGGGCAATGACGAAGGCTACATTCATCGCACAAAGGCCGCAGCCCGCCCTGCGGGCAATGCGGCGAATGCCGCAGGGGGTTATAGGGGGTGCGCGCGCACGCGCTGGATCAACGCGCCAATCAAAGCGGGACACAAACGGAGTCAGTTATGGGTGGTGACAAGCGGCGGGAGGATAGTGGTTTCGCCACGCGCTACGCCTCGCAAGCGACCGGCTGGCAGGTGATCCGACTATGCGACCAACTGGTTGTGAAGGGGGGCTTCAGCGACGAAGTCGCAGCGCAGCGCTGGCTGGAACAAAAACTGCGGGACCCCTTGAGTGACGTTTCAGGGCCCCCCGTGCGCGTTAAACAAACCGCGGAAAACGGCATTGGGCACGGTACGCCCGGCCCAGGGCGGCCTAAAGGCAGCCTGAACAAGGTAACCCGCAGTGCAAAGCAGGCGTTTCAAACAGTCTTCGACGAGCTTGACGGCACCGCGGGGTTCTTGGCTTGGGCGCTGGCGTCTGAGGGCAACCTTAGCGACTTCTACAGGCTCTACGCCAGATTGATCCCGCACGAGCACACCGGCGTCGACGGTGTGCCGCTGGCACCTCAGTACACGCCCCGCGAGATCGCACGCCGCATCGCGTTCGCGCTGACACTCGGACTGCAGGATAAGGAGCCGGATCAGTAGCCTTGCGCCTCCTACTGCTTGCGACCCTTCTTGGCCTGAGCCTCGGCCATCAGTTGAGCCACGCCCTTGCGGTGCAGATCCGCGAACTCGTCGCTGTCCTGCGCCGGCAGCGGGTCGGGCCGACTGGTCAAAGGATTGGCCGACGAAGCGGGCATTGACCGCGGCGACACGGGCTTGAAGATCTGCGACCCGCTGCTGAAGATCGGGTCGTCCGGTGCCGCCCTGCTTCTCGAGAATCGGTACTGTTCTCCGGTTGTGCTGCCGACCAGTGAGAATTGGTGGGAATTCTTAGTGCTTCTTTTTGTGCTTCTGCAGATCCGCTTCGATCGCCGCGTCCACGAGCGCCGCGAACTCGGGGCTGTCCTGAGCTGGCAGGTCCGCGGGGCCCTTGCCCGTAGACGACGCTGACGCCGGGCTCGACTTCGGCCGGTGATAGCCGAAGCTCATCGTTGCCGGCGAGTCCTTCTGCGAGCTGAACGCGCCCACGGTTTCGGAGCGAATCCCCGTAGCCTTTGCCGTCGGGGCTGGCTTGCCAGTCGTTTCTTTCACTTTGGACATCGTAATTATCCTCGTCAAATACTCACGGCGTCGGCTTGCCGCGGGCGCGTGCTCCAGCCTTCAGTCTCTCCCTGAGAGCTTTATCCGTCAGCTCGTGGAACTCTGGGCTGTCGTGCGTGGGACCCAATGGCATGTTTGTGTCAACAGGCGGCGTGATGGGCGGCTCCGACGGTGCCTTGGATTGGGCCATGAATTGCTTCGACCTGTGGAGCGCCTGCAAGCGGCGCAGTTCGCCGGAGCGTAGGCCGTCTTCCTCGGTCTCCGGCCGATTCGCGCTCTCGTGCAGCGCGGAGACGATCGAGGCGGCGGGCAGCCCTTTCGAGGAGAGCGCTGTCAGGAGCTTGCGCTGCTTCTCGGCCAACGCGAGCGGTTTGGACTCTTGAGACTTCATGATCTCTTCCACCAGCTGAGCTGACCGCGCATCCCCTGCCTTCGGACTATTGCCCATCAGAGCGAGAACCTCGTCGATATCGCGTTCCGCTTCCGGATCCACAGGCGTATTTGCGATCGCCCGATTGAAGGCCTGCCGTGCCAGCCCCTTTCTTTTTGCGGTCTCTTGTGCGGACAAATATGCACCTAACCCAATGAGAATGGCTGCTACAGCGGCGGCGACTAGCGCTGCGCCCGGCGCGGAAAATGTTTGATCCAAAAAGGTGCCTACGATAAATCCACCCACGATGGCCGCTATGAGTAGGACGACTGCGAACTGTTGAAGGTGCTTTGATTTGCGCAAACGCCCTGCAAACGACACTGCAACTCCGGATTCGCGTGGATGCCGCCCAGCTGCTTGAGCGCGGCTAGCGCTATTGGTGCCTTGCGATGGCTTGGTCCTTACCTGATTGTCTGAGGCCAGGAGCCGGTTGAAAACGCCGACGATTTCCGGAGGAACAACTACTCGCGGCCACTCGTGCAGTCTTGACTCGATTGAGAAAGCCTGGAAAGCAGACGCTAGGTCGATGGATGGCGCCACGCCTTGACCTAGATACGAAAGGTAAGCCGCTACAAACGTCCGACGGTCAGCCTCTCTTAACTGCCGATTCTGGCAGCCCAGCCACGTCTCAACCGTGCCCCAGTCCTTCTGGAGGCTTGCTGTGGCGTTCGGCGATCGTGCAGCGCCATGCAGTTGCTCAAGCATGACGGCGGCCAGTCTCGTCTGTACCTGTTTCGTGTCCACCCGACCTCCAGTGCCCTGCCGACCGCAGACACTTACACGATCGTGCATGGAGCACAACTGAGACGGATTCGATGCTGGCGCCATGGCCGTACTGCGAAAGCGAGTGGGAGTTGCCTTTGGCGTGGTGCTGCGGGAGGCTCGCTTGCACTGCGGGATGACCCAGGAAGAACTCGCCGAGAGGGCGAACTGCGTGCCGCACTACGTCTCGGGTATCGAGAACGGCCACCGGCAGCCATCCGTGGGGTTCGTAGTCGCCTTCGAGGAAGCGCTGGAGTTGGCGCCCGGCGAGCTAATCAGGCGAACCCGAGAAGCTCTGACACGACCGAAAACCAAGAAATCGGGATAGGGCTGCGCGACGGCTTTTCCGGACGGCGTCAGTCACCCCGCCCGACTCGGACATCCTTCGCTCGCCGCCCAAACAGTCCACCCCCAAGCGGTCGCAGCTGGCGGCGGGCTTCGATCAAGGCAGGGATCAGCCGGTCCAGCTCAAACTCATTCAGGTCAACAGCCCAGTGGTCGAGCCCAGAGACGCGGACGAGTTTCTCTTTAGGATAGACGGCAACGCTGAAGCGATTGCTCATGACAGCCCCTTATTCTTGTTGTTCGATGGGGAGCCACGATGATACTCATCGCCGAGAGCGATGCAAATCTCGAAATTCCAAGTGCCTGGGGGGCGCTAACGCTGCCGCTTGCGTCGGTGCTCTTCTGGCATCACAAATGGTCCCGACCAGAGATTTCTACCGGCAGCTCGAGCAGCAGCCTCTGCATCCACGTAATCGCTCGAGTACTTCACGTAGGCAACTGCCCAGCCTTCGCGAACGAGCCAAGCGTTGATGTCTTGGCCTCGCACGCTGCACGCTGCAATTGTCCTACCGTAGCGGTCCTTGCCCCTGGCGGCGCACCTCACGACGTCGTCGCCAATCAGATCCGCGAGGGCGAGAGCTGCACGCCGCCCACAGGGCCAACTCTTGGCAGCCAAGTCGCAGGCTTGTGAGCTTTCGGGTGCGTCCAGTCCATGGAGCCGGATGCGCTCGCCATGGATCTCGAGCGTATCGCCATCAATGATGGATGCCTGCCCCTGCAGGTCATCCGCTGAAGCGCTGACAGCAAATGCCAGTAGCAAGGCCGACAAACTTAAACGGCTAAACACGTTGCCTCCCCCCGCACCCGGGACCCTATCTGTTGCTGGCCGATCGCAAGCATTCGTTGGCAAGATAGTCGATCAGCGTGCGCGAGGGAGTAAGAGGTGTTTGAGCCAGGAGCTGTATACAACCGCAGAGACCACATCCACAGCGTCTATAGAGGCCAACAGCAATCTCGTCTCGTTGTAGAAGGCGATGTAGTCACGGATCTGCCGGCGCAGCTCGGAGTCACTGTCGAACCGCTGCCGGTGGTAGAGCTCCGACTTCATGGACTTGTTCCACGCCTCCATGTGGGCGTTGTCGTTCATACGACGCGGGCGGTTCACGGACTGACTCAGGCGGGCACGCTCGAGCAGCTGCTTGAAACGGCCCGACAAGAACTCCACGCCGCGATCACTATGGAACATCAGGCCCGACGGTGCGCGGAGCGCCAGCGCATTCTTCAGCGCCCTGGCTGTCAGCGCGCTCGACTTCTCGGGCCCGAGTGACCAGCCCAACAGCCGCCGCGAATAGCGATCCATCACGGTTGCGAGATAGCGCCATTGCTCGCCGACTTTCAGATAGGTGATATCTCCCACCCAGACCTGATCAGGCCGCGCGACCTCCGCTTGGTGAAGGCGGCTCTCGACGCTGTCGAAGAACTCGCGCAGTCCGGGGAGCCGGCGATACAGACTGGCTGAGCAGGCCCTGACGCCGTGCTCGCGCATCACCCGCTCGACGCGACGGCGCCCCACCGATGTTCCGGTCTGCACCAGCGCCGCATGAACCCGAGGGCTCCCGAGGTCTGCCGACTGTCGTGATGTGCCTTGCGAATCTTCTCCAGCAGAACTACGTCCCCAGCGGCGCGCTCGCTCGCCGGGCGCTGCCGCCAGGCGTAGTAGCCAGACGCGCTGACGCCGTAAAGGCGACACAAGGTCCTCATCGGCGCCTGGCCTTGGCAGTGCTCGATGAACGCGAAGATGTCGTCTTTCGAGCCGAAGTGAACGCGATGGCTTTTTTTAAAAGGTGATGTTCGAGCTTGAGGCGCTCGTAGTCCTTCTTCACCCGTCGCAGCTCCTTGAGCTCGGCGGCAACGTCCTTCTCGACCTCAATGCCCTTGGTCACGATCAGCCCCTCCGTCGCGTGCTTACGCCAACGAGACAACATGAAGGGATGAATGGCAAGTGACGTCGCCACGTCGTTCACTGACACGCCTCGGATTTGGCTGAGGCGAACAGCAGTGGCTTTGAATCGGTCGCTGTAACGGTACGTGGTCCTAGGACCTGGTCTTGGCATGTGAACACTCCTGAACGGTTAGTTCAGGGTGTCCACCAAACCGAAGGAACCGCCTGGCGCCCTACCGGGGTTTGTTAGCGATATAACGCGGTTCAGCGTCACCCCCGGGCGCGCATAGACCTCGAGGCGTGGCTGCGCGCCGCCTAACCCTCGCTGGCACAGCGCCTAGGCGACCTTGTGCAGCGTCAGCCGGTAACGGTCAGGCCCTAGGCGGGCCTGCATCAATTCCACTGGCGGGAAGCCGTGGGTGGCCCGTTCCTTGAGCAAGGCATCGAGCGCGGCTCTCCGCGCATCGTCTATCCGAGCCCCCAGCACAATGCGTGTGAGCGCGGCGGGCTGAAAACTGATGAACGCATGCGCCGCGTTGGGAAGCACGATCCGTCGCTCGGCCTCGTAAATCCAGCCGGGGTGCTTTTGCAGCAGAGCGTCAGTAAGTTGGTCCGCGACGTTGGGCCCCATCCAATTCAGCTTTGGAAATTGCTCCTTGTAACGCACGGGCAATGCGTAAAGGAACGTAAGGGGGTCCCCGGCGACCTCGAACTGCACGCAGACGCCCGTGTGATTGTCGCCATAGTGACTCCACATGAGGATGTCCCTTGGCTTAATGCTGAGCGAAAAGATGCCTACCTTGTCCGCTTGCCCGTTGAACGATTCCTCGGCGGTCTTTTTCCAACTCTCGAGCGGCAACCCCATCATGTGGGCAACTCGCGCCTCACGCTCTTTCTCGCTCTGCTTAGGGTCGTTCGCGAGCAACATCTTTCGAAAGTGCGCCTTCATCTGGTCGGGCTCGGCCTCGGCCGAGACCTGGGCCACTACGTCGAACGGGTCATTGAAGTCGCGTCGCGAACTTAGGCGCAATCGCGACTCAACCAGATACATCCGCAACGCGTCGAACTTCGCGGCGGGGTCAGTCGTGACAGACCGGTATTTGTAGAGGTGGCGTGGATAACGCGGCTTCACAACCCGCGCCAGAATCTGCCGACGCGCTCGATGGGGCGCGCCCTTCAACATCTTCAGGACGTCTTTAACGTCGAGCTTAGGAACGTTGTTCATGCTCAGCTCTGCTGATTCACGCCTACTGACTTGTCCTATCCTGTCCGGTCGGGATGCCCATAAAACCTCGGATTATCCATCCCATCCCTGCGGTGACAATCCAAATCACGCCGACGCCTATGAAAAGCGCCATACCGTATTCCTTGCGTTCTTCCTTCGCCTCTTTTTTGTAAAGCTCTTTCAGCGTGTCGTGGTCCTGAGCGTGGACCTGGAACTTGGCTGCGGCGGCTTTCGCGTAGGTGGAGACGTCGGCGGAATATCGATCGTTACCCCAAACCTTTTCGCCTTCACCCTTGAAGGGCACCAGCAGTCGACCATCGCTGAATTTTTGCGCGAGGAAGCACAGGGTCACATTGATGGTCTTTCCGTCGACCTTCGTCGTGACGTACTCGATTGCGTCCCTGCCGATCTCGCACTCGAGCGTGGCCGAGTAGAAGGCGACGGCGTCGGGGTTGCTGACAAAGTAGTTGGCCCGGACATATGGGTCGTCGAAGTACCACCCGACGATGCAGCCGCCCGCCCAGAGAGCTTGCAACACGGTGGATATGCGACGAGCCCCCTCGAAAATATTCATCCCGTTTACCCCTCGCTCTGCTCGTTGCGGTCTTTGCAGAAGATCCGCATGTACCACTGGCGGCTCTACCCAATATCAGGGGTTAAAGCGCCAAATTGTCATGTCGTAGTTGCCTGAGGAATTGATGCTATTTCCCACCACTAACACCTTGCCTGCGGCGTCGAGGGCCACTTCCCTACCCAGATCCTCTGAAGCACCGCCCGCCGCATTGCGATGGATCACGACGCCGTCCGAATCGAAATTCGTATCGAGTGAGCCATCAGGGTTGAAGCGCCACACGGCCATGTCAGCATTCGATGCATTGTGACTAGAACCGGTGACGACGATCCTGCCGCTGCCGTCAACAACAACAGATCTACCCATATCGAATTTACCCGCGGAGCCGGCTGCATCGGCGTGTACTGCGATGCCGTCACTATTGAACGTGTCGTCGAGTGTTCCATCCGCGTTGAACCGCCAGACTGCCAACTCGCCGTTACCGCTTCCGATGCCGTAGCTGTACCCGGTGACCAAGATTTTTCCGTCAGCGTCTATCGTGACGGCATCTCCGAGGTCGTAACTGTCTCCGCCCGCAGCGTTGTTGTGCGTGACCATTCCATCAAAGTCGAAGCTGCTGTCTAAACTGCCGTCGTCGTTATAGCGCCACACAATCAGGTCGGTGCTGCCGCCAGGCGTAGTTTCGGTGGCCCCAGCAACAACAATACGGCCGACCGAATCGATAACCAGTTCCTGGGCATACTCGAGGCCGGCACCGCCGTTCACAGCAACACCATCGACATCAAAACCTGGATCGAGAGTGCCGTCGGCCAACAGCCGCAAGATGGCCATATCGGCATCTTCCCCAGGGGGAGATAGCACTCCGGTAACTAGGATACGCCCTGAAGAGTCAAACGCTATCGCTTCAACATTTGCGTTGCCGCCAGCGGTGTACGTGAAGCGCCCGTTAGTCCCGAACGTCGCGTCAGGTGAGCCGTCAGCGTTGAATCGCCATACGCCCATCACCGAGAAATTGTCTGTATCAACCGTGTTACCTGCTACGACAATTTTCCCGCTCGCATCCAGCTTGATGGAGTTACCGTTACCGTAACCGCTTGATCCGATCAATACACCGTTTTGCGCAAACGTTGTATCGAGCGTGCCATTGGCGTTATAGCGCCAGACAGTCATTCGAAACGCGGGGGCAGCATCCACACTCGATCCTGTGACCAGTATCTTTCCATCACTATCAACGGTTATGGCCTCGCCTAAATCGTGGCCGTTGCCGCCTGCAGCGTTGTGGTGAGATGCGATGCCGTCGCCGGAGAACTGGACGTCGAGACTGCCGGATCGCGCATTAATGGTAAGCGTGAAGGTCACGCTGACGTTTATGTTTCCGCTGACGGCACGTAGCTGAAAAACGTGGGTGCCCAACGGACTGGTATAGGCAGTCGTGAATGTAATAGCCGTGTTTAACGCACTCGTGCCAGTGACGTTAAGGGAGTTCGGCGTAACACCCACTCCAGCAGGAGGGTTTACCAACGAGAGTAGGACCGCGCCGGTGAAACCGTTAACCGGCGTTAGTGTCAGCAGCGCGTTTGCCGGCTGGCCGGCGTTTACGACGCCCGCTGGAGGGTCAATGGACACGTTAAAACTAGCGACTGGTACTGATGGGGCGGGATCGTCGCCCCCACCCCCTCCGCACGAACATAGAAGCGCCGCCGCTGACAAGACCGCCGCTAGGCAAGGATTTGCTCGCATATTTCCCCCAAGAGGGTGCGACTACCCGTCGTCCTCACCCGGACGGCACTGTACGCTCACTTCTGCTCGCCTACCCACGCAGCGCCGACGCCTTGGAGACGGTTGAAGCATAACCGTCAGGCTTCTCTATATCTCTTCGACGCAGGCGCTTTAAAGACGGCCGGCCGGTGGGAGGGGGCACCGGCCAAGCGCGGGGACGCAGCCGAGGGAGGCACGGTCGCGGCCGCCGACCACTCAATTTAGCCTCGCTGCCGCAGGTGATCCTTACGGAACTCCTAAGATTGCCGTTAGAGATTGCTCTTGAGGGGGCGTAGGCCTTCGCCCGTGAAGGAGGGACTCGGCTTATAGGCAACTTCGGCAGTTGGCGAAGGTTGATCCCTCGGCGCTGGACGTGAAGTCAGCGCCCGCCGCCCCGCTGTTAACCAGATTGATTCTGCTTACGTCGGGACACGGCCTTGAACAAGGTCTCCAGGGCGTCCGCGAGTTCCCGGCCTTGGCGCGCCCGAACGGGTATCCTCGTGTTGGGAGAAAACCTATGCGCTGCGCTGGATACCTTGTTGTTGCTGCCCTTCTTGCCGTTTTGTCCGGGTGCGCGGTAAGGCAATTGCCGCCGACGACTGCCATCTCGGTTCCTACTGGGCTGAGTGATGACGATATTCTCGGCGCGATTGCCATGGCCCTCTCCGATCCAGCAGCTAGCCCGAAGGCGAGAGTCACTCAAGGTTCATGGGTTCTGGAATCGAATGAACCGCATTTGATTAGAGCTGGATATAGACACCAAACCCGTTACCTCCGGGTCGGGATCATGTACGCGGCCAGCGGCGTGAAACTTTCGATATTGGGTAGTGAAAACCTTAAGCAGGAGGAAGCGGGCGACGCGGTGCCGGGGAAAAGTAAAGGGAGGGGGCCAACGATTCACAAACACGCGATCGTGTGGTTCCGGAATCTCGAGCGGCAAATCACGTTCAATCTGTCTGCAGCGGCACTCGAAAAATCATCGCAGCAGTTGAGCGCGCTATCTCCCAAGAAAGCCACGACGGTTGGCCTGCCTGGTCAGGCGGCATTTGCCGTCGCTAACTCCGAACTCGATCCATTCCTCGCCGCCATCGCCCTTGTGTCCACCAATAACTCCATCGGTAGTGCTTTTCGGGTCACGGCCAACGGGTTATTCGTAACCAATGAGCACGTTGTAGCGGGGGCGACAGCCGTTTCCCTCACCCTCCGAACAGGCGAAATCGTACGAGCTACGGTGATTCGCACGGACAAGGCAGGGGACATCGCGTTACTACGAACAGACTCCAATGGGCCCTTTCTAAAACTTCGCGGTGAGGCAGTGGTCGCGGAAGATGTATGGGCGCTGGGTGCACCTCAGGGTCTGTCCTTCTCCGTGTCTAAAGGGGTTGTTTCCGCCATCAGGCAAGAGAAGGGGGCAGGACGCAGTTACATTCAGACAGACGCGGCCGTGAATCCCGGCAGCTCTGGCGGGCCATTGATCGCTATCAAAGATGGTCGGGTACTCGGAATGAACACGTTCGGCTATCGCAACTCTGAAGGGCTAAATTTTGCCGTCAGCGCCGGTGACCTAAATAAATTCGTCGGCTCTCCACAACAATAGCCAAACGAAGTTGCGGACAAGGCTGATGATCGCCTGGCGGAGGCAGAAAACGGGGCGTTTCTCTCTCGCATCCGGCGCTTGATAGCCCACAAATAAAAGGCGTGCCATTCAATGGGCCGTGTTCGGATAGCCAATAGATTTAGGTTCGCGCGGGATGAGGAGTGCACCGATGCCTTGGTTCAGGAAGGACGCCTACAAAGAGCTGGTCAGGGATTTGGGAGGCCGCTATACCGAACACCAGGTGAAAGGCACTTGGTACGGCCGTGCGTCGTTTCAGACGACCGAAGCTGCGGTGATGTGTGACCTTGTACTGGGCGGCGCGGAGGCTGTTAGGCCAGACGACGCGATCGTTAGCACCAAGTACACGGGCAATGCGCCAACGTTGTCCGACACTGCGCGATTCGCCCAGACCGCGGCCCGCAAACGATTCTCGCTGCCCCTCCGGGCCTGCATGGCGGCAGCGAACAATCGAGACCGCGCGCTTGAAGGTAAAGAGGTCGCCGCTTACGCCAAGAAAATCGTCGATGTGACAGCACGGTGGGGAATCGCCATCGTCGAGTTGCCGAAGCCGCGTTGGCTGGCGGAGTTTGAGGCCGAGATCAACCTTGATAGCCCTGCAGACGAAGCCGACCTTCTTGTGCGTGAAGGTCGCATCACGTTTCTTCCACTCGCCTAGCGACTAACAGCATCGACCTGTTCCATGACCGCCGCGGCCAATCGATCAGGTTCCGTGCGCGATGCTCCGCGGATCCTAGCGATGGCATTGGAGTTCCAACCGCTCACGCCCACGAAGCCCGTCCCCGGCACTTCTTCCTTCCAGCAGTGGATTATTGACCTTATCAAGCGACTACCTAAGGATCCCGCGTTGCTCGATGCTGTAAACCGGCTAGCGAGCATTGAACTGCTGGCGTCGTCTAGAAGCGAACCCTTCGAGCTGCTGGTCAACCGCTTGTTGCGGGCGTGTTATCAGGCAGCGCATTTTAAGCCGGGGACTGACAGAGGTCGCGGGTACCGTGCGGATTTGCAAAGCCTACGTGGGAACCGGTCCAAGATCGTTCGAAGGGCGCGCCAGCTTGCCGACGATCTGCGCAAGCACAGAGCGCTCATGTGGCCGCTCGCCATGTCTGGCTATTCCGTCCGCGTGTTGAAGGGCCCCAAGAAGCAGTTCCCGCTCCCGAATCTCGCGGATCTTTTGCTGGCATTCGCTGACGCACTGGATGGAAAGGTGCCCGAACTAGATGGCGGCCCATTCCTGCACCGATTTACGTTTGCATGCCTTCACTTCGAGAGGCCTCTGGAACGCCGCAGGATGCCCGACGTGCCGACTGCGCTGCTCTTCAACCTCGTTTTTTTCCTGCGCAAGTGGACCGCCTCCGGCTCGGCATTTTGGTCAGTCGGCGAGCCAATGCCCAACGATGGGCGGCCTTGCTACGACGCTGCGGCCGCCCTGGTGTCGGCGACGCTGCGCTGCGACATGGATGCACACAAGGCCGCTAGATTGCTGACCTCGCTCCAAAGGGCCGGCGGGAGGGTCGGGCTCATGGACTGGAATTGATCCCACAATTCGCGCAGAAAAAACGGCAGTGGTTTGTGGGCGACAGCCCGCCGTCGTACAGCGACGCTGCGGCAGCGGCGTAGCTCAGCACGGATAGAGCGCCCAGCTTGCTACCAGCATCCGCTGGGGCTGGGAGGTCACAGGTTCAATTCCTGTCGCCGCTACCGTTTGGAACGACCAAGACAGGCCTCTAGCCGCAGATCACTAAATTATCTGCAGAGCGTCGACGACAGCCTCCTGCCGGATCTCGCGCTCCTTCTCTATCAGCCACTCCCACGCCGCTCGATCTCTATCGGACGTGCCGTCCAGGCGGACAGCAATTACCGCTGCGCGCAGGCGCTCATCTCGATCGTCCGTCAGGAAGCAGAAAAGGGAACGGTCATTGGCTTTGAAGGTGCCCTCGAGGTCGAGAAACGACTGGCCCTCTGGAACGAGGCCATCGCCGTTGGAGATGGTGGCACCCAATTGCTTCAGCTCGGTCGTGCGTGTCTTGGCCGTAGCCTCTGCCGCGCGGCGATAGGCCGTCTCAATCTCGGCGAACTTGTCTAGGAACAGAGCCAGCGCACCCACCTGCAAGAGTTTCAATCCGGCAATGCGGCCAAGGGCGATCGGTACTTTGGTTTCCTCGACTTTCATGGCGCCGTTCTGGTCCGTGTAGGGACGCCTGCGAAGGCCCATTACGGAAACAGTAGGCCTGTCCGTGCGTGCCATCTGCGCAATCTGCAGCTGCGTCTTGGTGCCGTAACGGTTCAACTCCGCGCGCATGCGCCCGGTCAGGGCTTCGACCTGCTGCTTCATCGCCCGCAGGCGGGCTAATCGAGCATCCTTCTCAGAGAGCAATACCTGCAGGCGGTCGAACGCTTCAAGGCGTTCGCGCTGGTTCTCGTACCGCGCCAGGTCGCGCTTGAAGCCCTCCGCATCACGGGCGAACTTTGTGCGAGCGCAGTGGTTCCCGAGCACTGTGATCGACGTGTCCTTGAGCTTGGCCACGAACCCCCACTTGTGCGGTTCGTGGCAGAGATCGTCAGCTGTTTCCACGTAGCAGCAGCGGAA
Source organism: Verrucomicrobiia bacterium (assembly GCA_035526825.1). GTDB lineage: Bacteria > Pseudomonadota > Gammaproteobacteria > Nevskiales > Nevskiaceae > JACPFV01. The sequence goes on along the minus strand of DATLBT010000048.1, from coordinate 5,294 downwards.
GTCTTCCTCGGGCAAGTCGTAGTGACCGATCAGCTTGTCGTAGGTCTTGGGGGACACGGGGTTGTCCTCTTTGAACCCAGGCAGGGCACGAACCTCCGCCGCGCTGCCGAATGCGCGAACCTCTGTACCGTCGGGTGCAGTCTTGTCTTCAGTCGACATAATCGCTATGAGGAAGTAGCGGGGTGGGAAACAGCATAGTTCCGTTCATTGACGCCAGGCACTCGGCGAGGGCCATCTGGCCCGTCTCGGAGATACGGCGGCTGGATCGTTAGGTTCGCACCCCTCGAGCCACATGTTTGGAACCTTGAGCGCCGGACGAGCTCTTTCATCGCGACGCCCGGACTCAGCTTCGCAGCCAAGTTAGCAGGATCGTGCCTTACGGCGCGGTGACAGGTACCGCAATGGAGCCAGAGCCAGTGTCTGCCGATCTGATCACCGATCGTGCCGATCGGATCACCGCCGTCTCGCCGCACGAAATGAGCTACTACTGCTCTTTGGCCGGCATGGCGACGCCCCGAAGATAGATTCCTCGACCTCGGCACAGAAGCTCGCCTGACCAGTTGTAGGCTTTTTTCGCTTGGACATGGACGACGCGCTCACCGCCCAGCGCCTTGGCCTGTTCGAGGAGAGAGCGCAGTCCTTTTGCAACGGCGTCGTCGCACGTCTCGCCGGTGGTGTTCGCGTGAACCATTCCGAGCCCTTTGCTGGTATCCCGCCGCAACTGGCGGCCGCCGTACGTCTCGACCTTCCCGGCGAATTCGGGCGTCGTGATGATGGTCATGTCTGGGTGTTGCCAGCGACTGCAGCCGATGATGAGAGCTACGACTACCAGGATGTTGTTCCGCATGATGCTGCCCTCCGGAAAAACAGGCCCGCCGGTGGAGTGGCCCGAGGACACCTTCGCTCAGGGTGAAGTCTCGCCGCAACCTACTCCTGCCGTTGGGTCCGGGCAAAACTGGACGATCAGGGGAACAGTTGGTTGATCGCTTCGCCGACGAATCGCAAGGTCCACGTGCTGCTTGAGTCGAGGCGTGTTGAACCATGGGCCAAGTTGTTCCGCAGTCGGGGCGTGCGGTCAACGAGGATCTGAACGACGTCCACACTCGCGGTAGCTTGGGCGATTTCTTCTTCCGTTGGGTCGGCGACCTCCACCTCTGCGGCGCCCGTGCGGTGCATTAGATCCATGGCTTCTTTCGATCTCCTCTCACGCGCTCGCTCCACCCCCATCGAGCGGCGGATCGCCCAATCCTTGGAGAACCAGCCCTTTGTCTTAGCTTGCTGAAGGAGCTCGCTCAATCCCGGTGGTCGCTTCATATCCTTTGGCACCTTGGCTCGGATGCGTAAGGCGTACTCGAGCGCGCTGAAGGAGGTCATCTCTGCGACTTGGTGGAACGGGTACACGAACCACGAGTACAGAGAAACGTTCTTTGCTGTTTCGAACAGCCTGCGAATCTCAACGGGAACTGTCGGGCGTAGCTGTATCGCAGCGAGCTCGGCGTGGCTGCCGGCGAGGGAGGTCGAGAGATATGCCTGCCGCGTGTCCGGCTCGCAAATGGCGCTCAACGCCTTCAGTTCATCAGTAAACGTGGCTATCGACACGGTGGCATCACTCCTCGCTGCTGGCATCCGGCGCGTAATGTTCATGGGCTTCATAGGCCCAAGCATCCATCGATGCCGTGATCTGATCCCAATGGCTGTGCAACGCCGAAATGTTCGCCTTGCTGATCCACCCTCGGTCCAGGTTAGCCAGGACATCGAATTGGGGAGTCGGCACGACGGTCCCGAAGGCGGCATCAGCAAGGAGTTGAGTCGACACAAAGGTGGTCACCCTGACGACGGCGCGCATCGCTGCATCGAGGTCGTTGTATGTCGGCACCGGGATACCGGCCGCACCCTTCTGCGCGTGTGCCATAAGGCGATTAGCCCACCCGGTGACTTTGAGAATCGCCGGGCACTGCAGATTCTCTTTGAGTTTCTGGAAGATGGCAGGTGCGACCGTGTCCGCGCGCTGGCGTTTGGTGGGACGGCCGGCCAGATCGTCGAACGCCTCGTGCTGCCTGCGAGACATCTCGTAGGCGTTCGCCCCGCTCGTTTCCAGCCAGTGAGCTTTGCCGAGTTGGCCGGCCTCTCGCAGATGCTCGATGTGGCGTTGCTGAACAGCCTCGAAGTCGTAGGGCAGCCCGTCGTGGCAGACGTGGTTCTCCCGTCGAAGCTGATGGTTGTTGCGCTCGAGGTCGGTAACCACATTCCAGATGGAGTTCGTCCGCCGGTCCGTATCGACCAGCTTCCGCACGCCCATCACCATGAGAGAGGCGTAGCCGGCCGTGAGTAACTCCCACGTCGCGCCATTGACCGGGCTATCGGGCTCGATGCGTCGCCCTTCGTTGAGCGTCCGAAAGACGGCGGTCTGCCAGCAAAGACCGTGGACCTGGTGGGTGACCGAGTTGTGGTCCTCGCCGCGCAAAGCCTCCAAGCATCGGTCGCGCAGGAGGCGGTACTCGCGAATCGCTCCATGGCGCGCCGCGGGGACATCGCACTCCTCGATCTTGTAGGCGTACGGTCGAACAGCCATGTCCGGCCGCTGAATTAGGCTTCTTGCTTCTTCTTCGCTGGCGACGAGAGCTCGCTTTCGGATTCGCCGCAATCCGGCAGCCGCCGCTGCGACCCTTCCTCAATCGAGAGGTTGGTCAAGCCCTGAACTGTGTGCGTCAATGCGCGACGCCGCGATTCGGGCTTCGAGTTCGTCTTGGAAGCGGTGCACTTGGCCATGGTCATCTATCTCCCATTGTCCATCGTCGGCGAGTTCTGTTCAGAAACGCTCAGGTCCTGAGACCTTCCACCGACTGTGAGTAACTTTGTGAGTATCGCGGGCAGCGTTACGCCATGCGATTTATCTAAATCAATGGTTTAGGCCGCGTTTTCGGCGCCCTCAGCCGCACCACTTCCTACCGCGCCAGCAAAATCCCGCCCATCACGCGCGTGGTTTCCTCGTCGAAGGCGATCAGGCTTTCGCCGTAGCCGTGAAACACCGACAGGCCCCAGAACACCCAGCCCTCCTCGGACGGCACGCTCCAGGTGAACGACACCGCGCCGTGGCCGGTTGCGGGATTGCCGCGCACCATGCCGCTGAGTAGCTGGGCGTTGCCGATCTGGCGCGAGAAGTTGAGTTCGCCGTAACCCATGTAATCGATCAGGTCCGGGTTGTCGTCGCCGTTCTGGTTGCCCTCGGTGCTCGCCTCGCCCTCGGGAAGCCGGTACCAGAACTTGAAGTACGCGAGGTGCTTGCCCTTGGCCTGAAATGGGGCGACGTAAAGGCGGTTCCAGCTGCGTGATTGCGGAAACGGCCGGCCGTTGGACTCATGCTCGACGCCGAAATCGGCGCCCCAATGGTTGAAGGCCTTGCGGTCGGGCATCCAGCGATAGAAAACTTCGGGGTCGTAATTGGTCTCGCGGAATGGCGACGACTCGGCGCCGTTGAGCCACTGCCAGAACGATTTCTGCGAGTACGCGATGTAGGCGTCGGTGCCGAAGACGCGCCACTTGCCGCTGAGCTGGAACACCATCTCGGTCTTCTCGCCCTGGAAGTCGTTGCTGTAGCTCAGGGGATAGAAGAACGAGGACTTGTGCGTCGACAGGCCGCGCACCGAGGACAGGATCGAGTAGACGTCGGGGTCGACCTTGAAGCTGAGGCGGCCGTATTCGCGGCTCTTCTCGGCGGCGTCGGTGGGTGCGCGGATCGGCGCGGGCTCCGGTGGCGGCTCGGCGGCTTCGGGGATGGTGGTCTGGGCGTGCGCGGCGGTCGCGCACAAGAGCAGGAGCAGGCTTGTAAAACGGGGCATTTGGGACGCGATCCCTCGCTTCGCTCGGGATGACATTGGGGACGGGGCGCAGGATGCCATGTTCGCCCGGGGGACAGCACGGTAGGCTACGCGCCATGCTCAGTGCCGTCGCCATTTTCCTCGTCGCCGCCGTGATCGCCGTGCCGCTGTCGCGTCGGCTCGGGCTCGGCGCGGTGCTGGGTTACCTCGCCGCGGGGCTCGTGATCGGGCCGTGGGGCCTCGGGCTCATCAGCGACGTCGACGACATCCTGCATTTTTCCGAATTCGGCGTCGTGCTGCTGCTGTTCCTGATCGGCCTCGAGCTGCAGCCGGAGCGCCTGTGGCGCTTGCGCGGGCAGGTTTTCGGACTCGGTGGCGCGCAGGTCGCGGCGACCACGCTGGTGCTCGCGACGGCCGCCTACGCGCTGGATGTGCCGCCCATGGCGGCGCTGATCGCCGGCTTCGGCCTTGCGATGTCGTCGACCGCCTTCGTGCTGCGCATGCTGTCCGAGCGCAACGAGCTGACCAGCCGCGAAGGACGCATGGCATTCGCCATCCTGCTGTTCCAGGATCTCGCCGTGATCCCGTTCCTCGCGCTGGTGCCGATGCTCGCCGGCGGCGGCGAAGGCGCCGGCGCCCTGCCCGCGCTGCGCGCACTTGCGGTCATCGCGCTGGTCGTGTTCGCGGGGCGCTTCCTGCTGCGACCGGTGCTGCGCCACCTCGCCGCAGCCAAGGTGCCGGAAATCTTCACCGCGGCGGCACTGCTCGTGGTGATCGGCACGTCCTTGCTCATGGAAGCCGTCGGCCTGTCGATGTCGCTCGGCGCGTTCCTTGCCGGCGTGCTGCTGGCGGACTCGGAGTTCCGCCATGAGTTGCAGGCCGACCTCGAGCCGTTCCAGGGCCTGCTGCTGGGGCTGTTTTTCATGGCGGTGGGCATGTCGGTGAACCTCGGGCTGCTCGCCGAGAAGCCGCTGCTGGTGCTCGGGCTGGTGGCGGGACTCGTCATCGCCAAGGCCGGTGTGCTGTATGCGATCGGCCGCATCGCGCGCGGGCCCGCCGATGCCTCGCGCGCGCTCGCGATTGCGCTGTCGCAGGGCGGCGAGTTCGCGTTCGTGCTGTTCGGCGTCGCGGCGGTCGCCGGCGTGCTCGATGCCCCGCTGCACCAGTTGCTGCTGGTGGTGGTGACATTGTCGATGGCGACCACCCCGGCGCTCTACGCGCTGCAGGCGCGCTTCCGTGCGCCGCTGGCCGGCCCGCCGTTCGACATCATCGAGGCCAGCGAAGCGCCGGTAATCATCGCCGGCTTCGGGCCGTTCGGGCAGATCGTCGGCCGCTTGCTGCGGCTGCGCCGCATCGGCTTCACCGTGCTGGAGAAGGACGTCGCCCAGGTGGACTTCGTGCGCCGCTTCGGCAACAAGATCTACTACGGCGACGCCGCGCGGCTCGACCTGCTGCGCGCCGCGCACGCCGAGAAGG
>DATLBT010000047.1:0-56294 GCA_035526825.1 Verrucomicrobiia bacterium | reverse complement strand
ATCGGGCCGAGTCCCAGCACCGCGGCGACGAACCCCACGGAGCCCCACAGGCGCACTCGGCTGTAGTCGCCCCGGAATGGCCGAAGGTGGATCAACGCCACCACCTCGAATTGCGACAGCAGTGCGTGCCAGAAGATCGAGTACACCGCCATGAACAAGGTGATGCGGGCGACGCCCTCCGAGAATGGAATGCACACGAACAGCGCCAGCGATACCAGCACCGCCCAACGGATGGTGGTGATGCGCTTGCCGGTGACGTCGGCCCACCAGCCCCACGCGATCGGCATGATCGAGCGCGTGATGCCCATCCAGGCGTAGGCGATGCCGATCTGGGTCGCAGTGAAACCACGCGCCTCCAGGTACGGCGACCAGTACGGCATGAACGCGCCGACGGTGGCGTAGTAGAAAAAATAAAAGCCCGACAGGCGGGCGTGGAGGGTTGCGGGCGTCACCCGCGCATTTTAGGCGCCGCGCTCAGACGTCGTCTTCGCGAACCTCGCGCGCAGCCGCATGGCCAGGCCCAAGCGCCGACGTCGCGGCCGCGATGCGCGGCGTGAGCGGCTCGACGGCGCCGTTCTGAGCGCGCTGTCGCAGCACGTGGTCCATCAGCACCAGCGCCACCATGGCCTCCGCGATCGGCGTTGCGCGAATGCCCACGCAGGGGTCGTGGCGACCGGTCGTGCGGACCTCGGCAGCGTTGCCATCGATGTCGATCGACTGGCCCGGCAGCGTGATGCTCGAGGTGGGCTTCAGCGCGATCGAGCAGCGGATATCCTGCCCCGTGCTGATGCCGCCGGCGACGCCGCCGGAATGGTTCGCAAGAAAACCTGAAGGCGTCATCTCGTCTCGGTGCGTGCTGCCCTTTTGCGCCACGGCCGCAAAGCCGTCACCGACCTCCACGCCCTTCACGGCGTTGATACCCATCAACGCGTACGCCAGTTCGGCGTCGAGCCGGTCATACACCGGCTCGCCGAGTCCCGGCGGCACGCCGGTGGCCTCGACGTTGATGCGCGCGCCGACCGAGTCACCGGCTTCGCGAATGCGGATCAGGAGCTGCTCGATCTCGGGAACGCGCGCCGGGTCGGCGCAGAAAAACGGGTTCTGCGACACGGCGTCCCAGCTCGCGTGGCCCAGCACCAGCTCGCCGATCTGCGCGAGGTAGCCGCGAATCTGGATGCCATGCTGCTCGCGCAGGTATTTGCGCGCGATGGCCCCGGCGGCGACGCGCACTGCGGTTTCGCGCGCGCTGGAGCGGCCACCGCCCCGATGGTCGCGCCGGCCGTATTTCTGGATGTAGGCGTAATCGGCGTGGTTCGGCCGGAACACGTCCTTGATCTTCTCGTAATCGCGGCTGCGCGAGTCCGTATTGCGGATCAACAGTGCGATCGGCGTGCCGGTGGTGTGGCCTTCGAAAACGCCCGACAGGACCTCAACGGTGTCGTCCTCGCGCCGCTGCGTGACATAGCGCGACGTCCCGGGCTTGCGGCGATCCAGGTCCCGCTGGATGTCGGTTTCGGCCAGCGCAAGGCCCGGCGGGCAGCCGTCGACCACGCAGCCGATCGCCGCGCCGTGGCTCTCGCCGAAGCTCGTGACGCAGAACAGCTTTCCCAGGGTATTGCCGGACATGTCAGTCGTCTTGCCACTGCTGGAGGTCGTCGCGGGAGATCACGAATACGCCGTCCCCGCCGCGCTCGAATTCCGGCCAGGTGACCGGAATCTTCGGGAACCGCCGATTGAATTCTGGGACAGAACCGCCGACTTCGCACACCAGCAGGCCGCCAGGCGCCAGGAACGCCGGCGCCTGGCGCAGGATGCGCTCGACGATGTCCATCCCGTCGCGGCCCGAGGCCAGCGCAAGTTTCGGCTCGTGGTGGTACTCCGCCGGCATGCGTCGCCAGCGCGCCTCGGGCACGTACGGCGGATTGCTGACGATCAAGTCGTAGCGCGCGCCGCGCAGCGCAGCGAACAAGTCGGACTTCACGGCGCGCACGCGATGCCCAAGCTGGTGGCGCGTAATGTTCGCCTTCAGCAACTTCAGCGCACCGGCATCGATCTCGCCGGCCTCGACCTGCGCTTCCGGGAAGGCCATCGCACAGGCGATGCCGATGCAGCCGCTGCCCGCGCACAAGTCGAGGATGCGCGAAGGCTCGCGCCGCAGCCACGGCTGGAAACCTTGCTCGACGAGTTCCGCGATCGGCGAGCGCGGGATCAGCACCTGCTCGTCCACGGTGAACGGCAGCCCGGCGAACCAGGCCTCTCCCGTGAGGTACGCGGCGGGCTTGCGCGTGTCGATGCGACGCTGGAGCAGCGCGCGAACCTTGCGCACCTCGGCAGGCGTCAGGCGCGCCTCGAAGTAGCCCTTGGGCAGATCGTGCGGAAGCTTCAAGGCCCAGGTGACGAGGTGCCAGGCCTCGTCGAGCGCGTTATCGGTGCCGTGGCCAAAGTGCAGCTTGCGCCGGCCGAACTCGCTGGCACCCCAGCGCACCAGATCGCGGATCGTGCGCAACGCGGGCTCTGACATTGTTCGCTAGTATGCGGGCCGTCGCGCGACCGCCGCAATTCGTGACGCGCAGGAAAATGAACGTGAACAGGACGCCAAGCATTGCGCTGGTCGCCGCGGCCGCGCTAGCCGCCGGCATCGGCGCGGCGCTTCTGCTGCGCGGTCCCGGCCCGGCCCTTGCGTTGCAATCCGGAACGATGCTCGCGGCACCACGCGTCGTGGCGCCGTTTTCGATGGTCGACCAAAACGCGAGCCCGTTCACGCAGGATTCGTTGAAGGGTCACTGGACTTTGCTGTTCGCCGGCTTCACCCACTGTCCCGATGTCTGCCCGACGACGCTCGCCACGCTGCGCGCCGTTGGCGACAAGCTGGGCGCGAAGGCGCCCGCGCTGGTATTCCTGTCGGTGGACCCCGCGCGAGACACACCCGGTGTGCTGCGCCGCTACGTCGAGTTCTTCGGCAGCGGCATCACCGGCCTCAGCGGCTCGGCCGAATCGCTCGATGCGCTGTGCACGAGCCTGGGCCTTGCCTACGTGAAGGTGCCGGGGGCGAGCGAGGCCGAATACACCATGGACCATTCTTCCGCGTTGGTGCTGATCGACCCGCAAGGTCGGGTCGCCGGCTATTTCACGCCACCGCACAAGGTCGATACACTCGCCGCCGATCTGTCCCGGGTGGTGGAATCGTGATGCCAGGAATCAAAGCTTTCGGGGCCCTCGCCGCGCTGCTGGTCCACGTCCCATCCGTCGCCTGCCCCGGCCTTGGCCTGCAGGACGGCTGGATCCGCGACGCGCCCCCCGGGGCAATGATGACCGCGGGCTACGCCCGCCTGCGCAATGACGGCAAACAGTTGCTTCGCGTCGACGGTGCCGCGAGTGTTGACTACGGCAGCGTGGAGCTGCATCGCACCGTCGTCGAGCAAGGCTTGTCCCGGATGCAGCATGGGCAGCCCCTGGTACTGGCGCCGGGCGCCAGCGCAGCGCTCGATCCCGGCGGCTGGCACCTCATGCTGATGCGTCCCACGCGCGAGCTGAAGCCCGGCGACGTGGTCACGGTGTCGCTTTCCTGCGCCGGCGCATCGAGCGCGTTCCCGTTCACCGTCAGAGCAGCCACCGAATGAGCCAGGTTCCGCAGCCGCCCAAGCCCCCCGCTGCGCGGGTCCGCCCCGCGCCGGCGCCGCCGCCCGTTCCGACACCGGGCGACCGCTTGCGAATCCTCCTGGACCGCGGATACGTCGCCCTGCATTCGTTGCTGCCGACGCACTTCCTGTCGTGGCTGATGTTCCACATCTGCCGCATTCGTGCGCCGGGGTTCAAGAATCCGTTCATCACCATCTTCTGCAAGCTCTACAAGGTCGACCTGTCCGACTCCGAGTTCGAATTGCCGAAGAGCTACCCGGACTTCAGCGCGTTCTTCACGCGCGCCCTGAAGCCGAATGCACGTCCGCTCGATCCAAACCCGCTGGCGCTCATCTCGCCGGTCGACGGCGCGATCAGCCAGTTCGGCCCCATCCGAAACGGCACGATGATCCAGGCCAAGGGCTTCGATTACGGCGTGAGCGAACTTCTGGGCGGCTCGAAGGCCGCTCCGTTCTTCCAGAAAGGCAGCTTCTGCACCATCTATCTGGCCCCGCACAACTACCACCGCATCCACATGCCGGCCAACGGCAAGCTGCGCGAATGGGGCTACGAACCGGGACGGCTGTTCAGCGTCAGTGTCGGCGCTGTGAGCCGGATTCCGAAGCTGTTCGCGCGCAACGAGCGCGTCTACGCGATCTTCGAGACCGACTATGGACCGCTCGGCATCGTCATGGTCGGCGCGCTGTTCGTCGGCAGCATGGAGACCGTGTGGAACGGCCGCGTGACGCCGCCGCATGGGCACGAGGCAGGCGCCTACACGCCGATGTCTCCCGTGGTCCTGATGCGCGGGCGCGAGCTCGGCCGCTTCAACATGGGCTCGACCGTGATCCTGCTGGCTCCGTCGGGCATGGTGAACTGGGCCCGACACCTTGCGCCGCATGTGCCGGTGCGCATGGGCCAGGGCATCGGCACCCTGACCAAGATCCGGTGACGCGTCGATGAACCGGACCTGAACCCCGACACGCGCGACCTAACGGCGGTCGCGCGCATCCTTTTTACAAGCCCACGCGAGTCGGACAGGCTAGACTTTCCGCTCGCCCTGCCACGGTCTTTCGTGATCCGCCCCACCGCCCTGTTGGCCTCGCTTGCCCTGACCGTCGCTCTCGCGGTCGCGGCGGAGCCGGCCCCCGTAGACCTGCCGCGCATCGGCGAACCGGCCGATGTTGCTCTGTCGCCCCTGGAGGAGCAGCGCATCGGCAGCAAGATCACGGCCGAGTTGTACGCGCGGGACTACATCCTCGAGGACGCCGAGGTCACCGAATACGTTGCGGCGCTGACCTGGCGACTGGTCGCGTCCGCGGAGGCCGAGCCGCCGGACCTGACCGTGTTCGTGATGAAGGATCCCCGCATCAACGCGTTCGCGCTGCCAGGCGGATTCCTCGGCGTCAACGCAGGGCTGCTCACGACGGTGCGCAACGAGAGTGAGCTGGCCGGCGTGCTGGCGCACGAATTGGCCCACGTCACCCAGCGCCACATCGCGCGCACCATCGAGGGCACGCAGACCGCAAACATCGCGACGTGGGCCGCGGTGCTCGCGGCGATCCTGGCCGCTTCTGCGAATCCTGAAGTCGTCATAGCTGCGCTATCGCTGGGCCAGGCCGCCAATTACCAGCGACAGGTCAACTTCACGCGCGCCCACGAGCTCGAGGCCGACCGCATCGGCATCCGTACCATGTCGCGAGCGCGCTTCGATCCGCTCGGCGTCGCCGCTTTCTTCGTGCGGCTCGAGCAACAGAGTCGCCTTTACGGCAACCAGATCCCCGAGTTCCTGCGCACGCACCCGGTCAACACGACGCGCATCAGCGAGGCGCGGATGCGCGCCGCCGCCCTGCCCGCGCAAAAAGTGGTCGACCCGCTCGAGTTTTCACTGATGCAGGCCCGCGCCCGCGCGCTGACCACCGAGCCGCCGAGCCAGGCCGCCGAGCATTTCCTCGGCGAGATCGGCAAGGGCTCGGGCGACGCAGGCCACCGCTACGGGCTGGCCATCGCACAAGCCAAGCTCGGCGAGTACGACCGCGCCCTGGCGACGCTGAAGCCGACCCTCGCGCAATACCCGAGACAGCCCAACCTCGCCATGCTGGAAGCGCGCATCCTGCTCGCCAAGGGCCAGGGCGAGGCGGCGCTGGAGCGGGTCCGTCGCGCGCTCGACCATTACCCGCGCTACGCGCCGGCCGTGCTCGAATACGCCGACATGCTGCTCGGCACGGGCCAGCCCGATGCGGCACGCCAGTTGCTGCTTTCGCGCGAGCAGTCGCTTGGCACGCGCATGGAGACCCATCGCCTGCTCGCCTACGCCGCGCGCGACGCCGGCCAGACGGTGGAGGCGCAGTTCCAGATGGCCAATTACCTGTTCGAGCGCGGCGACGCCGGGGGCGCACTGGCGCAGCTGGACGCGGCGTTGCGCACCAGCTCGCTGTCATCGCAGGAACGCTCCCGGCTGCGCGCGCGACGCTCCGAGATCGTGGCGTCGTCGGATGAACTGACGCGGCGCCAGCAGCGGCCGCCGCCGGAGCCTTAGCTCAGCCGCTCAGGCTTTCGGCGCCGCCGCAGCCAGGTCATCGAGCGGCACCACCGCCGCCCACTGCTTGCAGCGTGGGCACTGCCAGAACAACAGGTTCGGCGTGAAACCGCACTGGGTGCACTGGTAAGTGGGCCGACGCTCCATTACCGTGCGCAGCGCCTTGCGCAGTCCCTCGATCAGCGGCGCGGACGGCTCCGCTTTCGCAACCACGCTGGCCAGCAGCAACTCCAGGCCCTGCCACTGCGGCTGCGACTCCAGGCGCTCCATCAAATAGCTGCTCGGGTCGTGCCCGTCGACGAGCATCAACTTCGCCTTGGCCACCACGACCGCCGGCAGCTTCCAGAACTCCTCGGCATCGTTCAAGAATTTGCGATAGCCATCGCGATCGTCCAGCGCTTCGTGGCAGCGGCGCAGCGGCTCCAGCACTTCGCCGATGTACCGAGGGTCCTGGTCAGGTACGCGGCGATAGGATTTCACCGCGGCGCTCAAGTCACCGGCGCCCTCGTGGAGCGCGCCCTGCAGCAGGCTGGCGCGCACGCATTCCGAGTGCTCGGAAAGCGCGCGCCCGGCGAGCCGCAACGCCTCGGGCAGGTCCTTGCGCAGTCGCGCGGCTTCGCTCATCTCGCAGTAGTACTGCCCGACCAGCGGCCGCAGGCTGGAGCTCTTGACCGCCTCGAGCTGGCGCGCGGCTTCCAGCGCCTGGCGCCATTCGCGCGACTGCTCGTGCAACGCCACCAGGTTCTCGAGCGACGTCTGCAGGAACATGCCCTGCGCCACCAGTTCCTTGAACAGCGCCTCGGCGCGGTCCATGACGCCGGCCTTGAAGAAATCCTGGGCGAGCTCGAAGCGCGCCTGGTTGCGGTAGAGGGGCTTGAGGTTGGCTCGCGCGAGCAGGTTTTCGTGGATGCGCAACGCGCGGTCGACCTCGCCGCGCTTGCGGAACAGGCTGCCGAGCGTCAGGTGCAACTCGACCGTTTCATCGTCGACTTCGACCGCCTTCACGAACGCGGCGATCGCCTGGTCGGGATCTTCGTTGACCAGGTGCGTGAGGCCCGCGAGATACTGCGAGCGTCCGCGGTCCTGCTCGAGTGGCCGCGGCCAGCGCTGGGCGAGGTACCAACCGAGCGCCGCGCCGAGCGGCAGCATCAGCCAGGCAATGGCGAAGCTGTCAGGCATTCTTGGTCGTGGATGTCACAGTGCCCGCGGCTGCGGGGGGCGGCGCGAGCGGAAGGTTGCGCAAGCTGCGCAGCTCCGCCTCGAGCTCCCGGATCTCTCGGGCGTGGCGCCGCGCCTCGCGCGACAGCACGAACATGCGCGCCAGGTCGATCAGGCCCATCACCAGCATGCCGATCATGAACGCGACCAGCATCAACGCGATCAGCGGCAACTCGGACTGGCCGGCCAGGTAGTCGAAGCGGACGGTGGTCCAATTGAAATAGCTGACCGACGCGCCCAGGCAAAAAGTGGCGATCAGCAGCAGCGATACCAGCAGGCGGCCCACGGGGCTCGACCTAGTCGGTGCGGCTCAGGTTCACCCGCTCGCGCATTTCCTTGCCCGGCTTGAAGTGCGGTACGTATTTGGCCGGAATTTCGACCGACTCGCCGGTCTTGGGGTTGCGGCCCACGCGGCTGGGCCGGTAATGCAGCGAGAAGCTGCCGAAGCCACGGATTTCCACGCGGTCGCGCTTGGCGAGCGCATCGCTGATCTGGTCGAGAACGAGCTTGACCGCGAGCTCGACGTCCTTATGCATCAGGTGCGTCTGCTTGAGCGCCAGCCTTTCAATCAGTTCCGACTTGGTCATGCGGGCGTCTGGGGGTTATTGCCGTAGGTTACTGACGATAAAAGAAAAAAATTCAAGGTGCAAGTCGGCCCCTGCTGTAACCGATTGACTCCAAAGGCCTCCTCCCCGAGCATCAGCCGTCCTTCCCTCCTTACCGGCGAATCTGTCGAGGCCCTGCCCGCATGCTGGCGCACTACTTCACCGGCCTCTACCGGCACACCATGGAGCGGGCCTACGCGCACGCTCACACTGCCATTGTCGGTTCCGGCGATGGCGAGGCGCGGGTGCTGGAATGCGGCGCGGGAATCGGAGCCACATTCGACCTGCTCGCCAGCCAAATGCGCCTCCGCACCGACCAGTACCGGGGCATCGAATGGCACGAGGGCGCCGCCGCCCACGCGCGCCAGCGCGGGCTTCATGTCGAGACCCTGGATCTCAATCAGGGCCTTTCCGCGGACCACGCCGATTACTCCTGCATTTATGCGTTATCGGTGCTGGAGCACCTGCTGAATCCCTGCGCGCTCCTGCGGGATTGTCACCGCGCGCTGCGCCCGGGCGGCACCCTCGTGCTGCTGACGCCGAACATCAGTACCTACTTCACTGCCGCGCTGATCCTGCTCGGGCGCATGCCATCCACCGGGCCCCATCCCGATTCCAACGCCCTGTTGGAGCGCGAGGAAATCTTCAAGGTCAACGCAGCCGCCAGCGGTCACCGCGATGCCGAGGCCGAGCGCCCGGTGCACCGCCACCTGATCGTCTTCAGCTACCGGGTCCTGCGCGACTACCTGCGCATGGCTGGCTTCCGCGACGTGCAAGGACGCGGCTTTGGCCTTTACCCGTTTCCCCGAGCCTTGCAGCCGCTGCTCGAGCGGCTCGATCCCTGGCACTGCCACCAGATGGTGTTCGTCGCGCGCAAGTAGCGCAAAAAAAGAAGCCGCGCAGAGCGCGGCTTCCGGCGTGCAGCCTTGCGCTTACTCGCCCATCTTTTCCTTGAGGATGTCGCCGAGGCTGGTACGGCCGGCGGCGGCCGTGCTGCCCTTGTACTCCTCGACCGCCTCCTGCTCCTCCTGGATTTCCTTCGCCTTCACCGACAGCGAGACGATGCGGTTCTTGCGATCGACGCCGATGAAGCGGGACTCCAGGGTGTCGCCTTCCTTGAGAAGCTTGGTGGCGTCCTCGACGCGATCACGCGCGAGGTCGGAGGCCTTGATGTAACCCTCTACGCCATCGGCCAGCGTGATATCCGCGCCGCGGATGTCGACCTTCTTGACGATGCCCTTGACGATGGTGCCCTTCGGGTGCTCAGCCATGAACTGGGTGAGCGGATCCGACGCCATCTGCTTCACGCCAAGGCTGATGCGCTCACGCGCGCCGTCGATCGCCAGTACCACGGCCTCGACTTCCTGGCCCTTCTGGTACTTGCGCACGGCTTCTTCGCCGGTGGCATTCCAGTCGAGATCCGACAGGTGCACCAGGCCGTCGATGCCACCTTCCAGGCCGATGAAGATGCCGAAGTCGGTGATCGACTTGATCTGGCCCTTGACCTTGTCGCCCTTCTGGTGGTTCTGGGCGAACTCTTCCCACGGGTTCGGCTTGCACTGCTTCATGCCGAGCGAGATGCGGCGGCGCTCCTCGTCGATGTCGAGGATCATCACCTCGACCTCGAGGCCGATGTGAACGACCTTGGTGGGGTTGACGTTCTTGTTGGTCCAGTCCATCTCGGACACGTGGACCAGGCCCTCGACGCCGGCCTCGATCTCGACGAACGCGCCGTAGTCGGTGATGTTGGTGATCTTGCCGAACAGGCGGGTCTTCTCGGGGTAGCGGCGGCTGATCTCGACCCACGGGTCGTCACCGAGCTGCTTGAGGCCCAGCGAGACGCGCTTGCGCTCGCGGTCGTACTTGAGGACCTTGACCTCGAGCTCCTGGCCGACCGAGACGACCTCGGAGGGATCCTTGACGCGCTTCCACGACATGTCGGTGATGTGCAGCAGGCCATCGACGCCGCCGAGGTCGACGAACGCGCCGTACTCGACGAGGTTCTTGACCACGCCCTTGAGCACCACGCCTTCCTGGAGATTCTGCAGGAGGCTGTCGCGCTCCTGGCTGTATTCGGCTTCGAGCACTTCGCGGCGCGAGACGACGACGTTGTTGCGCAGCTTGTCGAGCTTGATGATCTTGAACTCGAGCGGCTTGCCCTCGAGGAACGTGGTGTCGCGAACCGGGCGCACGTCGACCAGCGAGCCCGGCAGGAAGGCGCGGACCGTGCCGATGTCGACCGTGAAACCGCCCTTGACCTTGCCGGTGATGGTGCCGACCACGATCTCGGACTTCTCGAATGCCTTGGCGAGGTTGTCCCAGGTGCGGATGCGAGCGGCCTTCTCCTTGGAGAAGCGCGTCTCGCCAAAGCCGTCTTCCATGGCCTCGAGCGCGACTTCGATTTCGTCGCCCGCGGCGACCTTGATCTCGCCCTGCTCGTTCATGAACTCGATGATCGGGATCACGCCCTCTGACTTGAGGCCGGCGTCGACGATCACGACATCGGGCTTCACCTCGAGCACGCGCGCGTGGACGATGGAGCCCGGCTGCATCGACTGGCCAGCGGTCAGGGATTTCTCAAACAGTTCGGCAAAAGATTCGGTCACGAAAAACCTCGGTTACTGTCTGCCCTTCCGTCCTGGTCTGGCAGTCTTCGGATGAACGGGTCGCATCCTGCGTCCCGGCCGGCTTGCGGGCTACGTTGCGTAGTCCCGGGCCTCGATCAGCTTTGCCACGCGCTCGAGTACAGCGTCGATGGAAAGCTCTGTGGTGTCGATCGTCACTGCGTCATCGGCCGGCTTGAGCGGCGAGACGGCACGGTTGCGATCGCGCACATCACGTTCGCGAATCTCTTCGCGAAGGGCGCGCATATTAGGCTCAATTCCCGCTTTTCTCAACTGAATCATGCGCCTGCGCGCCCGCTCGTCGGCCGAGGCGTCCAGGAAGATTTTCAGGCCGGCATCGGGGAAAACGACGGTGCCCATGTCGCGGCCGTCAGCCACCAGGCCCGGCGCGCGGCGGAACGCGCGCTGCCGCTCCAGCAGCGCAGCGCGGACCGGCGGATGGATCGCCACCCGCGACGCCAGCTGGCCTGTGGTCTCTTCCCGAATGCGCGCGCTGATTTCGTGACCATCAACAACAATCGTTTCTAAATCAAGTCTTTGCAGATCAAACTTAATGTTGAGCTTGGGCGCCAGATCGGCCAGCGCGCTCGCGTCATCGCTGGCCACCCCGGCCTTCTGCGCGGCCAGCGCAAGGATCCGGTAGAGGGACCCGCTGTCGAGGAAATGCCAATTCAGTTGGCGCGCTACGGCGCGCGCGACAGTCCCCTTGCCCACACCGGACGGGCCGTCGATCGTGATGACAGGGACGCTCACGCAACCCCTATCGCGAGCCCGGCACCTGCCGCCAGCGCCGCATACCCGGGAAACGACGTGTCGACATTGGCGCAGTCGAGGATCGTAATCGGGGCTTCGGCCCGT
Organism: Verrucomicrobiia bacterium; assembly: GCA_035526825.1. GTDB lineage: Bacteria > Pseudomonadota > Gammaproteobacteria > Nevskiales > Nevskiaceae > JACPFV01. Next base: position 44,832 of record DATLBT010000047.1, on the reverse strand, counting down.
AACGCCGCCATCGCAAAGGACATCGCCACGCGATGGTCGCCGCGACTGTCGATGACACCGCCGCGCAGGCGGCCGCCGCTGATGCGCGCGCCGTCCGTCCGCGGCTGTGCCGAGATGCCGAGGCGCCACAACCCTTCGCACATCGTCTGGATGCGGTCGCTTTCCTTGACGCGCAACTCCGCCGCGCCGGTGACGACCGTCTCGCCGCGCGCGCTGGCCGCGGCAACAAACACCGCGGGAAACTCGTCGATGGCCGAGGCCACCAGATTACCGCCGATCTCGATGCCCGCAAGCGGGCGGCCGCGCACGCGGATGTCTGCCACCGGCTCGCCGCCGAGCAGTCGCGTTGCGCCGAGGTCGACATCCGCGCCCATGCGCCGCAGGATCTCGATGATGCCGATGCGCGTCGGGTTGACGCCGACATCCACCAGCGTGACGTCCGAGCCCGGCGCGATGGCGGCGCCCACCATGAAGAACGTCGCCGACGAGATGTCGGCCGGAACCTCTATGCGCGCCGCCTTCAGCGCCTGCCCGCCCTCGAGCGCAGCGCGCCCCGGTTCCGCGTCAACCGTGACGCCGAACGCGCGCAGCATGCGCTCGGTGTGGTCGCGCGAGGCTTCCGGCTCCGTGACCTCGGTGCGGCCCGAGGCGTAGAGGCCCGCGAGCAGCACCCCCGACTTCACTTGCGCGCTCGCGACCGGTGATTCGTAGCGAATACCCTTGAGACCCGCGACGGGCTGGATCTTCAGCGGCGCGTGGTCGTCCTCAGCCTGGATGCGCGCGCCCATGCGCGACAGCGGCTCGATGATGCGCTTCATCGGCCGGCGCGACAGGGATTCGTCGCCAATCAGGGTGGTTGCGAACGGCTGGCCGCACAGCAGCCCCGACATCAGCCGCATCGAGGTGCCGGAGTTGCCGAGGTCGAGCGGCCCCGCGGGCGCCTTCAGGCCGCGCAGCCCGGCACCGTGGACGCGCAGCGTGGTCGGCGCGGGTCGCTCGATCGCGACGCCCATGGACTGGAACGCCTGCATCGTGGACAGGCAGTCCTCGCCGTCGAGGAAGCCGATGACCTCGGTCGTGCCGCTCGCGATCGCGCCGAGCATCACGGCGCGGTGCGAAATGGACTTGTCGCCGGGAACGCGCACGCGGCCGGTCAGGCTGCCGCCAGGAGACACCTTGAACGTGACCATGGCGACTACTCGATCTGCGCCAGGTGGCGCTCGCGCGCGCTGCGCGCGCGTTCGAACAGGCGGCGCACGTCGTCCCAGCGTCCGCCGCGGATCATGCCGAGTATTTCGCGCAACTCGCCGATCTGTTGCTCGAGCAGATGCCCGACCGCCTCGGCATTGGCGCGCACGATGTCGTGCCACATGTCGGGGCTGGAACTGGCGATGCGCGTGAAGTCGCGGAAGCCGCCACCCGCATTCGGGAAGATCTCCCCGCCAGTGTCGAGACGCGCCAGCATGTCGACGAAGCTGTATGCCAGCACGTGTGGGAGGTGCGAGGTCGCGGCGAAGACAGCGTCGTGCTGCGCGGCCTCCATCTCGACCACGCGCGCGCCAGTCGCGCTCCACAGTGCCGTGATGGTGGTGAGCGCGCGCCGATCCTGCGCAGCGTGTGGCGTCAGGATTACGCGATGGTTATGGAACAGGTCGGCCACCGAGTGCGCCACCCCGCTCTTCTCGGTGCCGGCAATCGGGTGGCCGGCGACGAACCACGACGGAATGGCACCGAACACCGCGTGCGCATCGGCCAGCACCGACTGCTTGGTGCTGCCGACGTCGGTGACGATGGCCCCTTTGCGAAGCCCGGGCTGGATCGCGTGCAGCACCTCGGCGGTGCGCAGCACCGGCACGGCGAGCACCACGACGTCGGCATCGCCCACCGCGGCCGCGGCGTTGTCGGCGGAACGGTCGATCACGCCGAGCTCGACGGCGAGCCGGCTCTGGCGCGCATCGGTGTCGAAGCCGGTGATGTCCGACACCGCACCGGCCGAGCGCAGCGCCCGGGCCAGCGAGCCGCCGATCAGCCCCAGTCCCACCACCGCGAGTCGCGGCGCCTTCACTTGGCGAGGATTTCCCGCAACGCGCCGAGGAAGCGCGTGTTGTCGGCCGCGGTGCCGACCGTGACGCGCAGGAACTCGGGCATCTCGTACGATTTCATCGGCCGCACGATGACGCCGCGCTCGAGCAGGCCCTGATGAATCGGCCCGGCGTCGCGGCCGAACCCCACCGCGAGGAAATTGGCCTGTGACGGCAGCGTGCTCAGGCCGAGGGCCTGCAACTCGCGCTCGAGCCGCGCGCGCTGCTCGACGTTGAGCGTCACCGACTCGCGCACGAATGCCTCGTCGCTCAAGGCCACCTCGCCTGCCAGCAGCGCCAGCGAGTTGTTATTGAACGGCTGGCGCACGCGATTCAGGAGATCGGCGACGCTCGGATGCGATAGCGCATAGCCGATGCGCAACGAGGCCAAGCCGTAAATCTTGGAGAACGTGCGTGCGACCACGAGGTTCGGGTAGCGCTGCAACCACGCCTCCACCGGCGGGCGCAGTGCTGGATCCTGGTAGTGCCAATAGGCCTCATCGAGCACGACGATTGCGTGCGGCGGCACCTTGCGGATGAACGCCTCGAGGGCATCCGGCTCCAGCCAGGTGCCGGTGGGATTATTCGGATTGGCGACGAACACGACGGATACGTCCGAGCGCAGGCGTCGCTCGAACGCCGCGAGGTCATGGCCGTAAGGCATCGCGCTGTCCGCCGGCAGCGCTGGCGCGATGAGCCCCTCGGCGCCCTGCGCCTGCGTCGCGATCGGGTACACCGCGAAGGCGTGGCGCGAGAACAGCGCCGCGCGACCGGGCCCGAGGAACACGCGCGCGACAAACTCCAGGATGTCGTTGGAGCCGTTGCCGAGCGTGATGCAAGAAGGCTCAACGCCATGCAAATCGGCCAGTTTCCGCTTGAGTCGGAAACCGGCGCCGTCGGGATACAGCGCCAGGTTGTTGTCGTGCGCGGCGGCTTCGAGCGCCGCGCGCACCTTCGGGCTGATGCCGAGCGGATTTTCGTTGGAGGCGAGCTTGATGGCGTCCTTCACCCCGAGCCGGCGCTGCAACTCGTCGAGAGGCATGCCGGGCTCGTACGGCGCGAGCTTGCGCACGCCCTCGAGCGCGTTCTTGAGGAACGCGGGGCCGTCCCCGTTCGGGGCGTTCACACCACCGCCCGCGGATACGAGCCGAGGATGCGGAAGTACGCCGCTCGCGAGCGCACCAGGTCCAGCGCCGGCTTGACCGCCGGGTCGGTCTGGTGGCCCTCGAGGTCGATGAAGAAGTTGTAGTCCCAGGCTGCGCGGCGGCTGGGCCGCGACTCGATCTTGGTCAGGCTGATCGAGGACTGCGAAAACGGCTCGAGCAACTCGAACAGCGCGCCCGAGCGGTTCTTGTGCGCCGACATCACCAGCGAGGTCATGTCGCGCCCGGTCAGCTCCGGGTTCTGCCGGCCGATGACCAGGAAGCGCGTGGTGTTGTTGGGGTCATCCTCGATGTTCGAGGCCAGCGTGTTCAGCTGGTACAGCTCGGCCGCGGCAGCCCCGGCGATCGCGGCGCCCTTGCCGGCCTTGCGCACCATCTGCGCGGCCAGGCCATTGCTCGCTACCGGGATGCGCTCAGCCTTCGGCAGCCGGGTGTCGAGCCAGCGTCGGCATTGCGCAAAAGACTGCGCGTGTGCGTAAACCTTGCGGATGTCCTCGCGCTTCTTCTGGCGCGACAGCAGGTGGTGGTGCACCGGCAGCCACACCTCGCCACAGATCGACAGCGGCGTTTGCGCGAGCAGGTCCAGCGTGCTGCTGACGATGCCCTCCGTGGAATTCTCGATCGGCACGACGCCGTAGGTGGCGCTGCCGCTCTCGACGTCCCGGAAAATCTCGTCGATCGCGGTGGCGACGCGCGCCGAGACCTGGTGGCCGAAGTGCTTGTAGACCGCGGCCTGGGTGTACGTGCCCTCGGGCCCGAGGTAGGACACGGCCAGCGGCGACTCGAGCGCGAGGCAAGCCGACATCACCTCCCGCATCAGCCGCGCCATGACCTCGTCCGCGACCGGGCTTTTGAGTTCGCGGTTGCGCGCGATCGCGCGGCGCAGCACCTCGGCTTCGCGTGCCGGGCGATAGTGATCGCTGGTGCTGTCGCCCGAGGCGGCCTTGATCTCGCGGATCTGCAGCGCGATGCGCGCGCGATCGGCGACCAGCTCCTGGATCTTGTGATCCAGGTCGTCGATGCGCGTACGCGCCTTCTTGAGGTCGGCGGCGCTCACTTGCTGCCGTTGCTGAGCGCGCGGATCGACAGCACGCCCTGGATGCTGGAGATCTCCTTGCAGACCTCGCCCGGGATCGCGCCGTCGACGTCGACCAGCGTGTAGGCGATGTCGCCGCGCGACTTGTTGAGCAGGTCGGCGATGTTGAGCTTGTGCTTGGCCAGCGCGGTGGTGATCTGGCCGACCATGTTGGGCACATTGGCGTTGGCGATGCACAGGCGCGTGGCGCCCGATACCGGCGGCATGATGGCTTCGGGGAAGTTCACCGAGTTGCGGATGTTGCCGTTCTCGAGGAAGTCGCGCAGCTGCTCGGCAACCATGATCGCGCAGTTGTCCTCGGCTTCGCCGGTCGATGCGCCGAGGTGCGGCAGAGTGACCACCCGCGGGTGCTTGTACAACGCGTTGGTCGGGAAGTCGCAGACGTAGGCGTGCAGCTTCTTCTCGTCGAGGCCGGCCTTGATCGCGGCTTCGTCGACGATGCCTTCGCGCGAGAAGTTGAGCACGGTGGCGCCCTTCTTCATCAGCTTGATGCGCGCCGGGTTGATGAGGTTCCTGGTCGCTTCGAGCAGCGGCACGTGCACCGAGATCAGGTCGCAGCGCGCCATCAGGTCATCGACCGACACCGCCTGCTGCACCGAAGCGTTCAACTGCCAGGCATTCTGCACAGTGATGGCCGGGTCATAACCGAGCACGCGCATGCCGAGGTCGATGGCGGCGTTCGCGACTTTTACCCCGATCGCGCCGAGGCCGATGACGCCGAGCGTCTTGCCCGGCAACTCGAAGCCGACGAACTTTTTCTTGCCCTCCTCGACCGCCACATGCAGCGCCTTGTCGTCACCCGACAGGCTTTGCGTGAAGCTCCAGGCGGGGATCAGGTTACGCGCGGCGATCAGCATGCCGGCGATGACGAGTTCCTTGACCGCGTTGGCATTGGCCCCCGGCGCGTTGAACACCGGCACGCCGCGTTCGGTCATCGCCTTGACCGGGATGTTGTTGGTGCCGGCGCCGGCTCGGCCAATGGCCTTCACCGACTTGGCGATCTCGACCTTGTGCATGTCAGCCGAGCGCACCATCACGGCGTCGGGGTTGCCGAGCTCCGAGGCGACCTCGTAGCGGTCGCGCGGCAGGCGCTCGAGGCCGAGCACGGAGATGTTGTTCAGCGTCTGGATCTTCAGCACGAATGCGGTCCGGTCGCGCGCCCGCCGGGCGCAAAAGGGGCGCTATTGTTGCAGCGCAACGACGGGGGCGCAAAGGCGGTGATCTGGGCTGTTCTAGACTTGCCGCAGGGGGTGCACCTTGAAGCACAATTTTTCGATGGCACTTTGGGCGACGCTGGCGTTGTCGGCCTGCGCGGGAGTCCGCGCGATCAATTACGTGCCGTCGCCGGAGTTCCCCATGGAGCCGGTGTCGGAGTTCACGACGACACGCGCGGTCACGATCGTCAACGCCGGCGACGATGTGACGCTCGACCTGCCCGCGCGATGGTGGGCAACGCGTCGCCAGTGGACGGAGGTTTGCGCAACGATCGCTCGGCGCGAGCTCGGCAAGCGCGGCATGGCCGTCGACGGTCCGCAGGCCCGGATCCTCAAGCTTGCGTTCCAATCCGTCGAGACACGCGTCGGGGCGGTCGACGTCTCATCCAACGCAGTGTTGCGCGTCGAGACCGGCGACGGGTATGTGGCAACCTACACGGCCGATAATCGCGCCATCGGCGTCGGTTCGGACTACGGGCGCCAGATGGACGGGCTCATGATGCGCGCGGTCAAGCAGATGCTGCTCGACCCGAAAATCGTCGCCTACCTGAGCCGCTGAAGCAAGGTCAACCGCGCGTGCGCGCGAATTCCTTCATGTAGTCGACCAGCGCCTTGACTCCGGCTTCGGGCATCGCGTTGTAAAGGCTGGCGCGCATGCCGCCCACAGAGCGGTGGCCTTTCAAGCCCTCGAGGCCCGCGGCCTTGGCGCCTTTGAGGAACTCAACGTCGTTGGTTTCGGCATTCGGCATGGTGAATACGACATTCATCCACGAGCGAGCGTCCTTTGCGACCGGGTTCGAGTAGAAAGCCTGGCTGTCGATGTAGTCGTACAGCATCCCGGCCTTGCGCTGGTTGGTCTTCGCCATGCCGTCGAGGCCGCCGACGCCCTTGATCCACTTGAACACGAGGCCCGCTACGTACCACGAGAATGTGGCCGGAGTGTTCAGCATCGACTCGTTTTCGGCGACCTGCTTGTAGTCGAACACCGAGGGCAGCGATGCGTGCGGCTGGCCGATGAGATCGTCGCGCACGATCACGAAAGTGATGCCTGATGGACCCGCGTTCTTCTGCGCACCCGCGTAGATCAAGCCGAATTTCGAGACGTCGACCGTGCGTGACAGGAACGACGATGAGAAATCCGCAACCAGCGGCACGCCGCGCACTTCTGGCGTGAACTGATACTCGACGCCCTCGATCGTCTCGTTCGGCGTGTAGTGCAGGTAGGCCGCGTTCGGGTCGAGCTTCCAGGACGCGGGGTCCGGAATGTGGTTGTACTTCTCATCCGGGCACTTGGCCGCGACATTGACCTTGCAGTACTTGCCCGCTTCCTTGCTCGCCTTCTTGCCCCAGGCACCGTTGACGATGTAATCGGCCGAGGGCTTGCCGCGCAACAGGTTCATCGGGATCGCCGCGAACTGCGTCGTCGCGCCGCCCTGCAGGAACAGCACCTTGTAGTTCGACGGCACGCCGAGCAGCTCGCGCAGGTCTTTCTCCGCTTCCGTGGCAATCGACATGAACGGCTTGTCGCGGTGCGACATCTCCATCACCGACATGCCGGTGCCGCGCCAGTCGAGCAGCTCGTCGCGAACCTGGGTCAGGACGGTTTCGGGAAGCGTCGCGGGGCCGGCGGAGAAGTTGAAGACTCTTTTCATGGAGGCAGGCCGTTGGACCTAGCGCGCGTCGCCAAGCTTGGCGCCGTCGACCGGCGCGGCGAGCCAGCGAGCGATGTCCTGGCCGAGCGTCACGGTGCAGCGCCCCAGCACGGCGCAAGAGCCCTTGAAGCCGGCGCCGAAGCCCCCGCCCGAGGCGCGCGTCGCGACAAATTTGGCGGTCTGCTTGCCGTTCTGGAACAGCTTGCCGGTCACGGTCACCGTCTTGTGATGGCCCGTGAAGGCGTTACCGCCCGACGATGCCGAGGCGATCTCGAGTTGCAGAACGTTGGCACCCGCCTTGGGCTGCGCATCGGCGACGGACTTGTGCTCGATGCCGGCCGCATTGAGCGCTTGCACCAGCGTGTCATGCATGCGTTGCGGCAGGGCGCATTCCTTGACGATCGCGGTGTCCATCGCGTCCGGATTCGAGAACGCCACCTGCTCGGGAATCACGACGCTCTTGACTGCGTCCTGCGCCAGTACCAGCGCCGGTGCCGGCGCCATGGCCACGAACAGCAGTATTCCCGTGATGAGCTTGCGCATGGTTGTTGTCTCCGTTGGATGGATGATCAGGCGGATGCCGGCCCGGCATCGGCTGCGGGCGACTCGCCGGCCCCGTCGCCGTCGGCCTCGCCGTTCTCGGTTTCGATGCGGTCCAGCCCGACCAGGCGGTCGTTCTCGTCCGGGCGCATGACCCGCACGCCCTGGGTGTTGCGGCCCTGCACGCTGATTTCCTTCGCGGCGGTGCGGATCAGGGTGCCACCCTCGGAGATCAGCATGACTTCGTCGCTTTCGTGCACTTCGATTGCGCCGATCAGCTTGCCGGACTTGTCGGTCAGGTTCTGGGCGATGACGCCCTGCCCGCCGCGGCCGTGCACCGGGTACTCGCCGATCTGGGTGCGCTTGCCGAGGCCGAACTCGGACACCGTGAGGATGTCGCCCGCTCCGGCGCTGGCTTCGCCGACCGCAGCGTTGTTGGTCGCGACGATCAGCGCGATGACCTTCTCGCTTTCCTTCAGGCGCATGCCGCGCACGCCAGTGGCCTGGCGGCCCATGGCACGCACGTCGTCCTCGTGGAAGCGGATGGCGCGGCCGCCATCGGCGAACAGCAGGATGTCGTTCTGGCCGTTGGTCAGGGCGACATCGACCAGCGCGTCGTCCGCGCGCAGGTCGACGGCGATGATGCCGTTGGCGCGGATGTGGCTGTAATCCTCAAGCGCGGTTTTCTTGACCGTGCCGAGGCGGGTGGCCTTGAACACGTAGGAGCCCGGCGCGAAATCCTTGACCGGGAGCACCGCGCTGATTTTTTCGTTGGCCTCGAGCGGCAGCAGGTTCACGAACGGCTTGCCACGGCTGCCACGGCTGCCGATCGGCAGTTCGAACACGCGCAGCTTGTAGACCTTGCCCAGGGATGAGAAGCACAGCAGCGTGTCGTGGGTGTGCGCGATCCACAGGCGATCGACGAAATCCTCTTCCTTGGTCTCGGTCGCGGTCTTGCCGCGGCCGCCGCGCTTTTGCGCGCGGTACTCATCGAGCGGCTGGCTCTTGACGTAGCCCTCATGCGACAACGTCACCACCATGTCTTGCGGCGTGACGAGGTCCTCGCGGTTCAGATTCACCGCGCCCTCGGTGATCTCGGTGCGGCGCTCGTCGGCGTACTGTTCCTTCACCTCGAGCAACTCGCCCCGGATCACGCCCAGCAGGCGCTCCTCGCGCGCCAGGATGTCCAGGTAGTCCACGATCGAGTCGAGGATCTCCTTGAACTCCTGGATGATCTTGTCCTGCTCCAGCCCGGTCAGGCGGTGCAGCTTGAGGTCGAGGATTGCGCCGGCCTGGGTCTCGGTCAGGCGGTAGCCCCCGGACACGAGGCCGAACTCGCTGGCGAGGTCCTCGGGACGCGAGTTCTGCGAGCCTGTGCGCTCGAGCATCCCGGTCACCGCGCCGGGTCTCCACAGCTTGGCCACCAACCCGGCCTTGGCTTCCGCCGGATTGGGCGACTTCTTGATCAGCTCGATGACTTCGTCGATGTTGGCCAGCGCCACGGCGAGGCCTTCGAGGACGTGGGCGCGTCGGCGCGCTTCCCTGAGCAGGTAGCGCGTGCGGCGCGTGACGACGTCGCGCCGATGCCGCAGGAAGATCTGCAGCAGCGACTTCAGCGACAGCGTCTTCGGCTGGCCGTTGTCCAGCGCGACCATGTTGATGCTGAAGCTTTCCTGCAGCTGCGTGTGCTGGAACAGGTTGTTGAGCACGACGTCGGCGTTCTCGCCACGCTTGAGTTCGATCACCATGCGCAGGCCGTCGCGGTCCGACTCGTCGCGCAACTCGCTGATGCCCTCGACCTTCTTGTCCTTGACCAGCTCGGCGATCTTCTCGAGGCAGCGCGCCTTGTTGACCTGGTACGGCAGCTCGGTGATGACGATGGCCTGCCGATCCTTGCCCATGTCCTCGAAATGGCTGCGCGCGCGGATGACGATACGGCCGCGGCCGGTCGAGTACGCGTCCACCAGGCCGTTGGCGTCGAGCAGGATGCCCGCGGTGGGGAAATCCGGCGCCGGCACCAGCTTCATGAGGCCGGCGAGGTCCAGGTCCGGGTTGTCGATCAGCGCAACACAGGCGTCGATCACTTCACCGAGATTGTGCGGCGGGATGTTGGTGGCCATGCCCACCGCGATTCCGGAACTGCCGTTGACCAGCAGTTGCGGGATGCGCGCCGGCAGGACCAGCGGCTCGCGCTCCGACTCATCGTAGTTCGGCCCGAAATCGACGGTGTCCTTGTCGATGTCGGCGAGCATTTCGTGCGCCAGCCGCGACATGCGGATTTCCGTGTAGCGCATCGCCGCCGGGTTGTCGCCGTCGACCGAGCCGAAGTTGCCCTGGCCATCGACCAGGACGTAGCGCATCGAAAAATCCTGCGCCATGCGCACGATCGTGTCGTAGATCGCGGTGTCGCCATGCGGGTGGTACTTACCCATCACGTCACCGACGATGCGCGCGGATTTCTTGAACGGCTTGTTCCAGTCGTTGTTCTGTTCGTGCATCGCAAACAGCACGCGCCGGTGCACCGGCTTGAGGCCGTCACGGGCGTCTGGCAGGGCGCGGCCGACGATCACGCTCATCGCATAATCGAGGTAACTGCGGCGCATCTCGTCTTCGAGATTGACGCTCAACAATTCTTTAGCGATTTCAGACATTTAGTAAGTTTCAAAAAAAGATAAAGCGCCTCCCCGGCGCGGCGGGAATTTTAACACAGGGAAGGGCAAAAAAAGCTGGAAAATCAGCCCACAAGCGCGCGGACGCTGTCCCTGGAAGGCGGCGCGGCGACGCCCTTCTCGCTGACCAGCGCCGTGACCAGCTCCGCCGGGGTCACGTCGAAAACCGGGTTGAACGCGTCGGTGTTGGCCGGCGCGACGGGCGTGCCGCGAAACTCGGTGAGTTCCAGCGCGGCGCGCTCCTCGATATGGATGGCGGCGCCGGTTTCGCACTGCAGGTCGAAAGTCCCGCTTGGCGCAACCACCATGAACTTGACGCCGTGGCGAGCCGCGGCGACGGCGAGCGCGTAAGTCCCGATCTTGTTTGCAGTGTCGCCGTTGGCGGCAATGCGGTCCGCGCCCACGATGACCCAGTCGATGTCGTGCTGCGCCATGAGCCATGCGGCCGCGCCGTCCGCGATGAGCCGTGCCGGAATCATTTCCTTCTGCAGTTCCCACGCAGTAAGCCGCGCGCCCTGCAGCCAGGGCCTCGTCTCGGTGGCGAACACCTGCGCGATCTTGCCCTGCCGGTGCGCCGTGCGAATCACGCCGAGCGCGGTGCCGTGCCCACCGGTCGCGAGCGCGCCGGTGTTGCAATGGGTCAGCACGCGCGCGCCGGCCGGCAACAACTCGGCGCCGAACTCGGCCATGCGCAGGTTCTGCGCCAGGTCCTCCTCGTGGATGCGCTGCGCCTCGGCGAGCAGGATCGAGGCGCGCGGCGTGACGCGGTACATCCGGCGCATGCGCTGCAATGCCCACGCGAGGTTCACCGCGGTCGGCCGCGACCGCGCGAGCACCTGCTCGGCGCGATCGTACGAGTGCATGTCGAGCTTCAGCGCCAGCGCCAACCCATAAGCCGCGGCGATGCCGATGGCCGGCGCGCCACGCACCGCCATGTCGTGGATTGCACGCGCCACATCCTCGGCGCTGCGGCACTCGAGGTAGACCTCCTGTTGCGGCAGCAGGCGCTGGTCGAGCAGCCGCAGGTGATCGCCGGCCCACTGGATCGGCTGGACGTTGCCCTGCACCGCCGTCGTCGTGCTTGTCATAATGCCGCGCATTCTATCGCCGCCCCCACCGCCTTCACCGGCCTCGCCCATGCAAAACGCCGACCTGCTGGTCCTGCCGCGCTGGATCGTGCCGGTCGAGCCTGCCGCCGTGGTGCTCGAGGAGCACGCGCTGGTCGTGCGCGACGGCCGCATCGTCGATTTGCTGCCGGCCGATTTCGCGCGCCAGGCGTACAGCGCGCGGGAAACGCTGGAGTTGCCGCAGCACGTGGTGATGCCGGGGCTCGTCAACATCCACACGCACGCGGCGATGAGCCTGCTGCGCGGCCTCGCTGACGACTTGCCGCTGATGGACTGGCTGCAGGGCCACATCTGGCCCGCCGAGGGGGCGCACGTCAGCCGGCAGTTCTGCGAGGACGGCGTTGCGCTGGCGTGCGCCGAGTTCATCCGCGGCGGCATCACCTGCTTCAATGACATGTACATGTTCCCCGACGCGACCGCCGCGGTCGCCTCCGCGCATGGCCTGCGCGCATCGGTGGGCCTGATCGTGCTCGACTTCCCCACCGCCTGGGCCCAGCCAGGCGAGTACCTGCACAAGGGCCTCGAACTGCACGACAAGCTCAAGGGCGACCCGCTGGTGCGCACCGTGTTCGCGCCGCATGCGCCCTACACGGTGTCCGACGGACCCTTGCGGGAAGTGCGCAAGTACGCAACCGAGTTGTCGATCCCGATCCACATGCACGTGCACGAAACCGCCGGCGAAGTCGAGATGGCGGTGAATCAGACCGGCAAGCGCCCGTGGCAGCGCCTCAAGGAACTCGGGCTGGTGGGTCCGGACCTCATCGCCGTGCACATGACGCAGCTGACCGACGCGGAAGTTTCCGACTGCGCCGAGCACGGCGTCTCGATCGCACACTGCCCCGAGTCCAACCTCAAGCTCGCGAGCGGCTTCTGCCCGGTCGACAAGCTGCTCAAGGCCGGTGTGAACGTTGCGCTCGGCACCGATGGAGCCGCCAGCAACAACGACCTCGACCTGCTCGGGGAGATGCGCACGGCAGCGCTGCTGGCCAAGGGTGTGTCGGGCGATGCGCGCGCCGTCGCCGGGCACGAGGCGCTGCACATGGCGACGCTCGCTGGCGCGAAGGCCATCGGCCTCGACGCCGAGATTGGCTCGCTGGCCAAGGGCAAGGCGGCTGACTTCATCGCGGTGGATCTTGGCGAAGTCGCGACCCAGCCGCTGTACAACGTCATCTCGCAGATCGTCTACGCGTCCTCGCGCCACAACGTGACCGACGTGTTCGTTGCGGGTCGCGGGCTGTTGCGTAACCGCGCTTTCACCGGCGTCGACGAGCCCGCGGTGATCGCGCGCGCGCAGGAATGGCGGCAGAAGATTCGGCCATGACGACCGCCAACGTCGATCCCGCTGAAATCGGCAAGTTCGACGCCATCGCTGCGCGCTGGTGGGACCCGCAGGGCGAGATGGCGCCGCTGCACGTCATCAACCCATTGCGCACGCGTTTTATCGAGCGCGCTGCCGGAACGCTCAAGGGCCAGCGTGTGCTCGACGTTGGCTGCGGCGGCGGCCTCTTGTCCGAGGCGATGGCCGCTCGCGGCGCGAGCGTGCTTGGCATTGACCTCGCCGAGGAAGTGCTCGATGCCGCGCGCCACCATGCACGCGAGTCCGGACAGCCGGTGGAGTACCGCGCCATCGCTGCCGAAGCGCTTGCGGACGAGGCGCCCGGCGCGTTCGACCTCGTGACCTGCCTGGAGATGCTCGAGCACGTCCCCGCGCCGTCGGCGATCGTCGCGGCCTGCGCGCGCGCGGTGAAACCCGGCGGCACGGTGGTGTTTTCGACCATCAATCGCAATCCCAAGGCCTACGCACTTGCCATCGTCGCCGCCGAGTACGTGCTGAACCTCGTGCCGCGCGGTACTCACGAGTACGCCACGCTGATCCGCCCGTCCGAGCTCGAGCGCTGGTCCCGCGCCGCCGGGCTCGAGGTCATCGCGATCCGCGGCATGACCTACAACCCGCTGCTGAAAAGCGCGGCACTTTCCGACGATTGCGACGTGAATTACCTGATGCATTGCCGCAGAAAATAGGGACGCACACCATTTTCGCCAAGCACCAAGGGACGCCCGGATGCGCCTGACCGAAAATGGTGTGCGTCCCCGTTTTTCGCCGCGCTGCATCCTGTTCGACCTCGACGGGACCCTCGTCGACACCGCGCCCGACCTTGGCTACGCCGCGAACCAGGTGCGCGCCGAAGTCGGCTTGCCGCCGCTGCCCGAGGAACAGTACCGCCCGGTCGCCTCGGCCGGCGCGCGCGGCCTGCTCAAGGTGGGCCTGGACCTCACGCCCGACCATCCGGAATTTCCGGCGCGCCGCGAAAGCTTCCTGAAGCACTACCGGGCGAACCTTGCGCGCGGCTCGCGGCTGTTCGCTGGCGTCGATGAGGTGCTGCGCGGCTACGAGCGCGCGGGCATCGCCTGGGGCGTCGTGACCAACAAGCCGCAGTGGCTCACCGATCCGCTGATGGCCGCGCTCGCGCTCGACCAGCGGGCGGCCTGTGTCATCGGCCAGGTGGACGGGCAACCGGTGAAGCCCTCCCCGGAGCCGCTGTTGCGCGCCTGCCGCGCGCTGAACTTCGCGCCGGCCGATTGCGTATATGTGGGTGACGACCTGCGCGACGTGCAGGCCGCGCGCGCCGCCGGCATGCCGGTCGTCGCCGCGGCGTGGGGTTACCTGGGCGACGCTGAGCCGATTGAACAGTGGCGCGCCGATGCCGTGTACCAGACGCCCGCGGAGCTCTCCCGCCTGTGCCCGTGAACGAGCTGCCCGAATCCTGGAAACCCTCGCCCGGCCTGCTGCGCGACAAGGTGGTGCTGGTCACTGGCGCCACCGGCGGCCTCGGCGAGGCACTGGCACTGGCCTGCGCACGCGCCGGCGCGCAACTGGTGCTCGCGGGGCGCAACGTCAAGAAGCTCGAACTCCTCGACGACGCGGTGCAGGCGGCCGGAGCGCCCGCCGCTGCGCTGTATCCGCTCGACCTCGCCGGTGCGACCTGGGCCGATTACGAACGCCTTGCGCAAACGCTGGAAGGCGAGCTCGGACGCCTCGACGGCCTCGCGCATTGCGCCGCGCACTTCAGGCATTTCCAGCCGCTGGCAGATGCGGAAGCCAAGGACTGGGTCGACACGCTGCAGGTCAACCTGACTGCGCCCTACGCCCTGACGCGACACTGCCTGCCGCTGCTGGAGCGCAGTGAGGGCTCGGTGTTGTTCGTGTCGGACGAGGCGGGCCGCAAGCCGCGCGCGTATTCCGGCCCCTACGGCGTTGCAAAGGTCGCGCTCGAAGGCATGGCGCAGGCCTGGGCGCAGGAGCTGCAATCGGCGGGTCGCGTGCGCGTGAACACGCTGGACCCTGCCCCGATGGACACCGCGCTGCGCCGCAAGGGTTTTGCCGGCGGCGCCAAGGCGGAAGGACCGGAGCGCGCCGCGAACGCCGCGCTGTGGTTGCTCAGCGCGCAGAGCCGGCCCGCGTCCGGCCAGGCCTTCAGCCTGCGTCGCTCAGCGTAGGCTTGCGGCGCTTGGCGCGAGCGACCGTCGCCGAGGCCAGCAGCGTTACGACGACACGGTTGCGGCCCTTTTCCTTGGCCTCGTAGAGCGCGCGGTCGGCGCGCTCGATCAGCTCCAGCAGCGGCTCGTCTTCCTGCGGCACCAGGGCCACGGCGCCGATGCTCACGGTGATGCGGCCGCTCGGCGCGTCCTCGTTTTCGATGCGTAGCGCCTGCACCGCAGCGCGCAACTGGTCGCCGAGCGAGCGCAACGACTGCGGCTGGATGTCGTACCAGAAGCCGACGAACTCCTCGCCGCCGTAGCGGGCGCAAGCGTCGAGCGGCCGGCGAAATTCCTCGCGGATCGCGCTGGCCACCGTGCGCAGGCAAGCATCGCCAGCGAGGTGCCCGTAGCGATCGTTGTAGGCCTTGAAATGATCGATGTCGAGCAGCACGACGCCGACCGCGACGTTCTGGCGCGCCGCCTGGCGCATGCCGCGCTCGAGCTGCTGGAAGAACGCCATGCGGTTGAACAGGCCGGTCAGGCTGTCGTGCGTGGCGAGCACGCCGAACAGGCGCCGCCGCAGGAAGCTGTCGCGCTCGACGTGCTCGAACGAGTAAAGCGCGGTCACGCCCAGCAGGTGGGTCAGGCCGATGAACAGCACCTGGTAAACCCAATCCTTGCCGGCGAGCCCGCCGGCCCAGCCGCCGATCAGGTAGGTGAAAACGATGATGCCGCCGGCGACCAGCGCAGGACGCAGCAGCAGCCCGCTGAATACATAGACGTGGAACGACAGCAGGAATAGCGCCTCGTAGTGCGGCGCCAAGCGGTAGCGCTGCGCGATGATCTCGGTGCCCGTGACCCCAGCCGCGAAAACCGCGTAAGTCGCGAGCACCAGCCACGGCAGCGCGGGGCGCACCGGGCGGATGAAGGTCGCGACCAGCGTGAACGCGAGCGCGCCGAGCGCGGCGATGCGCAGCGCAAGCCCCCACTCCTCGGCGACGCCGGACTCGGCATTCATCCGCACCAGCGTGAACACGCTGTACATCGCCAGTGCCACGGCGAAGCCGAGCCGCAGGCGAACAAGGTGCCGCTCGACGAACTCGGCCTGGAACTCGCGTTCCAGCGCGCGCGCGAAGCGCAGCTTGCGAAAGCCCTCCTGCAGCTGGGTTGCATACGGCGAATCCGGCATCTGCGCCGGCTCCGCCACGCTCACGACCGCGGCCGCCGGCCCGGCGTTGCGGGCGCCTCGATGCCAACCGCGCGCTCCAGGGCGCGCACCTCGTGCGCCTCCAGCTCGCGATAACCCGCCGAGCGGATGCCGCGGCCGAGCTCGACCGGGCCGTAGCGCACGCGCATGAGCCGGCTGACCTGGCAGCGCTGCGATTCCCAGAGCCGGCGCACCAGGCGGTTGCGGCCTTGCTTCACGACGACCTGGAACCAGCGATTGGCAGGGGACTGTCCCGATTTTCCCGCAGGGAAAATGGGACTGTCCCCTTTTTTTCCAGGAAATTCGTGTGCGTCCCCATTTTGTCCCGCGTCATCGTCAGGCCCCGGGCCATCCGAGCGCCAAACCTTCTCGAAGCGCGCGTTGCCGTCTTCGAGCCGCACGCCGTCCTGCAGTTGCTGCAGCATCGCGTCGTCGACTTCGCCGAGCACGCGGACCGCGTACTCGCGCTCGATTTCGAAGCTCGGGTGCATCAGGCGGCGCGCGAGCTCTCCGGAATTGGTGAACAGCAGCAGGCCCGAGGTGTTGATGTCGAGCCGGCCGATCGCGATCCAGCGGCTGCCCTCGAGCTCCGGCAGTTTGCGGAACACCGTGCGGCGGCCGTCAGGGTCGGCACGCGTGACGATCTCGCCGGTGCGTTTCTTGTATGCCAGCACGCGTGTCGCCGGCGCGGTGCGCGCCAGCGCGATGCCCTTGTTGTCGACGAGGACGCGATCGCCCGGCTGGACTTTCTGGCCAATGTGGGCGGGCTCGCCGTTGACGCTGACGCGGCCGGCGCGAATCAGCTCCTCGATCGCACGGCGCGAGGCGACGCCCGCTTGCGCCAGCGCTTTCTGGATCCGCTGCGGACCGCCGCCGGCTTCAGTGGACCGTTGCGGGTTGCGTTTGCGCTTCGTCGGTCGCTGCTTCATCGGCCTTGGCTTCGGTGGGCGTCTGCGCATCCGCAGGCGGCGCGCTGGCGCTGAGGCGCGCGAGCGCGGCCTCGAGCTGCTGCGGGTCCTTGATCTCGGGCAGCGTCGGCAGTTCGTCGAGCGACTTCAGGTTGAAGTCGTCGAGGAACTGCGGCGTGGTGCCCAGCAGCGCCGGACGGCCCGGGACTTCCTTGACGCCGACTTCGCGAATCCAGCCGCGCTCGAGCAGGGTCTTGACGATCGTCGGCGACAGCGACACGCCGCGGATTTCCTCGATCTCGCCGCGCGTGATCGGCTGGCGGTAACAGACCAGCGCGAGGGTCTCGAGCAGCGCGCGCGAAAAACGCGGCGGGCGCTCCTGCCACAGCTTGCCGACCCACTCGGCGTACGACGGCTTGACCTGCAGGCGGTAGCCGCCGGCGACCTCGCGCAACTCCACCGCGCGGTCCTTGAGGTTCTCGGCCAGAACATCGAGCGCGGCCTTGACGTCCTTCTTGGTGATGCCGCCCTCGGCCTGGAACATGCGGAACAGCGCCTCGACCGACAAGGGCTGGTCGGCGGCGAGCAGCAGGGCTTCCAGGATCTGGGCCAGGCGGTCTTTTACTTCCACAATTTGTTCCTCGTGGCTTCGGCGGCCATGGGCCGCCCTACGGTGTTTTTTCCGACGTGATTTCGTATGCGCTTTCGACTTCGCGCGCGCGGGCGACCTGCAATGTCAGTGGCGCAAATGCTTCGTCCTGGCTGAGTTCCACCATCGCGCCCTTGACCAGTTCGAGCACGGCGAGCAGGCAGACGACGACGCCCATGCGGCCTTCCGCCGGGTCGCAGATCTCGATGAACGTGGCGCCGCTTCCCGCCGAAACGCGCGCCAGGATCCGGCTCATGCGCTCGCGTACGGAGAGCGGCTCTCGCGCGATATGGTGCCGCGTGAACATCTCGGCGCGCTGCATGGCGTCGCGAAACGCCTCGACCAGTTCGCGGATGTGCGGGATCGGCAGCACCGCGACCTGGTCGATCTTCTCCGGCCGCGCCTGCGCGAGGAAAATCTCGCGACCGACGCGCGGCAGCGCGTCGAGGTTCTCGGCAGCGGTCTTGTAGCGCTCGTACTCCTGCAGCCGGCGCACGAGATCCATGCGCGGGTCGGTCTCCGCATTCTCCAGCACCGGGCGCGGCAGCAGCAGGCGCGACTTGATTTCGGCCAGCATCGCGGCCATGACGAGGTACTCGGCCGCAAGTTCGAGGCGCAGGTCGCGCATCATCTCGATGTAAACCATGTACTGCTGGGTGATCTTCAGCAGAGGTATGTCGAGGATGTTGAGGTTCTGGCGCCGGATCAGGTACAGCAGCAGGTCGAGCGGACCCTCGAAGGCATCGAGGAACACCTGCAGCGCGTCCGGCGGGATGTAGAGGTCCTCCGGCATCTTGTCGAGCGGCTGGCCGAGAACTTTCGCCAGGGCGGCGACGGCCTCGGGCGCCGGAACGGCGGGGACGTCGGTCATTCGGGGATGAAACCCAGCGCATCGTGGACGCGCTTCAGCGTGGCGTCGGCGCGCACGCTGGCGCGTCCGGCGCCATCCTTCAATACGGCGCGCAGGCCGGACTCGTCGGAGCGGATGTCGCGGTAGCGCTGCTGCACGGGTTTGAGCTTCTCGATCACGGCCTCGGCGACGCCGAGCTTGAACTTGCCGTAGCCCTGCCCCGCGAATCGCCGCTCGATGGCATCGAACGGCTCCCCGGTGGTGGCGGACAGGATGGACATCAGGTTTGCGACTCCGGGTTTGTCGGCACTGTACCGCACTTCATTGCCCGAATCCGTCACCGCGCGCTTGAACTTTTTCTCGATGATTTCCGGTGGATCCAGCAGGTAAACGGCATTGCCCTCGACGTCGTCGGACTTGGACATTTTTGCCGCGGGATCCTGCAGGCTCATGATGCGCGCGCCCACCGGCGGGATCATCGGCTCGGGTACGCGAAACACCGCGCCATAAAGGTTGTTGAAGCGCAGCGCGACGTCGCGCGTGAGCTCGAGGTGCTGTTTCTGGTCGTCACCGACCGGCACCTGGGCGGTGTCGTACAGCAGGATGTCGGCCGCCATCAGCACCGGGTAGTCGTACAACCCTGCGTTGATGTTGTCGGCGTTCTTCGCCGACTTGTCCTTGAACTGTGTCATGCGATTGAGCTCGCCGACCATCGTGTAGCAGTTCAGCACCCACGACAGGCGCGCGTGCGCGCTGACGTGCGACTGCACGAAGAGGACGTTGCTCTTCGGGTCGAGCCCGCAGGCGATGTACAGCGCGAGGAATTCGTAGCACCGCTCGCGCAGCACCTTTGGGTCCTGGCGCGCGGTAATAGTGTGCAGGTCGACCAGCGCGTAGTGGCAGTCGTAATTTTCCTGCAATGCGACCCAGTTCTTCAGCGCACCCAGGTAATTGCCAAGGGTCAGCCGGCCGGAAGGCTGGATGCCGGACAAAACCACGGGCTTGGCCACCTCAGGCGATCCCGAACACGCCGAGCACCAGTGCGCGCAGTGCGGCGAACGGCGGGCCGAGCACGGCGCCGAGGATGCCGGTGGCCATCAGCACGATCAGGCCGATGAACACGAGGTTCTGCGAGGCGTACCAGCGCGCCGCCTGCGCCGGGGGCAGGATCGCCCCGACGATGTGACCACCGGCAAAGCCCGGCAGCGGCAGCAGGCCAAACAGCATGAAGATCAGGTTGATGCTGACTCCGGCGAGCGCCATCATTTTCACGCCGACCCAAAGCCCTTCTTCCGCGCCCTGCCCCAACGCGACCTTCAGCAGCAACGCCCACGCCAGCGCCATCGCAAGGTTGCTCGCCAACGCCGCCACCGACACCGTCGCCAGTGCCTTGCGCGGATGGGCAAACGCGCGCGGGTCGAGCGGCAAGGCCTTCGGCCAGCCGATGACGAAACCGCCCAGCGCGATCAGCACGCCGGGTACCAGGACGGTGCCGATCGGATCTGCGTGGTTCAGGGGGTTCAGGCTGAGGCGTTCGCGCATCTCCGCTGAGCGGTCGCCGAGGCGCCACGCCATGTGCGCCATGACCATCGCGTGGCCGGTGAAGGCGAACAGGACCGGGAGGGCCCAGACGGCGAGGGTCTGGACCATTTCGAGGGCGGAAGGCATGCCGAATTATACGTCGGCAGCGTCCTGTTTCAGGTCCGGAAACAGCATGGAAACATCGCCCTTGCCCTTGCGGATGAGGCGCGGTTCTGATTCGGTCAGGTCGACCACCGAGGTCGGCGTGTAGCCGCAATTGCCGCCGTGGACGACGACGTCGACCACATTGTGCAGCCGTGCGTACGCATCCTCGGGGTCGCTGATCGGCAACTCGTCATGCGGCAGCGTGAGCGTGCACGACAGCAGCGGCTCGCCGAGCGCCGCGAGCAAGCCCTGCGTGATCAGGTGGTCCGGAACGCGCAGGCCGATCGTCTTGCGCTTCTCGTGCAGCAGGCGCCGCGGCGCTTCGGGGCTCGCACGGAGCACAAAGGTATAGGGGCCCGGCGTCAGCGTCTTCACCCAGCGGAATTGATTGTTATCGACCTTGGCGTAGGTGCCGAGCTGCGAGAGGTCCTGGCACACGATCGTGAACAGGTGATGCTTGGGAAACTGGCGAATAGCGCGCAGGCGGTCCGCAGCGGCCTTGTCGCCGAGGTGGCAGCCGAGCGCGTAACAGGAATCGGTGGGATAGACGATCACACCACCCGCGCGCACGATGGCCGCCGCTTTCTCGAGCAGGCGCCGCTGCGGGTTCAGCGGGTGGATGTGGTGCCATTCGGCGGCCATAAGAAAAGGGGTCAGACCCCTTTTTCAGGGAATACCGCTAGTCTAGATGTTCCTTCCAAAACAAAAGGGGTCTGACCCCTTTTCTTTTCCGTGAAATTCCTGCTCGATTACGCGCCTGCGCTGCTGTTCTTCGCCGCTTATCTCATCGCCGACATTTATGTCGCTACCGCGGTACTGATCGTCGCGGCGATTGCGCTGGTGCTGGTTTACCGGGCCTGGCAAGGTCACTGGCACAAGTCGCACCTGGTCGTGGCGGTCCTTGCCACCGTGCTCGGCGGCCTGACGCTCGCGATCCACGACCCGATGTTCATCAAGTTCAAGCCGACCGCGGTCTACGGCGTGTTCGCGCTGGCCCTGCTCGGCAGCCACTTCATCGGCGACAAGGTGTTGCTCGCGCGGATCCCGCAGAAGACGTTCCAGTTTCCGGATCCCGTCTGGCGCCGCGTGAACCTCGCGTGGGCGGGATTTTTCCTCGGCTGCGCGATGCTCAACTTCTACGTCGCCGGCAATTACGACGAGGCCACGTGGGTGAAGTTCAAGACCTTCGGCTTCACCTCGCTCATGTTCGTGTTCCTGCTGGCGCACGCGCCGTTCCTTTCACGCTACCTGCCGCAGGCATGACACGGGTTGAAAGCATCCGGCGGGCGCTGCAGGCCCTGGCGCCGCTGGAACTGCGCATCGACGACGTCAGCCACGAGCATGCCGGGCACAAAGGCGCCGCGACCGGGCGCGGGCACTTCAACGTCGACATCGTCAGCGCGCAATTCGCCAGCGAGTCAAAGGTCGCGCGTCATCGGCGCGTCTATGCCGCGCTCGGCTCGCTGATGGAAACCGACATCCACGCGCTCAGCCTGAAGACGCGAGCTCCGGGCGAATAGCCCGCGCACCGGGCGCGGCCAGTCGCCCCAGCAGCAGTGCCACCTCGTACGCGGCCCAGCCCGCGGTGAAGCCGAGGATCGCTTCCGTCCACTGGCGCGCGAGCTGCATCAGCAGCGCCGGCACGTTGCCCTTGTACAAGCCCTTGAGCAGGCCGATCAGCGGATGCGCGCGGAACATCACCGCCGAGTTCTGCGCGAGATAGGCAAAACCGGCGCGCCCGCGGCGCGCGGCTTTCAACACGATGTCGGCGTTGCCAGGACTCGCCTTGAGCCAGCGCAGCGCCTCGCGCTGGCCCAGCCACAACGCGAAGGTTCCGCCAGGCCGCTCGGTAAACTCGCGCGCAGCTTTGAGGGTTGCCGGATCGTCGACATGCTTGAGGATCGCCAGGGCAACCGCCGGGCGCGCCTGCTTCGACAGCGCGGCGACGTCGTCGCTGATCGCGGCCACCTCATCGGCATTGCGCGTGGCCACGGCGCGCCGGATCGCATCGCCGAGCGCCTTGGCGAAGTCGGCGGTCATGCCGCCCATGCGCCGCGCGAACTTCAGCAACGCACCGCCGAGGTCGACGGCCGGGTTCACCGTCATCAGGATTCCACCCGCGGAGAGGCCGACGATGATCGGGTCGACCGCCTCGCCGCGCAGCCGCTTGCCACCCTGGATCACGAGGTCGCGCACGTCGCCGAACACGAACAGGTCGGCGACCACCGCGCCGCCGAGCGCCTCGACACTCTCGCCGGTGCCGGTAAGCGCACCGCGCCCCACCTGCTGGAACCGGAACATCCAGCGGCCCTGTTCCTTGACGATGGTCCCCTTCAGTTCAGTGAGCGCACGATGCTGCTCAACCGGCGCGGCCGCGAGCCCGGCGTCGGCGACCAGTAGAGCCTCGGAGAAGCGCTCTTGGTTCAGCAGTGCGTCGGCTTCTTTCCAGTAGTCAAAGGTCTCGGGCAGCGCATCGAACCCGGCTCGCGCCTGGATCGCTGGCCAGTCCTGCCAGCAGGTCCATAGCAGCAGGCAGGCGAGCGAGAGCCGCATGAGGCTGCCGAGCACGCCGATGGCCTTGCTCAAGGTGCCTTATGAGCCGATGAGGCGCCGCAATCCAGCAAGGTCGATCACCGGCACGCCAAGCTTTTCGGCCTTGGCCAGCTTGGAGCCTGCTTCGCTGCCGGCAAGCAAGTAGGTGGTCTTCTTGGACACCGACCCGGCGACCGCGCCACCGTGCGCCTCGATGAGCTTGGTGGCGTCGTCGCGGCTCATGCCGGGCAAGGTGCCCGTGATGACGAAAGTCTTGCCGAGCAGCGGACCCGTCGCGGCTGCGCGCTTCACGGCGGGCCAGCGCACGCCATGCGCCTGCAAGGCATCGATCACTTCCAGGTTCTGCGGCTCGGCGAAGAAATGCGCGATGTGCGCCGCGACGATGGCGCCGACATCGGGCACCGCCTGCAATCTCGGGCAGCGGTCCTTCGCCTTTTCCGCGTGTGCGGTCGGTAGATCCGCAACGCACGCCGAGCGCAAGGCGGGCAAGTCCCCGAAATGGCGCGCCAGGTCGCGCGCGGTGGCCTCGCCGACATCGGGGATGCCGAGCGCATGGAGGAAGCGCTCGAACGTCGTGGCCTTGCTCTTCTCGATCGCCGCCAGGACGTTGGCCGCGGACTTCTCGCCCATGCGCTCGAGGCCGGCCAGGCCGGCGAGGTCGAGTCGATAGATGTCGGCGGGCGATCGGACGAGCTTCGCCTCGATCAGCTGCACCAGCAGCTTTTCACCGAGGCCCTCGACGTTCATCGCTTGGCGCCCGACGAAGTGCGACAGCGCCGCCTGCATCTGCGTCACGCAGCCGAGCGTGTTGGTGCAGCGCGCGACCAGTTCGCCCTCCTCCCACTCCGCCTTGCCGCCACAGGCGGGGCAATGTTTCGGCGGCTCGACCGGCTTGGCGCCGCGCGGGCGTTTTTCCACGATCACGCGCACCAGCTCCGGGATGACGTCCCCCGCGCGGCGGATTACCACGGTGTCGCCGTTGCGCACGTCCTTGCGCGCGACCTCGTCCATGTTGTGCAAGCCGGCGTTGGAGACCGTGGCGCCGCCGACGAATACCGGTTTCAGCCGCGCCACCGGCGTCAGCGCGCCGGTGCGGCTGACCTGGAACTCCACCGCCTCGCAGATCGTCTCCGCCTCTTCGGCCGGGAACTTGTGGGCCAGCGCCCAGCGCGGCGCGCGCGAGACAAACCCCAATTCCTCGCGGCCCGCCAGCGCGTCAAGCTTGTAGACGACGCCGTCGATCTCGAACGGCAGCTTCGCGCGCCGCTTGCCCATCTTCTCGAAGTACCGCAGGCATCCGTCAGCGCCGTGGACGAGCCCGACGAGATCCGACACCGGAAAGCCCCACTCGCGCAACTGCGCGAGGATTTCGTGGTGCAGCACCGGCGCCTTCCAGCCCTCGTGCTGGGCAACGGCATAGGCGTAGAACGCCAGCGGGCGCTTCGCCGTGATGCCCGGATCCTGCTGGCGCAACGCGCCAGCCGCGGCGTTGCGCGGGTTCACGAAAATTTTCTCCCCAGCCGCCGCCTGCTCGCGGTTCAGCTTCTGGAATCCGGCGCGCGGCATGTAGACCTCGCCGCGCACCTCGAGCAATTTCGGCGGCTTGCCGCCACGCAGCGCGAGCGGCACTGCGCGGATCGTGCGCAGGTTCAGCGTCACGTCCTCGCCGGTCTCGCCATCGCCGCGCGTGGCGCCCCTCGCGAGCTGGCCGTTCTCGTAAACCAGCGTCACCGCGAGGCCGTCCAGTTTCGGCTCGGCGCTGTAGGCGACGGCGTCGCGGCCCAGGCCTTCGCACACGCGCCGGTCGAACTCGCGCACGTCTTCCTCCGAGAAGCCGTTGTTGAGCGAGAGCATCGGCACCTTGTGCCGGATCGGCGCGAAGTCGCCGGTGGCGGCGCCGCCGACGCGCTGCGTCGGTGAATCGGCGGTGATCAAGCCGGGATGGTCGCGCTCGAGCGCCTGCAGTTCGCGAAACAGCGCGTCGTAAGCCGCATCGCTGACGGTCGGCGCATCGAGGACGTAGTAATCGTGGTCGTGCTGCCGGATCAACCCGCGCAGCTCGGCCGCGCGTTTGGCGAGCGAGGCGGATGCCTTCACACGCCCAGGCGGCCGGCCGGTGTGTACTGGCGGGCCCAATCCTCGACCTGCTGGTGCAGGATGCGCTCGCGCTCGGCGGTCAGTGGCGCGCGCTGCTCGCTGTCATACAACTGCGCGTTGAGCGAGCGCGCCAATGCGCGCGCGGTGTCGAGCATGTCCTGGAAAGCCGCCACCGGGTGCGCCGGACCGGGCAGTACCATGAAGATCGACAGGCCCGGCGTGGCGAAGCCTTCCGCCTCCTGCGGATCGAGCGCGCCTGGCTTCACCAGGCTGGCGACGCTGAACAGCGGCTGGTCGCCCTGATAGCGGTGATAGACGCGCCTGGGCCCATAGCGGAGGCCGCGATCGGCCAGCGCGGCGTGGATCTTGGGCCCGAGGATGTTGGTGCCCTCGTGCTCGGCGATGTACAGGCCGATGACCTTGTCAGGCACGCGCGGCGCAGTGGCCACCGAGGGAGCGGCCGGCGCCGGGTCGCCGACCTCAGGCGCGCTGCGGCGCCGCGGCTTGCTGACGCCGAATTCATCGAACGGCGCTGAAGATGGAACTGACGGTGTACCCGTGCGCTCCGACGAGCCCGCCATCGCATCGCGCTCCATGCCCCAATCGCGCGAAGCCGGCGGCTGTGGCGGCGGCGTCGCCAGCCGTTCGAGCACCTTCTTCTCGCGCCGGCTCGAGAACACCAGGAGCCCCACGATGACCACGCCGAGCAGCAACAGCGCCCACTGGAGCGAGCTCACGCTACCGCCTCCGGCGCCTCGTTCCTGGCGGCGAGGTCGAGGGCCTGGTCAATGTCGACCGAGACCAGGCGCGACACGCCCGGCTCCTGCATGGTCACCCCGTGCAGCTGCTGCGCGAGCTCCATGGTGATCTTGTTGTGCGTGATGATGATGAATTGCACGTTTGCGCTCATCTCGCGGATCGTTTCAACGAAGCGCGCGACGTTGGCGTCGTCGAGTGGCGCATCGACTTCGTCCAACATGCAGAACGGCGCCGGGTTCAGCGAGAACAGGGCCAGCAGCAATGCCACCGCGGTCATCGCCTTCTCGCCGCCGGACAGCAGCTGGATCGAGCTGTTGCGCTTGCCCGGCGGCCGCGCCATCACGCGCACGCCGGTTTCGAGCAGGTCGTTGTCGGTGAGCTCGAGGTAGGCCTCGCCGCCTCCGAACAGCTTGGGGAAGCGCTCGCGGAAGATGGCGTCGACCTTGTCGAAGGTCGTCTTGAAGCGCTCCTTGGTCT
Organism: Verrucomicrobiia bacterium; assembly: GCA_035526825.1. Classification (GTDB taxonomy): domain Bacteria; phylum Pseudomonadota; class Gammaproteobacteria; order Nevskiales; family Nevskiaceae; genus JACPFV01. The sequence goes on along the minus strand of DATLBT010000047.1, from coordinate 18,624 downwards.
CGATGTCGATCTTGCGAATCGCCGCCTCCAGCGTCTCCAGCGCGCCGGTGAGGTCGGCGTTCTGGTCGACCAGGTAGGTTTCGCGCGCCGTGCCTTCCTCAAGCTCCTGGATCGCCGCGAGGTTGATCGCGCCGAGCCGCTCGATGCGACGGAACATCGCGCCGACCTTTTCTTCCCAAGCCTCGGGCGTGGCCTCGTCATCGAAGCCCTGGATCAGTTCCTCGGGCGTGAAGCCGGTCTCGCCGATCTGGTCGAGCAGCGTCTGGCGCCGGACCGACATGCCCTGGAACTCGATCTGCGCCTGCTGCAACTGCTCGCGCGCGGTGTCCTGCGCGAATTCGGCCTCGCGCACGCGCTGCACGCCGGCGGTCAGCTCGCCTTCAACCGACTCGACGCGCGCGCGCGACTGGCGCAGCATTTCGCGCTCGGCGTCGGCGCGGGCGCGTGCCGCCTCGAGCGTGCCGGCCTGCTCCTCGATCGGCGCGTCGAGCGCCGCGGCTTCCTGCTCGTAACGGACCCGTTGCGCGGCGAGGTCGACGCGGCGCTCGGTGAGGTCCTGCTGCGCGCGCTGCAATCCTTCCAGCGCGCTCTGGCGCCCGGCAAGTTGCACCTGGGCCTGGTTGCGCGCATTGACTGCCTGCGCCAGCACGGCGCGGGCCTGCGCCGAGCCGTCCCGGTGGTTTGCCAGCGACTGTTGCAATTGGGCTCGTTCCTCGCGCAGGCGCTGCGCGACGGCCTCGAGTTCAGTCAGGCGCGCGCGGGCACCGCGGAGCTCCTGCTCCTGCTGCTGCGTTGCCGCCGACAGCGCGTCGAGCTCCTGCTGCAGCGCATGCGTGCGCGACTGCGTCTGCTCGAGGCGCACGGCCTGCGCCTGGCGGAATGCCATGCGCTGGGCCTGGCGGCTGCGGCCGGAATCGAAGTGCGACGACAGCTCGCGGCGCTCGGATTCCGCGGCCGTCAGGCGCCGCTGCAGGTCCTCGAGCACGCCCTCGTGGCGCTGCACTGCCGCCGCCTGCGCGACGACCTTGGACTGCAACTCGCGCAGCAGCACGCTGCGTGCGAGCACGCCGCCGTGGTCGTCGGTGGCGCGCGGGTAGCGAATCCACGACAGCCCGCGCCACACGCCGTCCGGCGTGATGACCGACTCGCCCGGATGCAGGTGCGCCGCGCGTCGCGCGGCCGCGTCGTGCGTGTCTTCGGTAAGGATCCCGGCGAGCAACTCGGTCACTGCAGCCGAACCGCGCACGCGGCAACCGAGGTGGCCAGCCTCCGCGGCGGGAAATTCGACGTGCTCGTCCACCAGCGCCACGCCCGCTTTGGGCGGCGACGGCAGCTCCGGCAGGCGGCCGCTGAAGCTCGCCAGGATCGGCGCCTGCAGCAGCGGGCCGAGCACGTGCTCGACCGCGGGCTCCCAGCCGGCGTCGACCTGCAGCACGGAGGCCAGCCGCGGGGCAGCATCGAGTTTCTGTTCGCGCAACCACTGCTGCAGCTCGACATCGTCCTCGCGCAGCGCGGCCTGCTGCAACGTCTCGAGAGACGACAGGCGGCCGCGCGCGCTTTGCGACGACTGCCGCGCCTCGTGGAGCGCGCCTTCTTCAGCGGAGCGCGACTCGCGCAACTCCTGCACCTGGCGGTCCAGCGCCTGCAGGCGTGACTGGCCGTCGGTCAGCTCCCGATGCAGCGTTTCTAGTTCCGAGTCGGCGTCGAACAGCGAGCTCTGGATCGGCGCGGCATCGAGCCCGCCGCGTTCCGCGCGCAGCCGCTCGAGCCGCTCCCGCGCCTGGCCCAGGGCGCGGTCCAGCGTCTGCACGCGCACACGCTCGCCTTCGGCCTGGTACAGCGGCTGCTCGGCGCGCATCGAGAATTCGTCCCAGCGCGACTGCTCGGCGGCAGCAGCCTGCTCGGCCTGTGCGGCGGCGCCCTGATGGCGCGCCTCGTCGGCTTCCGCTTCGCGCAAGCGCTGCTCGAGCGCCGCCAGCGACGCCGTCAGTTCGGTGATCTGCTGCTGGTCGGCTGCTTCGCGTTTCGCCAGCTCGTCGACCTGGCGCCCGAGCTGTTCGAGGTCGCGCAACTTCAGCGCCTTGAGCTCGCGCGCGTGCTGCAGCCCCTGCTCCTGGCGCGCATAGGCGGCCTCGGATTCGTAGACCTTGTTCTGCTGCTCGGACAGGGCATGGTTGGCATCGCGGTTGGCGCCTTCGGCCTGGGCTTGCAGGTCGTGCAGGCGAGCGAGTTCGGTGCGGGCGGCGTCGAGCGCCCGGTTCAGCTCGGCAAGCGCGGTTTCGTAACCGCCACACTGCTGGTCGAGCGCGCGCAACTTGAGCGCGAGGTGCTCGGCCTTGAGGCGGCGCTCCTCTTCCTTGTACTGCTTGTACTTCTCGGCGTTGGTCGCCTGCTTGCGCAGCACCTCGAGCCGCGAGGTCAGCTCGCTGCGCATGTCGTTGAGGCGCGAGAGGTTCTCGCGCGTCTGCTTGATGCGCGACTCGGTCTCGCGGCGGCGCTCCTTGTACTTGGAGATGCCAGCCGCTTCCTCGATCCACTGCCGCAGCTCCTCGGGCCGGGACGAGATCATGCTGCTGACCATGCCCTGCTCGATGATCGCGTAGCCGCTGCGCGCGGCGAGGCCGGTGCCGAGGAACAGGTCGAGCACGTCACGCTTCAGGCACTTGGCGTTGTTGAGGTAATACTGGGAGTTGCCGTCGCGCGTGAGCTCGCGCCGGACGTTGACCTCGTTATACGCGGCGTACGGCCCGGTGATGGTGGAATCGCTGTTATCGAACGACAGCTCGATCATCGCGCGGCCCGCGGGCTTGCGCGTCTTGCTGCCGTTGAAGATCACGTCCTCCATCGACTCGGAGCGCAGCTGCTTCATGCTCGACTCGCCGAGCACCCAGCGCACCGCATCGATGATGTTGGACTTGCCGCAGCCGTTGGGGCCGACGATCGACGTCAGGTTGGAAGGCAGCGGCAGGGACGAGGGGTCGACGAAGGACTTGAAGCCGGCCAGCTTGATCGAAGAAAGACGCATGGAGCCCGTTTCGTGCGTGCGACAAAAACAAACACCCTCAAGGCCGGCGAAGCGCGGCAGCCTGAGGGCTCTCTTGGCGCGTAGTGTAGATTAATCGTCAAGCCGCGAAAGTCTTGACTATGCCAAAAACTTCCACGAAAACGCCGCGAAAAACATCTGCCAAGGCCCTGGAGACCTTCCCCAACCCGGCACCTCGCCGGGACTACGCGATTCGCATGCGGCTGCCCGAGTTCACCTGCCTGTGCCCCAAGACCGGCCAGCCTGATTTCGCGACGCTGTACCTCGAGTATGTGGCCGACCGCACCTGCGTGGAACTCAAGTCGCTGAAGCTCTACGTCTGGTCGTTCCGCGACGAAGGCCACTTCCATGAGGACGTCACCAATCGCATCCTCGACGACCTCGTCACGGCAACGCGTCCGCGCTTCATGCGCCTGACCGCCGTATTCAACGTGCGCGGCGGCGTCTACACGCATGTCGTCGCCGAGCATCGCGCGTCGAGCTGGACGGGCACCCTGCCCCCCGCCGCCTGGCACACGGATCCAACTGCTACGGGGCCTCAACCCGGCGCGGGGTAGCCGGTGATGTCGCGGATTCCGCGGTACAGGGGCCGCAGGCGCGGATACAGCGCGGCGTAAATCTCCCGGTAGAGCCGGTCGTAGGTCTTGCGCGCGCCCTCGTCCACCGAAAAACGCGCGCCACTGCGCGCCATCGCCGCGACCGCCGTCGCGTGGTCGGCGTGGACGCCCAATCCGACCGCGAGGTTCATCGCCGCGCCCAGCGCCGAAGTCTCGTAAACTGCAGGTCGTTCCGCCGGCAGGCCGAACACGTCGGCGGCGATCTGCATCGCGGTGTCGCTCTGCGAGCCGCCGCCGGCGACCACCACGCGCTCGAGCTTGCGGCCGGTGCGCCGCTCGATTTGCTCCTTGCCGCCGCGCAGCCCGTAAACGAGGCCCTCGAGAATCGCGCGGTACAGGTGTGCGCGCGTATGCACGTCGCCGAAACCGATGATCGCGCCCTTGGCTTCCGGTCCCGGATCGCGGACGCCGGGTGACCAGTAAGGCTGCAGCGTCAGGCCCAGCGAACCGGGCGGCACGCCGCGAATGAGGTCGTCGAACAGCGATTCCACCGCGACGCCACGCTCGCGCGCCAGCGCCTCCTCGCGATGCGCAAATTCGCGCTTGAACCAGCTGACCATCCAGAAGCCGCGGTAGATCTGGATCTCGGTGTTGAAGGCGCCGGGCAGCGCCGCCGGATACGGCGGCAACATGCGCTGGACCTCGACGTAGCGTCGCTGCGTGGTGTTGATCGTCGCGGTGGTGCCGAACGACAGCGCCGCGACACCGGGCTCGAGCGCGCCACTGCCGAGCACTTCGCACGCCTTGTCCGCCGCGGCCGCGACGATCGGCAGGCGCGCCGGCAGGCCGAGTTCACCAGCCGCCTCGGGCGACAGTACGCCCAGCGGCCGTCCCGGCGGCACCAGGCGCGGCAACTGCTCTCGGCGCACCGCCACGGCCTTCCACTTGAAGTCGCCGGGTCGCGCCCACTCGAGGCGCTTGTAATCGAACGGCACATAGCCGACCTGGCAACCGGCCGAGTCGACATAGTCCCCGGTCAGCCGATAGCTCAGCCAGCCCGACAGGAACAGGTACTTCTTCGTCTCCCGCCACAGCGCCGGCTGGTGCTGCGCGAGCCAGTTGGCCTCGGCGTCACGCTGGAAATGATCGATCAGCGCGTGCGCGCCAGCGGCGCGAAACATCACGTTCAACGCAGCGCCCAACGGCGGCGGCGCGTCGCAGCGTCGCTGGTCGAGCCAGAGGATCGCCGGCCGCAATACTCGGCCGTCGCCGTCGAGGCAAATCACGGTGCTGCGCTGGGTGGTGAGCGCAAGCCCGCTGATCTCCTCCGGTTTTACCGGTCCGTCGCGCCAAAGCCGCTGGCAGCATTCGACGACGGATGACCAATAGATTTCTGGATCCTGCTCGGCCCAGCCTGGTTGCGGCGAGTGGTAAGTGGGTTCGAACACCATTTGCTGGCGCGCGAGCAGATTGCCACGGGCGTCGAACACGATCGCGCGCGCGCTTTGCGTGCCCACGTCGATCGCCAGCAGCCGTGGCTCGCTCACGAGACGGTCAGCGTCGGTGCGTGGTCGCGCTGCCAGAGTTCGAGATAACGCCGCACCTTGTCCTGCCACAACTCCGCGCTCCAGCCGAGTTCGGCTTCGCAAATCGGCTGGACTTGCTGCAGCAGCGCGCGCCCGCCGTGCGGCGCGATCAGGCCGATGCGCGTACGGCGCAGCAGCAGGTCGTCGAGGTGCACGACCTGTTCGTGCCGTGCCGCCCAGCGCAATTCGGCTAGCGAATAGGGCGTCTCGCCGAGCGGAGCCTGCTCTATTGCCAACATCTCCTCCCGCATGCGGACCGCGGCGCTTCCCAGCCGGCCATCGAGCCGCTGGGCCGACGGCGTTTCGGCAAACAATCTTCCGGCGCCCGGGACGAACCGCGGATCCTGCTCCGCCGCCTTGGCCAGCACCTGCCGCGCCGTGACGCGAAAGGTGGTGAGCTTGCCGCCCGTGATGCCGACCACGCCGGGCGCGGACCACAGCGCCGACTCGCGCGACTCGGCCGACGGATCCGCCTTGCCGCCAGCGACCACCGGCCGCACGGCGCTGTAGATGCTGGTGGCGTCGCCCGCGTGAAGCTGGAGGTCTGGAAACTGGTGCGCCAAGCCCTCGAGCAGGTACTGGTGCTCGTCGGGACTCATGCGGGGGTGCTGGTAGCGGGACTCATTGTGGTCAAGGTCGGTCGTGCCGTACAGCGTCGCGCCCTCCCATGGGTAGGCGAAAATCGGCCGGCGGTCACGCGGATGCAGCCAGGACACCGCGCGGCCCAGCGGCAGCTTCGCCGCTGGAAAGACGAAATGACTGCCGCGCAACGGACGCAGTCGTGGCGCTTCGCCCTGCGACAGCCCCTCTGCCCAGGCGCCGGTCGCATTGATCACCATCGCGGCGTGGATCTCGCGCACGCTGCTGTCGAGCAGGTCCTGCACGCCGACCCCGCAGACCTTGCCGTCGGCGCGCAGCAACTCGACTGCGCGCGTGTAGTTGCGCGCGATCGCGCGACGGCCCGCGGATTCGAAGATGAGGCGCAGCACCAGGCGGGCGTCGTCCGTGCGCGCATCGTCGTAGAGCATCGCGCCAAGCAGGCCTGTCCGGCGCAGGCTCGGCTCGAGCGCCAGCGCCTGCGCAGCGTCGATGTAGCGGGACGGGGCATGGCCGGAACCCGCCATGCGGTCGTACAGCCACAAGCCGAAGCGAAGCGCGGTACGCCCCGGCTTCATTCCGCGGTAGAGCGGCATCAAAAATGGCTGTCGCTCGACGAGGCCTGCCGCCTCGCGCAGCAGGCGCTGGCGCTCGCGGACCGATTCGAGCGTGAGGTTCCATTGGCCCGTCTTGAGGTAGCGCAGGCCACCATGGACGAGCTTGGAGGAGCCGGACGAAGTGCCCGATGCGAAGTCCGCTTGCTCGAGCAGGAGCACGTTCAGGCCCAGGCGCGAAGCCTCGCGGAACAACCCGGCGCCGGTGATGCCGCCGCCGATGATGACGAGGTCGACTCGCCCCGGCAGCGACGACAGCGCCTCGCGCCTCACGCGAACAGCTTTCCGGGGTTCATCAAGCCATCGGGATCGAACTCGCGCGCGGCCGCGCGGATCAGGTCCATGCCAAGCGCGCCCTTCTCGGCCGGCAGGTACGGCGCATGATCGGCGCCGACGCCGTGCTGATGGCTGATGGTGCCGCCGTGCTTGACGATGGTTTGCGACACCGCTGCCTTGAAGCGCGCCCAGCGTTCCAGTTCGCGCCCCGCATCGCCGCTCGCGCGCCACAGGAACGTCGAGTAGACGCTGCAGCCCTGGCGATAGACGTGCGAAAGGTGCGTGTACGCGTGGACCTTCTCGCCAAGGGCAGCGAATGTGTCGCGCGCAACCGTCTCGACGGCGCGCATGTAGTCGGTCACCTGCGGCCAGTTCAGGCAGGTCTCCATCGTGTCTACCGCGTAGCCCGCCTCCCACAGCGAATTGCGCAAGTAGGCGCTGCGAAAACGGTTCTTGACCCAGCCGGCGCCGGGCCTTGCGCCGGCGTGCACGCCGCCGTGACCGCGCGCCAGCGCCAGCGCATCACCGAGCGTCCCGCGCACCTGTGCCTCGTTGCCGGTGATGCCCACCAGCATCATGACCTTGCCCGCGCCGACGCCGCGCCACGACAGGTACCGCTCGAGCCAGCGGACCAGGCCCGCGTGGCCCGCAAGCGCGAGCTGCGTTTCGGTCTCCACTTCGTTGGACAGGCGCAGCATCGACAGCGCCAGGTCGCTCTGCCCCAGCGCGCGCAGCGCGGCGATGCCGTGCTCCCAATCCGGCAGGAACACCGCATGGAAGCGCTCGCTTTCCGGCAGCGGCCGCACGCGCACCGTCGCCTCGGTGAGCACGCCCAGGCGGCCTTCCGAGCCGAGCACCAGCTCGCGCAGGTCAGGCCCGGCCGACGAGGCCGGCACACCGCCGACGCGCAATTCGCCCTTGAAGGTTGCCAGCCGGCCCGCGTGGAACAGGTTCTCGATGCGCCCGTAGCGCAGCGACTGCTGGCCCGACGAGCGCGTCACGACCCAGCCGCCCACCGTCGAGTAGTCGTAGGACTGGGGAAAGTGGCCGAGCATGAAGCCGTGGCTGGCGAGTTGCGCCTCGACCTGCGGCCCGGGCGTCCCGGCGCCGATTCGCGCGGTCCACGCACGCGGGTCGACATCGAGCACGCGGTTGAGCTTCTCGAGTGACAGCGAAAGCACCGGACGCTCGCTTACCGGCACCGCGAGATGGCCGACGACGCTGGTGCCACCGCCGTACGGAATCACGATTGCGCCGCGCTGGCGCGCTGTTGCCAGCGCCGCAGCCGCTTCCTCGTGGCTTGTCGGCAGCGCCACGGCGTCGGGAAATGGCCCCAGCCGGCCCGAGCGCATCGCGATCCAGTCCGTAAAACTCTGCGCTCGCGCGTGCCGCAGGCGAGTCTCGGCACGGGTGTCGAAGCCGGCGCCCTCGAGCCGCGACGCCGGGACCTGCTCCAGCGCGGTGTCGAGGGCGGCGTCGGCCATCGGGCGCGGCTCGCCGAGGTGTGCGCGCAGGAAGACGCGCGCCGCGTCGGTCAATGGGTAGTCCTGCGCCGAGTCTCCCCAGCCGTTCCAGCGCCTCATGCTCGCCCATGCCCCCGCGTGATCAACGCCGAAGTATAGGGCGCGACGTCCGCGCCGCCGCGCTCAGGCTGCGCGCAGCGGTGCGATCGGTTCGGCGAGCTTGCGCAGCGTATCGACGGTGACGTGTCCGCCCTCGATTGCGCCGTGCATCGCGGTGGCTGGGAGGCCCGGCTCGCCGAGCGTATCCAGCACCAGCAGCGCGCGGTCGAATTGCTCGTGCGCGGTGTTGTCGTTGATGGTGATGACCGTGCGGACGCCGGCGGCGGAAGCCGCGGCGAGTCCCGCCGCGGAATCCTCGATGGCGAGGCATTCGCGCGCCGACAGGTCGAGGCGCGCCAGCGCCAGCAGGTACAAATCCGGTGCCGGCTTCTTGCGCTCGACTTCCTCGCCGCAAACCATGAGTTCGATTTCCTGCATCAGCGAGGCGCCCAGGCTGTGTTGCAAAATTGCGCGCAGCGTTGCGCGCGTGGAGCTGGTGACGATGGCGATGCGAAGCCCGGCGGCGCGCGCCTCCTGCATCAGCCGCGCAACACCCGGCCGCAGCGGCACACGTCCGCGCCGGACCAGGCGGCGAAAGTAACGGCTCTTGAGGTCGTGCACCGATCGCGTCCAGGCCTGCGGATCGGCCTCGACAGCGGCTTGGTGGTCACCGAGCTCGGGCTGGTAGCGCTTGAGGTAGTGAAGCAGGCGTTCCTGCCCGCCGGGCTGGCTCAGCAGCTTGCGATACAGCTTGGGCCCCCATCGGAAGGACAGGCCCAGCTTCTTGAAGGCGCGGTTATAGGCTGGGCGGTGACCGAGGCATTCGGTATCGGCCAGCGTGCCGTCCAGGTCGAACAACAATGCTCGTAAGGTCATGGTCTGGAAATCGTAGCGCGAGGCCAGCGCCGTCCGGATACCACCATGGTCGAAACACCCTTGGTTCGAGAAGCTGACGTAATATATCACGAATAGGTCGTAATTACATGATTTTAGAACGAACTATATATCGCGGACGCTTCGCGCCGACGCCCTCGGGACCCCTGCACCTCGGGTCAATGATGACGGCCCTGGCGAGCTTCCTGGACGCGCGCACGCACGCCGGGTTGTGGCTTTTGCGGATCGATGACCTCGACCGCGAGCGATGCCCGCCCGGTGCGGCCGCGGAAATCCTGCGACAGCTGGAAACGCACGGCCTGCAATGGGACGAAAGCCCGCGCCTGCAATCGGCCCATCGCGTTTCGTATGCGACTGCCTTTGAGCGACTCCGGTCGCAGGCTTACGCCTGCGACTGCAACCGCGCCGCGCTGCGCGCAAGCGGCGTCGAGGGTCCCGACGGCCCGATCTACCCGGGCACTTGCCGCGATCGCGGCCTCGCCGATGGCAGCTGGCGCCTGCGCCTGCCCGCTACGGCGACAACGCTCTGTTTCGACGACGCCTGGCAAGGGCGCCAGTGCCGCGACCTCGCGCGCGAGGTGGGCGACTTCGTGCTGCGCCGGCGCGACGGCACCTTCGGCTACCAGCTCGCGTGTGCCGTCGACGAGCACGAGCAGCGCATCACGCACGTGGTGCGCGGGGGCGACCTCCTCGGCTCAACCTTCCCGCAGCAGTGGTTGCAGCAGCAACTCGGCTGGGCTGCGCCCCGCTACGGCCACCTGCCGGTGCTGGTCGACGCTGGCGGTCGCAAGCTCAGCAAGCAGAACCACGCCACTCCGGTCGATGCGCGCGCGGCCAGCACCAACCTGATGCAATGCCTGACCTTGCTCGGCCAAGGTCCGCCCCAGGAACTCGCCGGCGCCGGCGTGCACGACCTGCTCGAGTGGGCAACAGGCCATTGGTCCTCGCCGCGCGTCCCGTGTGCTGCGCGATTGGCTGACCCAAGTCCCCTATAATGCAGTGCAACAAATCTTCCGATGCAAACCATGACGCCCGAAACGCCCATTCGCATCATCAAGAAGTACCCAAACCGCCGGCTTTATGACACCGAGGTGAGCCGCTACATCACGCTCGACGAAGTGCGCCAGCTGGTGATGGAGAGCGTCAAGTTCCGCGTACAGGACAAGAACACGCACGAGGACATCACCCGCACCATCCTGCTGCAGGTCATCGCGGAGCAGGAGGAAGGTGGCAACCCCATCTTCACGACCGAGCTGCTGACCCGGGTGATCCGTTTTTACGGCGACCCGATGCAAGCGAGCATCACGCGTTATCTCGAGTTGTCCACGCAACTGTTCGTGCAGAAGCAGCTGCAGTTCTCGGAGCAGATCAAGCAGCTGATCGGCTCCAACCAGTCGCCCGTGCAGGTCCTCAACGACCTTGCCGAGCAGAACGTCCCCATCTGGCGCTCGGTACGGCGCGAGTTCCTGCGCAACCTGTCGCGAGCCAAGTCCACGCTGCGCAGCCGCCGCCGGGGACCGAACGACACCGGCTCGACGCCCGCCTCGGGTACCGACGACACCTAAGGGATAATTTCCCAACGATTCGTGACTCTGGCGTCACGATTTGCAGGTTTGGTTCCGGTTCCGGTTGTAACTGGCTGTTTTTAAACCGGTAATATCCAATGCCCCGGTTGTTGACGTAACAGTAAGTTACTCTTATACTGCACCGCAACAAAGTCCGATTCACAAAAAAGCCCGGTTGGACCGGGCTCAAACGAACCGGAAGTTTGTTAAGGCTCCTCCAGAAAGGCCTCCGTGCCTTTCTCGCACCTTGCCCCCGGTCCCCCCGGGGGCATTTTTTTGTGTTCTTTCTGAATAGCGCCCGGGATCGACCAATTGTTACTGCGCCGCTTCCGGCGCCGCCGCACCAGCCCCCGCCACTTCCTTCATCGACAGGCGAATGCGCCCCTGCCGATCAACCTCGAGCACCTTCACCCGCACGATGTCCCCTTCCGACAGCGCGTCCGCGATGTTCTCGACACGCTTCTCGGAGATCTGCGAGATGTGCACCAGGCCGTCCTTGCCCGGCAGGATGGTGACGAAGGCGCCGAAATCCATCAGGCGCGCAACGCGGCCCTCATAAATCTCGCCAACCTGCACGTCCTTGGTCAGGGCGTTGATGCGCTCGATCGCCGCCTCGGTAGCCTTCTTGTCCACCGCGGCGATCTTGATGGTGCCGTCGTCGTTGATGTCGATCTCGGTGCCGGTCGCCTCGGTGATCGAGCGGATGGTCGCGCCGCCCTTGCCGATGACGTCGCGAATGCGTTCCGGGTTGATCTTGATCGTCGTGATGCGCGGCGCGAACGGTGACATGTCGGCGCGCGGCTTCTCGAGCGACTTGGCCATCTCGCCAAGGATGTGGATGCGCGCGTCCTTGGCCTGGGCCAGCGCGCGCTCCATGATCTCGCCGGTGATGCCGGTGATCTTGATGTCCATCTGCAGCGCGGTGATGCCGTCCTTGGTACCGGCGACCTTGAAGTCCATGTCGCCGAGGTGATCCTCGTCACCGAGGATGTCGGTCAGCACGCTCCACTTCTCGCCTTCCTTGATCAGGCCCATCGCGATGCCCGCGACCGGCGCCTTGATCGGCACGCCCGCGTCCATCAGCGCCAGCGCCGACGAGCAGACCGTGGCCATCGACGAAGAGCCATTCGACTCCAGCGTCTCGGCGACCAGGCGCAGCACGTACGGGAATTCGGTCTCGAGGTTCGGCAGGATCGCCATCAGGCCGCGCTTGGCGAGGCGGCCGTGGCCGATCTCGCGGCGCTTCGGGCCCATCATGCGGCCGGTTTCACCGACGCAGAACGGCGCGAAGTTGTAGTTCAGCATGAAGCTGTCCTTCCACTCGCCTTCCACCGCGTCGATGATCTGCGCGTCACGGCCGGTGCCGAGCGTGACTGCCGCCAGGACCTGGGTTTCACCGCGCGTGAAGATTGCCGAGCCGTGGACGCGCGGCAGGATGCCGACGCCGGTGGTGATCGGCCGCACCGTCCTGGTGTCGCGGCCGTCGATGCGCGGCTCGTTGGCAAGGATGCGGCTGCGGACGAGGCGATATTCGATGTTGGAGAACGCGGTCGCGACCTGCGCCGGCGTCCACTTCGGCGTGTCGCCGGAAGCCAGCTTCTCCATGGCGGCGGCCTTCGCCTTGGAAAGCGCGTCGCGGCGGTCGTCCTTTTTCTTGATGCCGTAAGCGGCAGCGACGTCCTTCTCGACGACGCCGGCGACGTCCTTCTCGATCTCGGCGAGCTTCGCGTCCGGCGTGAAGGTCCACTTCGGCTTGCCGGCGGCGGCGACCAGTTCGTTGATCGCGTTGATCGCGACCTGCATCTGCTGATGGCCGAACAGGACGGCGCCGAGCATGACCTGCTCGGACAAGATCTGCGCTTCCGACTCCACCATCAGCACGGCGTCCTTGGTGCCGGCGACGACGAGGTCGAGCTGCGAGGTCTCGAGCTGGGTGGCGCCCGGGTTGAGGATGTACTTGCCGTCCGCATAGCCGACGCGCGCGGCCGCGATCGGGCCCTGGAACGGCACGCCGGCAATCGCCATGGCGGCGGAGGCACCGAGCAGCGCCGGGATGTCCCCGTCCACTTCCGGGTTCAGCGACAGCACGGTCGCGATGACCTGCACTTCGTTGAAGAAACCTTCCGGGAACAGCGGGCGCAGCGGCCGGTCGATCAGGCGGCTGGTCAGCGTCTCCTTCTCGGTGGCGCGGCCTTCGCGCTTGAAGAAGCCGCCGGGGATGCGGCCGCCGGCGTAGAAACGCTCCTGGTAATCGACCGTCAGCGGGAAGAAGTCCTGGCCGGGCTTGGCTTCCTTGCGGGCGCAGACCGTGACGAGGACGACGGTATCGTTGACCGTGACGGTCACCGCACCATCGGCCTGGCGGGCCATGTGGGAGGTTTCCAGGGTGACGGTGTGCTCGCCGTACTGGAAGGACTTGCGGACAGGGTTAACGGGGAAAGCCATGATGGCGCTCCGAAAGTGAATCGAGTGTGGGAACCGCGGCGGCCGCTTAGCGGCGCAGGCCGAGATCGGTGATGAGCTTGGTGTAGCGGTCCTGGTCGGACAACTTGAGGTAATCCAGCAGCTTGCGGCGCTGGTTGACCATCTTCAGCAGGCCGCGGCGCGAGTGGTGATCCTTCTTGTTCGATTCAAAATGCGGCGACAGGCTGTTGATGCGCTCCGACAGCAGCGCGATCTGGACTTCAGTCGAGCCGGTGTCGGCCTTGCCGCGCTGATGCTTCTCTACGACGGCTTTTTTCTGTTCGACGCTCAAAGGCATTGTTTACGGCTCCAACTCGTTCGTTTCGGTCTTTTGAAGGCCGCGCATTCTACCCGCGCCTCCCCCATTCCACAACCAAAAAACCGGCTTTTTTCCGGGGCTTAACCCGATTGATGCAACCAGCGCCTGGGGGCAAGCCTGCCGTTTGCGTCGACCTCGCCCAACCCGAGCAGCCGCGCAGCTTCGTCGACGATGGCTACCGCACCGCTTTGCATGCCCCCCGCTTGGTCCAGCGCCACCGCTTGGCCCTGGGAGAGGCGCAGGCTGCGCGCCTCGTCCACGACCACCCTGCGCCAGTCGGCGACCCCGGCGAGGGGCTCCAGCAAAAGTGCATCGAGCGCCGCAAGTCCCTGTTCCGCCACCTGTTCCAGATGTTCGGCCGACACCATCTGGCTTTCGCCGAACGGGCCCGCCGCCAGCCTGCGCAGGCTGGCGACATGGGCGCACTGCCCGGTGGCTGCGGCCAAGTCCTCGACGAGGCTGCGGATGTAGGTGCCCTTCGAGCAACGCACATCGAGCTCGAATGAACCGGGCTCGAACGCCCGCAACGCCAGTCCGCTGATGGTCACCGGGCGCGCCGGGCGTTCGACCTCCACGCCCTCGCGCGCCAGCTCGTACAGGCGCCTGCCCTTGTGCTTCAGGGCCGAATACATCGGTGGGCGCTGCAGGATCGGCCCGCGAAAGGCGGCGAGCGCCTGCTCCAGGGCTTCACGCGTCAGCAGCGCCGGTTCTGAGCGGCGCACGACCTCGCCTTCGGCATCGGCGGTGCTGGTGCAGGCGCCCACGGACGCACGCACGACGTAACGCTTGTCGGCGTCGAGCAGGTGGCCAGAGAGCTTGGTGGCTTCGCCGAGGCAGATCGGCAGCAGGCCGGTCGCGAGCGGATCGAGGCTGCCGGTGTGGCCGCCCTTGTCAGCCTGGAACAGGCGCCGCACGCGCTGCAGCGCCGCGTTGGACGTCAGCCCCGGCGGCTTGTCGAGCACCAGGATGCCGCTGACGTCGCGGCGGGAAAAATGGGGACGCACACGATTTTCCCCACCAGCCCCGGAAACCATCAGATTGCACCGAAAATCGTGTGCGTCCCTATTTTTCGGGCTCCGGCTCGTCGTCAGCGTGGTGGCGCTCGTCGGCGGCGCGCGCGTCGCGGATCAGGCGGTTCACGTGGTCGGCGCTTGCGGCGGTTACATCACCATGGAAGCGCAGTTCGGGGATGTGCCGGATGCTGAGCCGATGCTTCAGCATCATCCGCAGCTTGCCGGCGGCGCCGTTCAGCGCCGCCGCGGCCTCGGCGGGCTTGCCATCGAGGGCCAGCACGCTGACGTGGATCCGGGCATGGCGCATGTCCGGCGACACCTCGACCGAGGTCAGCGTCACGCCGCGCACGCGCGGATCGCGCAGCTCATCGCGGATGATTTCCGCGAGCTCGCGCTGGACCTGCACATTGATCCGCGCGGTGCGGGGATACTCCCTGGGCATGGGCCTTCGGCAGGGCGCTAACGCGCCGCGACGGGTTCCTGCTTGACCGTGCGCTTGACCTCAATGCGCTCGAAGCACTCGATCTGGTCACCGGGCTTGACGTCGTTGTAGTTCTTGACCCCGATGCCGCACTCGGTTCCCGACTCGACCTTGCTGGCGTCATCCTTGAAGCGGCGCAACGAGTCGATGTCGCCCTCGAAAATCACCACGTTGTTGCGCAGCACGCGCACCGGCAGGCCGCGGCGCACTTCGCCGTCGGTGACCAGGCAGCCCGCGATCGAGCCGAACTTGCTGCTGCGGAAGACTTCGCGCACCTGCGCGAGGCCAACCTGCTTCTCGTGCGTCTCGGTGCCGAGCAGGCCGTTGATGGCGCTCGTCACATCGTCCATCAGCTGGTAGATGATCGAGTAGTAGCGCACGTCGACGCCGGTTTCCTGGATGCGGCGGCGCGCCGTCGCGTCGGGGCGCGCGTTGAACGCGACGATGATCGCGCCCGACGCCAGCGCAAGGTCGACGTCCGACTCGCTGATGCCGCCGATGCCGGTCGACACGATGTTGACCTTGACCTCCGCCGAGGGGAGCTTGGTCAGCGCTTCATTGATGGCCTCGGCCGAGCCTTGAACGTCGGACTTGACCATCAGGTTGAGCAGCTTCTCGTTGGTCTCGCCCATCCGCGCGAAGACCTGCTCCATGCGCACCGCTTGCGCCTGGGCCAGCTTCGTTTCGCGCTGGCGGGAGGCGCGCATTTCCGCGAGCTCGCGTGCCTTGCGCTCGTCAGCCACGACCAGCACTTCGTCCCCGGCTTCCGGCACGCCGGACAGGCCGATCACCTCCACGGGGATCGACGGGCCCGCCGACTTCACCGGTTGGCGATTCTCGTCGAACATCGCGCGGACGCGGCCGTAGAACGAGCCCGAAAGCAGCATGTCGCCCTGGTTGAGGGTGCCGGAACGCACCAGGACCGTGGCGACGGCACCGCGGCCCTTCTCGAGGCTCGACTCGACCACGGCGCCACGCGCCGGCGCCTTGATCGGCGCCTTCAATTCGAGCACTTCGGCCTGCACCAGCACCGCATCGAGCAGCGTGTCGACGCCGGCGCCGGTGTGCGCGGAAACAGCGACGAACGGCGTGTCGCCGCCCCAGTCCTCGGGCAGGACCTCTTCCTTGCTCATGCCGGTCTTGACCTTCTCGATGTCCGACTGCGGCTTGTCCATCTTGGTGACGGCAACCACCATCGGCACCTTGGCGGCCTTGGCGTGCTTGATGGCCTCGCGGGTCTGCGGCATGACGCCATCGTCGCCGGCGACCACGAGGATGACGATGTCGGTGATCTTCGCGCCGCGCGCCCGCATGCGCGTGAAAGCCGCGTGGCCCGGCGTGTCGAGGAACGTGACCGTGCCCTTCGACGTTTTCACGTTGTACGCGCCGATGTGCTGGGTGATGCCACCCGCCTCGCCTGCGGCCACACGCGTCTTGCGGATGTAGTCGAGCAGCGAGGTCTTGCCGTGATCGACATGGCCCATGACCGTGACGATCGGCGCCCGCGATTCAGCCTCGGCGTCGCTCGGCTCGGCGGCGGCGGCCTGCAGCAGGCTGTCCTCGACGTCGCTGGCCTTGGTGGTCTTGACCGTGTGGCCCAGTTCCTGGACCGCGAGCGTCGCGGTGTCCTGGTCGAGCGACTGGTTGATGGTGGCCATGACGCCCATGCCCATCAGCGTCTTGATCAGCTCGGTGGCTTTCAGCGCCATGCGACCGGCAAGTTCGCCGACCGTGATGAACTCCGGCACTTCGATTTCACGCACCACCGGCGTGGTCGGCTGCACGAACGCGTGCTGCGTGTCGACCTGCACCGATGCGGAACTCTTGCGCCCGCCAGCCGGACGGCCGCCACGCGGACGATGCGTCGACTTGCCAGGCGCCATATGCGGCTGCGCGCGCTGGATGCCCTCGCGCTCGTTGCGGCGAATCAGGGTCGGCTCGGGCTTGCGCACTTCGGAGGCGCGGCGCAGGTTTTCCTCGGCCCGCTTGCGAGCGGCTTCGCCCTCGGTGCGCGCGTGGACGTCGACGCCGGCACGCGCCACATCGGCGGTCGCCTTGCGCAGCTCTTCCTCGGCCTTGCGGCGCGCGTCTTCTTCCTCGCGCAGCTTGCGGCTGGCCTCGTCCTGCTGCTTGCGGGCTTCGGCCTCTGCCGCGGCGCGCGCCGCGGCCTCATGCTCGGCTTGTTCCTTCGCGGCGGCAGCGGCGTCGTCCGCCGATTCCTGCCCTTCGGTTCCGGCCTTCACGTAGGTGCGGCGCTTGCGCACCTCGATGCTGACCGTCTTGGACGGCGCGCCGCGGCCGCCGCCGAGGCGCAGCTCGGTGGTTTCCTTGCGCTTCAGCGTGATCCGGCGCGGCTCGGCCGCCGCGCCGGTGGTCGAACCGGTCTTGCCCAAGTGCGCCAGCAGCGCGGACTTGTCCGCGGCGGTGACGGCAGAAGCCTCGCCCTGCACGGCCACACCGGCCTGCTTGAGTTGTGCCAGCAACAGATCCACCGGGATCTTCAGCTCGGCGGCAAAATCTCGAACGGTCGTGCTCATAAGGTTCTCCGCGGGACTCAGGCCTGGGCGAACCAGTGGGCGCGTGCCGCCTTGATCAGCGCCGCGGCCCTCGGCTCGTCCATCGTGACCTTCTCGATCAGCTCATCAGTGGCGAGGTCCGCGAGGTCGTCGCGCGTCTTCACGCCAGTCTCCTCGAGCTTCGCCGCCAACTCGGCGTCCATGCCTTCCACGGCCATCAGGTCGTTTGCTGCCTTGCTGTCCCCGGCATGCTCGGCGCGGGCGATGGCCTTCGTCAGCAAAACGTCCCGAGCCCGGTTGCGCAACTCCTCGACGATGTCCTCGTCGAAGCCCTCGATCTGGGTCAGTTCCTGCGCCGGCACGTAGGCAACTTCCTCGAGCGTGCTGAAGCCTTCCTGCACCAGCACGGTGGCAACGTCTTCGTCGACGCCGAGCTGCTCCATGAACACCTTGAGCGTGCCCTCGGACTCCTGCTGCTGTTTGGCCGCCGCGTCGGCGGCGGTCATGACGTTCAGCACCCAGCCGGTCAATTCGGAGGCGAGCCTCACGTTCTGGCCACCGCGGCCGATCGCCTGGGCGAGCTTGTCCTCGGCCACCGCGATCGCCATCGAATGGGCTTCTTCATCGACCACGATGGAGTCGACCTCGGCCGGGGCCATGGCGTTGATGACGAACTGCGCCGGGTTGTCGTCCCAGGGCACGATGTCGATGCGCTCGCCCGCCAGCTCGTTGCTGACGCTCTGCACGCGCGAACCGCGCATGCCGACGCAAGCGCCGACCGGATCGATGCGCTTGTCCTTGGCCTTGACCGCCACCTTGGCGCGCAGGCCCGGGTCGCGCGCGGCACCCTTGAGCTCGATCAGGCCCTGCGCGATTTCCGGCACCTCGAGCTTGAACAACTCGACGAGGTATTTCGGCGAGGTGCGCGACAAGAACAGTTGCGGCCCGCGAATCTCGGAACGGACTTCGAACAGGTAGCCGCGAACGCGGTCACCTGGGCGCAGTGGCTCGCGCGGAATCATCTGCTCGCGCGGGATGATGGCCTCGGCGCTGCCGGAGAGGTCCACGATCACGCTGCCACGCTCGATGCGCTTGACCAGGCCGGTCAGCAGTTCGCCGATGCGGCCCTTGTAGGCCT
>DATLBT010000046.1:0-18843 GCA_035526825.1 Verrucomicrobiia bacterium | reverse complement strand
GAGCAGCGTGCTCGTGCCGATGCTGAGGATCTGGTTGCCGAGCTTGAGCGTCAGCGCGCGGTCACCGGGCAACGCGACCGTGCCCGACAGGTAAGCGTCGAGCAGCTCGAAGCGTGTGCCGATCTGGTCTTCCACGTCCTGCCGGCGCGGTTCGTTGCGCTCCTGGAAGCCGTTGTTGTCCTGCCGATTGTTCTGGTGAAAATCCGTGAACCCGGTGTTGGCGGGGTCGTAAAACCACAGGCCGCTGACGTCGAGGCCGAAAGTGTTCCAGGTCAGCTGCAGCCTCGGCGCCAGCTTGACCGCGGCCGCGACGAGGTCGCCGCGGTCGTAGTTGAGGTTGCCGTTGTCGAAATTCACCGACGGGTAGCCGGGGAGCGCCAGGAAAGCGGCATTGCCGGCGACGGTCTGGCAGTTGATGCCCGGCGCCGCCTGCGGCCCGGTGGGACCGTCGGGATCCTTGTCCTCGCAGAATTGCTCCTGCCCCGGCAGGTTCAGCTTGCCGACGAGGGGGACTTTGCGGTCGTTGGCGCGCCAGCCGGCGCCGATCGCGACCTGTGCGCGCAGCGATCCGGTGACGTCACCGCCGAGTTCGAAGTCGATCGCCGCCGCGCGACCGGCCGCCAGCGCGGCCAACAGCGCCGAAGTGAAGGCCATCCGCTCGAGGCGACGATGCATGCACAAAGTGTGGGATGTTTTTTACAGACTGTCAAATTCTTGCTAGGCTGCGTTCATGTCATTGCCCCGCATGATTCGCAGCGCCGTGATGCGCCGGATGGCCGACGCCGAACGCCACGCGCTTGCTCGGGCGCAAGCGGAACGTCGACGCCTTGCCGAGAACCGACCGCACGAAGTGCGTTTCTTCCACCAGCCCGATGATCCGCACAGCCACCTCGCGCTGCAGGCACTGCCAGCCTTCCTGGCGCGCTTCAACGCGCGCGTGCTGCCGCATGTCGTGGCGCAGCCCGCGCCGGGCGCGATCCACGAGCAACGGCTTTGGGACGCATGGTCGCGCGGCGAATGTCGCACGATGGCTCCGGCATTCGACCTGTCTGCGCCGGGCGACCGCGCACCCGACCAGGCTGCCACCGACCTCGCGCGCCGGATCCTGCTCAAGGCGGAGGCGAGCGCCGACTTCGTCGAGCTCGCTATCGCCACGGGCCGCGCGCTGCACGCCGGCGACGGTCGGGCGCTGGAGGCAATCACGCTGCGCTACGGCGCCTTGGCGGTCGGGCGTGCACAGGAGCGGCTGCACGAAAACTTCTCGCTGCGCCACAGGCTCGGTCACTACCTCAGCGGCATGTTTTATTACGAGGGCGAGTGGTACTGGGGCATTGATCGGCTGCACTACCTCGAGAGCCGCCTGGAGGCACTGGGCGTGCGCCGGCCCGACGCGCCTGTTGGGCCGAGTCTTGCGGTGCAGCGCGTGGCCGCGGTTGCACCCGTGCCGGGACGGCGTTTGGTGCTGGAGTTCTTTCCGTCGATTCGCAGCCCGTACACGCATCTCTCGTATGGCCGCGTCTCCGAACTGGTGCGCCGCCATCCGATCGACCTGGTGGTGCGCCCGGTCCTGCCGATGATGATGCGCGGCGTGAAAGCCGACCGGCGCAAGGGCCAGTACATCCTGTTCGACACGCGACGCGAGGCCGACCGGCTCGGCATCCCGTTCGGCAACCTGTGGGACCCATTTGGCGAGCCCGTGCGCCGTGCCTACTCGCTGTTTCCGTGGGCGCGCGACCAGGGCCGCGGCTTCGAATACCTGCACGAGTACAGCAAGGCGGTATGGAGCGAGCGCATCGATGCGATGTCGCCCCGGGGGTTGCGCACCATCGTCGAGCGCGCCGGCCTGCCGTGGGACGCTGCGCGCGTTCGCCTCGACTCACGCGATTGGGAACCCGAGCTCGAGCGAAACGTGCAGGACATGATCGCCGCGGGCTCATGGGGCGTGCCGACACTGCGCCTGCCCGCCAGCCGGGGCGAAGCGGCGTTCACCGTGTGGGGCCAGGACCGGCTGTGGCTGCTCGAGGACGAGATCGTCCGGCGGCTGGCCGCGCGTGGCTGAACTATCGCTGGGGCACGAGAACTTTCCATGGCCGCATCACGCGCACTGAAGAAGCGGGGCTACCTCGCCAAGGATGCGCGCCATGAGGCGCTGCTGAAAACCGCGGCCGCGGTGGTCGAGAAGCACGGCTGGCCGGCGCTGTCGATGATTTCGGTCGCCGAGCACGCCAAGGTCAGCCGGCAATTGGTTTACGAACACTTCAGCTCGGTCGACCAGCTGATGACCGAGACAATGTCGCAGATTTTCCGCGAGCTCTATGAGCGCATGCGCGAAACGATCCGCGGCAACCCGCGCAACCTCGCTGACCTCACGCGGTTCGCCGAGCGGCTGACCTTCGACCTGTCGCCGGGCCGCACCCGCGCGCTCTGGCAGATGATCACGGCAACCTATTCCGGCAGCGCCGAGTCGACGCGCATGAGCCGCCGCCTGCGCCACCTGCTGACCAACCTGTGGACGCCGACGACGCGCGATGCCTTCGGCCTGCCCGATCGCGACAGTCGCGCGCTGACCTGGATGCTGCACATGGCGTTCTGGGGCGCGCACCAGCTGGTCGATGAAGGCGAGATGGATCGCGCGGGCGCCAGCAAGCTGTTCCTGTGGATGGTCACGCAGATCCAGGCGGGCGCGGTCGTCGCGCCGGTGAAGGGCGGCAAGAAATGAACGGCATCCCGGCGCCCAACGTCACGCGCGCGCCGCGCGAGCTGCACATGGAAGTGATGGACCCGCGCACGTTCGACGTCTGGCTGCACCAGGACGTGGTGACGATGGACGACTACGCCGCGTTCCGGCCCGAGCCGCCGTTCTTCAAGTCCGGAGTCGGCCGCGGCGCGATGGACAGCGCGTGGTTCCTGCGCTCGCCCGGCGGCGCAATCGACGGCGCGCTCGACACACGGGTCATCGGCGGACGCGAGTTCGTGCGGGTGGCGCGGCCGCTCGACTTCCGCGGACTCGCCAAGGGCAATGCGCCGACGCGGCTGTCGATCGACAAGCATCACGTGCTGGGCTTCCTGCACGGATCCGAAGTGCGCGTTGCGCGACTGCCCGACGGCAAGCATTACGTGCAGCAGACGGTGGCGGCGCCGGGCGCAGGCGCGGTGCCACTACCGGCCGATTGGGAGGTGTCCGTGCTACGCCCGTCGCAGGACTGGATCGTCCACGTCCCCACGCCGGCCACCGTGTACTTCTTCCGCAATCTCGACAGCTACATCGGCCCGGTAAGACTGCCCCCCGTGTCATCCTGAGCGAAGCGAAGGATCGCGTTCCTCAGCGAGCCGGCATCTCGAACGCGATTCCTCGCTTCGCTCGGAATGACACCGGTCAGCGGTCAGTTCTGCCAGTAAACAATCTCATCCCCCTCGACTTCCGGCTGGTCGAGCGTCTTGTCGACCATCACCGGCATCTCCAGGAACGACGGCCACAGCGGCGGCGCGCTGCGCGCGCGATGCATCGCGAGCAGCTCGCGCAGCTCAGCAAGCTTGCCCGGCTCAGCCGCCGACAGCTCGTTCCTCTCGGTCGGATCCTTCGTTAGGTGGTACAGCCAAGTCTTCGCCGGACGCTCCGCGACCTGCAGCTTCCAGCCGCCCGCGATCACGACCTGGTAGCTGCCGTCGGTCCAGAACAGCGCCTCGTGCGCGGGGCCCGACTTTTCGCCGGTCAGGAACGGCAGCAGGTTCACGCCGTCGTGCTCGCGGTCGGCCGGCATTGCGGCACCCGCGGCTGCAATTGCGGTCGGCGTGATATCAACCGCGGCGATTGGATCGCCATACACCGTGCCCGCCGGAATCCGCGCGGGCCACTGCGCGGCGAAGGCCACCTTGAGCCCGCCCTCGAAATACGTCAGCTTCCAGCCGCGATACGGCTGGTTCAACTCGGGCAGGCCGAGGTAGTTCGGCGCGCCGTTGTCGCTGGTGAAGATGACCAAGGTGTTCTCGTGCAGGCCCTCGTCCTTCAGCGCCTGCAGCACGCGGCCGACGCTGCGGTCGAGCGATCGCACCATCGCGGCGTTGACGCGCCTGCCGTGCGGCTCGATGCCCTCGAGCGCGTCGTAGTCGGCCTTCAGCGCCTGCATCGGCGTGTGTACCGCCCAGTGCGCGAGGAACAGGAAGAACGGCCGATTGCGATTGGCGCGGATCGATGCCACCGCCTCGTCGGTGTAGTAATCGGTGAGGTAACCCCTGGGCTCGAACCAGTCGCCAGCGTTGTAGCTCGCGGCATAGCGCATGTTGGGCCACAGGAACCGGTCGATCGGGTCGAAATCCTGCTTCGCGTTCACCGCCTCGGGGTGGTCCTCGGGCAGGTACAGCCCGCTTTCCATGAACAGCGTCTCGTCGAAGCCCTGCGCGTTGGGCCGCAGCTCGGGCGTGCCACCGAGGTGCCACTTGCCAATGTGGATGTTGTGGTAGCCGCGTTCTTTAAGCATCTCGGCAAGCGTGACTTCTGACGGCGGCATGCCGAGCTGCTCGAAAGGTGCGATGCGCTCGACCGCTTCCGGGTGCAGCACAGGGTGATGGATGCGCGGGATGTCGCCGGCCAGCAGCGGCGCGACCTTCGCCATGTTGCCCGGCGTCGGCGTGAACTCGTAGCCGAAGCGCGATGAGTAGCGTCCAGTCATCAGCGTCGCGCGCGACGGTGCGCACACGGCGTTGCCGGCGTAACCGTTGTCGAAGCGCACGCCATTCTTCGCAAGCGAGTCGATGTGCGGCGTCGGCGAGCGCGGATTGCCGCCGCCGTACAGGCTGACGTCATTGATGCCGAGGTCGTCGGCGAGGATCACGATGATGTTGGGCGGGCGCTGCGCAGCAGGAATCTCCGCGGCGGGCGGGCCTTGCTGCCAGGGCACCGGCCGATTCGGCGCGCGCGGGTGGCGGATGTCGGTGACGACGCCGAGTGCGTTGAGCAGGATCGTTTCCCGGAACGCATACAGCGCCACGCCGGCGCATACGACGATCGCGGCCAGGATCAGCAACACCTTCTTCATGCGCGATACCACGGCTTGCGGCGCAGGAACGCGTGCAAGAGCAAGCCCAGCACCAGCAGCACGGCCGCAATCGCGCCGCGAACAGCGACGAAGCTGAACAGCGGCTTCACCGGAAATACCTGCGTCTTCTCGATCGACGCCCACTTGTGCACGGCAACGTCGCGGCCCGCGAGGTCGGCCACCATCTCGAGCAGGTCGCGACGGCTGCGATAGCGCACCAGCGCGACGCGATCCCAGTCGGTCGTGTCACCCAGCTCGTCGAGGAAGCGACCCTGCGCCTCGCCGAGGAATACCGGCACGCCGCCATGCTTGAGCAGGTACGGCATGATCGCGCGGCCGTAGCGCAGGTCGGCGTCGAGCGCGTTACCGGGGAAGTCGTAACCCGGCGGGTACAGAGCTTTCTCGCGGTAGCGGATCAGGTTCAGCATGAAGAACTCGTTGCCATCGTCCTGCGATGCCAGCAGTTTCAGGTGATCGCGCAGGTGGCCGTCGGGATTCGGCTCTTTTGACGCGCGCTCGGCGATACGCGCGAAAAGCGTGTCCACTTCTTCCTGCGCCATCGGTGTACCGCGGCCGCCGTACCACGCGACGAAGGCCGCGTAGAGCGCGAGCAGCGTGGCGGCCAAGACGAGCGGCCCCCTCACGTGCGCGCCTCAATCGAGCGGGCGCAGCGAAAGCCCACATGCATGTGCGAAGAATCCGGCGTTGCATGGCCGCGCGCAGTCACACGAAAGCCGTAGCAAAACTTGGGGTCGCAGAGGAATGACCCCCCCCGCTGCGACTTCTCCCTCAATTCCCTCTCCCCGCTTGCGGGGAGAGGGCTAGGGTGAGGGGCGGGGGCGCGAGCGGGGACTCCCGCGTACGGTGCGTACCAGTCCGCCGTCCACTGCCAAACGTTGCCGGCCATATCGGACAACCCCAGCGGCCCGCGCCCGAACGCGCCCACCGGTGAGGTCGTGCGGAAACCGTCGGCCGCGGTGTTCACCACCGGAAAGACGCCGGTCCACACATTGGCGCGATAGCGCCCGCCGACTTCCAATGCCTTGCCGAATGGGAACGCGTCATTGTTGTCGTGCCCCTGGCGCGCGGCGTGTTCCCATTCGATTTCCGTAGGCAGTCGACGCCCCGACGATGCGCAGAAAGCGGCCGCATCATTCCATGAGACATGCGTGACCGGGTGGTCCGGGACGGCATCGGGTCCGGCCGGACCTTCCGGCTTGCGCCAACTGGCGCCCGTGACCAGGGTCCATTGACCGGTGCCGAACGTCATCACCGCGGATGCGCCGCGGCGCTCGCCGTCGGTGATGAATTTCGCACGCCGCGCGAACTCGTTGAAGGCGGCGACCGTGACTGGCGTGCGGTCCAGCTCGAAGGCGGCTATCCGGGCGACGAACGAGGGCTGCTCGTCGGCGCGGCCGCGGTCGGCGCCAATGCGCGTTTCACCGGCAGGAATGCGCACCATGTCGGCCGTTGCCGCGGTGGCGGCCGTCATCCAGAGCGGTGCGATCAGGCCGCACGCAGCGATCAGCGGATGGACAGGCACGGACGGGCCCGGATTTTGAGTTGCCGCGAGTCTGTGGTAATTTTTACACCATGTCAATAAGTCGGCACGCGCGGTGGGCCTTGTTAGTGCTGGCTGCACTGCTGACGGGGGTGCTGGCGACGCGCCCCGTGATGCGCGTGGTGCTCGAGCGCAGCGCAATCCACAACGGGCCGTGGAGCACGAGCCTTGGCACCGGCAGCGCCGGTGCGGGCTTCTACCTGCGCTCGTTCGTCGCGGTTGCCGGGCTGTATGCACTGTCGCGCGACGAGACGGTTTATTACACCGCGTTCACGGACGGCAGCGGCGAGCCACTCGACGGCCGCTGCGACTATCGCCTCGCCGGCCGCCCGCTGCCGGCGCGCTGGTGGAGCATGACGCTCTATGGCGCCGATCATTACCTGGTGCCGAACATCGCCGGGGTCTACTCGCGCCACGCCAGCAACCTCGCCCTCGACGCCGATGGTGGATACGCGGTGCCCGTGTCCGCGCAGGGGCAAGCTCGCAACTGGCTGCCCGCGCCACCCGTCGGTGCGTTCTCGATCACGCTGCGTCTCTACAACCCGGCAGCGGAAGTCCACGCCGACCCGGCCGGCATTGCGCTGCCCTCGATCACGCGGATGGCCTGCCGATGAGCTGGCTGCGCGGCATCGCCGCGTTTCTCGCCATCGCGATCCTTGCGAACCTCGCGACCGTGGCCGCGCTGCCGCGCCTGATCAACGCTTACGCGATGCACAAGATTGCTTCGGCCGCCGGTGGCACCAACCGCGCGCTCGCCAGCCCGCGCCCCGATGCCAGCGCACGCACCATCGTGCGCCTGTCGCCTGACCTGCTCTACACGGCCTGCGTCTTCGACGTGAGCGTGCAGCCGCTGCGTATCACCGCACCCCTGCCCGGCAGCTACGCGTCGATCTCGGGCTTCGCCGCCAACACCGACAATTTCTTCGCCGTGAACGACGCGTCGGTGGTCGCCGGACCGGATGGCGAGAAGCGGCTCGATGTCGTGCTGGCGCGCAGCGCTGACGTCGAGGCGCCGGTGGACTCGAGGCTGGTGGTGGCGCCGTCGGCGCGCGGCGTGATCCTGTTCCGCCTGCTGATCACGCGCGACGAGGATCTGCCGAGGCTGCGGGAATACCAGGCGCTGCAGCGTTGCGAACCGTTCAGCGACGCCAGGTGAACTCGTCGGCCGGGCGCGACACGGTGAGTCCCTGGCCCCATTCCGCCAGGCCCGCCTCGCGGTGGTGCAGCCCGGCGCGATAGCGCTTCAGTTGCGCCATGCGGCCGAAGGTGGCGCGACCCGGATACTGCATCAGTGCGAATTCATCCCACCGGCCAAGGCCTGGGTCGCCGCCGTTGCCGACGAGGATCTGGCGAAATCGGCAGGCATAAACCAGCTTTGCGCCGAGGCTGTGCGTCGCCGCCAGCGCCACCTTGCCGTAGCGGTAATACGCCTCGCGGCCAGACGCCGGCGGCTCGCCGTCGCGATACGCCGCCTGCGGCCGAAACTTCAGCCAGTTGATCATCGTCACCGGCGACGCCTGTTGCGGATGCGCACGCACCGCTGCGATGGCCTGCGATGTCGGCATCGTCGTACTCACGTCCACGCCCGGCTCCTCGCCGTCGGCGAGCGTGTCGTCGAACGGCCAGTGCGGCAGCACGCGAGCCAGCAGTGCCGACACCAGCGTGATCGCGCGCGGCATATCGCCGAGGACCGCGACTTGCAGCGACGTGCACGTGGCGACCGCGGTCGCGTGGCCTTCATCCGTGACGAATGCGCGCGCCGCGTCGCGCGATGCAAAGTGCAACAGCAACGCCCGATGAAATAGAGCGACGCGGCCGCACAGGACCGCCTCCTCATCTGCCGCCCAGCGCAGCCGCCCGCCATGACCCGCGGCCAGGCCGGCGAGCGCGACTTGCACCGTGCGCGGGTCTGGCGCGGAGAATTCGTAGAACAACGCACAGGCACGATCTGCCCCGGCGGAAAATGCCCCGAGCTGCTGCGCGGATGGAACGTGTGTCACCGCGGTTCCTTGCGGATGGGTGCCGCAGGCAAGTCCCACGGCGTGCCACTACTGAACAGCCGCAAGCCATACAGGCCGCGCGCCTCGGGATAGCGCTGGGCGAGCGGCAGCTTGAACTCGGCGTCGAGGCCCGCGTCGACGTCTTCGGCGCAGGCGAGCCACGCCGCGATGCCGCTTGGCCCGAGGCGGCGCTGCGCGCGCTCGCGCTCCGCCGGGGCCAGAGCGCGATATGCCTTGAGCAATTGGCTACGGCAGGCAACGCGGTAGCGCACGACCGGCATCGCCGGGTACACCACGGCCCCTGGATTCCCGCTTTCGCGGGAATGACAGACAAGGTCGAAGCGCGTGTCACCAGCTGCGTAGTGCGCGGCGTTGCGGTCGAGGTACGGCAGGTATTCATTGGCAATGCCGCCGAAAATGGCGTCCCACCCTGGCGCCGAGAAATCCTCGAGGCCGCGCGCGCCTTCACGCTCGCCGCGCGCATCCCACACGCGAGCGACCCAGGCCCACACTGCGGGCGCGGTGTCGACCATGATTTTCGCGGGATGCGGATCGAGCGCGAAGTGGCGAAACATCGAGGCAAAAAACGCGAAGTCGACGATGCTGGGCCGGCCGCCGAGCAGGAACGGCCGCGACTCCAGCAGCACCGACAGCTCGCGCAGAGTGCGCAGGTAAAGCGCCTCGACCTGTGCCTCGTTGTGGCGACGCACGCCGTCGCCGCGCACGAATACGCGGTACTGGCGCCAGCGGAAGTACCAGCCCAACAGGAATGACGGATGCGCCGTGCCCTCGGCCAGCTCGCGGCCGAGCCGCGCGCGACGGAAGCGGTGCGAATCGGCAAAGCGCCAGCGGTAGTACATCGCCGGTCGCCACAGCCATTCGTCGGCGTAATCCTCCACCAGCAGCGCGATGAAACGCGTCGCCGCATCTTCCGGGTAGACCGGGAAGCGCGGGTGTTGCTGGTCCAGCCACTGGATCATCGGCGTGGTGTCCTTGAGCCAGCGCCCGTCGGGGCACTGCATCGCCGGCACCTTCATGAAACCGGTGGCCGGCAGGATCTGTTTGCGCATCACGTCGACGTTGATCTCGACCCGCTCGTGCTGGATCGCCTTGTAGCGCAGGCAGGCCTCGAGCTTGCCGCTGTAGTACGACGAGTCGGAGACGAAGACGCGGTAGCGGTCCATGCTCATTCCGGCGCCACATGCAGCGCGAGGCGCTTGAGGCGGGGTCGGATCGCGAGCCGCATCGCGCGCTCACCGCCGACGGTTGCAAGCCAGCGGTCGACGACATCCCGGTCCGGCTTGGTGAGCGCGGCGTACGCATCGAGCGGCCGCTGCGCCATCCACAGCGAAAAGGGCGTGGCTGCGCGCGCCAACGTGCGGCCCGCCATCGGCACGAGCACCTCGCCGAGCGAGCGGCGGTAACCGCGGCCCGGCCCCGGCGTCGGTTGTTTCGCGACCTCGGCCAGCGTCAGCTCGAGGTACGGCCAGAACTCGCAGAAAATCGAACGCAACACCGGCGTCAGCGTTGACGGGACTTCGTCGTTTGCGAGGAACGCCCCGCCTTTGGGCTGCGACGGCGTCTGCATGCGGGTGATCCACGCGGACAGCGCGGGACGCGGCCCCATCAGCACGCGCTTGGGGTACGGGTCGCGGCCAAGGTGCGCGTAGAGCGGGCCGACCAGGCCGAAGTCGCCGTAGCTCGGCTTGCTGCCAAGAAGGTACGGGTGTTGCGCGAAATGCACCTCGAGCAGGTCGAGCTGGCCCTCGGTCCATCGCTCGATCGTCGCCGCCTGCGCCGGCACGACGCCGAGTCCGGGCAGGAAGCTGCGCATCTGCGCGGCTGCGGTCGCAATGAGGCGGTTCTTCACGAAGCGCGGCGCGAACGGCAGCAGGTTGTCGCCGCCCTCGCGCTGGAACATCGCAAAGTTCTCGTCCGGGAAACTCCAGCGATAGTGCATCGCACTTGGCAGCCAGAACTCATCACCCCAGGCCTCGATCAGCAAGGCAGCGATGCGCTGGCGCGGCGTCGACGGCAACACCGGCGCCTCGGCAAAACGCTGCTCGAGCACGTCCATGATGTGCGAGGTGTCCTGCAGCCACTCGCCCTCGGGCGTTTCGACCACCGGCATCACGATGACGCCGGTCTTTTTGCGGATCGCGTTCAGGGTCCACGCGCGCGGCGGCTTCTCGACAAACCGGATGCCCTTGTAGCGCAGGTAGGCGCGCGCCTTGCCGCTGTACAGCGACAGCTGCCAGCCGTGCAGGATCATGGCCGCTGGCCGACCTCGATCACGTCGCTGTCCGGCGGCAAGTGCACCCAGGTGCCGTCGCGGCCGACGGTGACCTTGCCGTCGAAGGCCTGCGAGACACCCTTCACGAACATCCGCTCGAGCGGCTTCACCGGCAGCGCCGGCACGACGTGGTAGTAGACCAGTTGCTTCACGCCCGCCGTTTGCGCCGACTCGGCAGCCTGTACCGGCGTCGCGTGGTAGTTGTGGATGTCGCGCGTGATCTGCGCGAGGGCCTTGGCGCCCGCCTTCTCGGCGGCGGCAGTGAGGATGTCGACCAGCTCCGGCGCAAGCGCCTCGTGCAGCAGCACGTCGGCGCCGGCGGCGAACTTCTCGAGGTTCGCCGACTTAGCCGTGTCGCCGGACAGCACGACGCTGCGGCCCTTGTAGTCGAAGCGATAGCCGACGGCCGGACTGATCGGCGCATGCGTCACGGCAAACGCGGTGACCTTGAGTCCGTCGGCCTCGAGCACCACCGCACCTTCACCGTCGGCCGGCAGCGCGAATGGCACGGCGACACCACCGGCGCCGCCCGGCGGGATGACGTCCGGGCCGTGGTGCGCCACGCGATAGCCGAAATCCTGCGTGTAGGCCATGTTGAAGCCAGCGACCACCGACTCGACGCCCGCTGGCCCGTGCACCGGCAACGGCGCGGTGTTCTGGCCACCGGCCCAACGCTGCAGCATCAGTTCGCCGAGCCCGTCGATATGGTCCGAATGGAAGTGCGTGAGGAACACGTCGCTGACGCGCCCGACCGGCACGCCCATCGGTCCTAGGTTGCGAACCGCTCCCGAGCCGGCGTCGACGATCATCACGCGCTCACCGGCAATCACCGCAACGCACGGTCCCGAGCGCACCGGGTCGGGTAGCGGCGAACCGGCGCCGCACAGCACCACGTCGAGCCCGCCGCTCATCTCGGCGAAGGCCTCGCCGTTCAGCAGCTTCACCGCCTGGCGCTCGACGATGCGCGCGACCAGGCGATCGCCGAACAGCCGGAACACCAGCGCGCCGAGGAGGACGATGGCAATCAAGCCGACAACGATTTTCTTGAGCATGAGGATTTCTTAGCGCGTCGCTGGGGCAACAAAAATGGGAGACGACCACGCACGCGGCGCCGCCGGCGCCTTGCAGTCGTCGGCCGGGTCGGTGCGCAGGTCGCCGTGGCACGGCTTCACTGCGATGCATTCGCCTTTCGCGTCGCGCTCGCAGCGCAGGCCAACCGCGTTGATGATCGGCTCAGCCTTGCCGAGCACGCGCACGTAGTAGATCGCCTCGCGCGCGCCGCGCGCGGGTTCGTCGTCGGCAAACTCCACCGTGCAGCCGTTAACATCGCCGCTGCACGCGAACGTGCGCCACGGATCCTGGATCAGGTCCGCCACCGGCTCGCCGGGCCGCGCTTGCGGCAGGATGCGCACCACCTCGATGCGCTCGATCGGCTTGCGCCGGTCCGAGGGGTTGTAGCACTCGCCGCGGCAGACCCGCTCGACTTTGTCTGCGCTCAGCGCGGTGACGCTATGTTGCGGGCAGCCCGGCAGCTGCTCGAAGTCGCCGATGGCGCGCACGCGGAAGCGCGGCGCGCCGGCGACCGACACCGACGAGCCCATCGGCGCAACCTCGTTGCCGGCGCCGAGGAGGTCGAACCACAGCAGCATGCGCTCGCCCGAGGTGCCGTAGACCTCGCGCGACTTCAGCGCGTGCCAGATTGCGTCGCGGGAGCGGCCTTCGCTGTGCGCGGCGACGAGGCCGCCGGTGTAGAAGTACGACTGCTGGCGCTCGCTCTCGGTGATCTGCAGGAAGTTGAAGCGCGTCGTCGTCGGGTCGAAAGCGACCGACTCGGCGCCCTTGCCGCGGATGCGGGCCTGCTCGATGAAGTTCCTGCGGACCAGGCCGTCCTGGCCGTAGACCTCGGTGTTGGCATGCCGGCCCTCCTGCTTGTAGCCGGTGCCGGGCTGCGCGGCGTGGTTGTCGCTCGAGGCGATGAAGCCGAAGCGAAAGCGCAGCGGTCCGTCGCCGCCGTCCTCGGCCTTCTCCTCGAAGTTCGAGATCGCCAACGCGTACTGCGATGACAGCGCCGGGCGGTAGTTGAACGCCGGCATGAAGCAGTCGCGGCACTGGCCCGAGTCGAGCCAGTCCTCAGGCGCCATCCCCGGGACCACGAGGTGGCCGGCGCGGCCCGCATGCAGGTAGTCGAGGCGGGCCTTGGCAACGCGCGCCTCGCAGTCGGGTGCCGCGATGCCGCCGCACCGCGAGCGGATCACCTCGCCCGCGCGCCAGCACGACGGAAGGTAATCCGGCGTCGGCTCGGGGCACACGAGCTTGCCTTCAGCGTCATAGGCCGCCTCGCGCCACGCGCGATGCTCCTCGGAATTGCCGTGGCCGGAAAACACCTCGATCAGCGACTGGCGCTTCGGGTCGTGCTGGGCGCGCGTGAGCTGCTTCTCCCAGCTCGAGCCCGGCGGCGTGTAAAAGCCCCAGGTGTTGCCGTGCGGAATCACCAGCGCGTCGAAGCCCCAGTCGTCGAGCTTGGCGAACAGTTCGTGCGGCGTCGGCGCGTACTCGAGGCAATCGGCCGGCAGGTCGCGCACCGGCACGCCTTCGGCGCACACCGGCTGGTGCTTCAGCTCGTTGACCTTGTACTGCTGGTCGAACTGGGTCTGGCGGCTGCTCCAGTCAATATAAGGAGCGACCAGGTCCTCGTGCCACGGCCGGCCGCGGCCCTTCATGCCCGCCGCGGCGATGCCGCCGGCCGCGATTGGGCGCGCCGGAACCTTGTCGTCGGCGGTGTCGAACAGGATCACGTTCTTGTGGCCGTAGTGGTCCTTCGCGGTATCGCCCATCTGCGTCCACTCCCAGCCGAGGAACGTCACCAGGTCCGGATCTTGCGGATCGCCGGCAACGGCATTGCAGGCGCGCACCGTCTCCTTGATGTCCTTCCAGTGGCGCGGCGTCAACGACTCGCCGTGCTCCGTGCTCGCCCAGAAGTCGAGGTTCGAGCAGAAGCGCGCGTAATCGCAGGCCTCGGCCGGCGGATGCACGCCGTCGCCGTGGAACACCGGCATCGCCCAGGTGAAGGCGTCCATCGAGTACGTGGTGTGCACGTGCAGGTCGCCGAACAGGATCTGCTTAGCCGGCGCGCCGGTGCGCGCGGCCGCGGCGAGTTGCGTCCCGGCTTGCACTTGCGCCTGCGCGCGCTGCGCGGTCCATGCGGCAGGCACCCGCTCGGTGGAGACGGTGCCCGGCGCCTCCGGCTGGCCGTTGCGCTCCAGATAAAGGAATGCGAGCAGGCCGAGGAGCGCCAGCACGACGAGCAATGAAATCTTTTTCATGGGGGCATCCTCATCCGAAAGTGCGGGTCACGAACCAGAAAGTGCCGAGCGCGCAGATGCACGCCGAAACGCCATCGCCGGCCCAGGCGCGAGCCACCGGGCGGCGGGCGAGCCATTGAAGCAGAGGCCAAGCCAACGCGATTACGAGCAGCTGGCCCAGCTCGACGCCGAGGTTGAAGCCGAGCAGGCCCGCGGCGATGCGCTCCGGCGGCAGCTGCAGCGGACCGAGTGCGCCAGCGAAGCCGAAGCCGTGCGCCAGGCCGAATGCAAACGCCAGCGCGATGCGAAGCCGCAGCGGCCGTTCGCTGTCGCCCAGCCACGTGAAATAGCACAGGCTGAACAGCGCGAGGCCGAACAGCGCCGCGCGCGGCAGCGTGCCGGTGCCGATTCCGGCGAGCGCGACCAGCGCGACGGCGAGCGCCCATGGCAGCCAGCGCTCGCGTCCGCCGCGCAGCCATAAGTTCTCCGCTGCGACCAGCGCGATCGAAAATCCAATCAGCGCCTCGATCGCGGCGTTATCGACTTTTGCCCAGCCCAGCACCGCCGCGGCGAGCGTCAGGCTGTGTGCGACGGTGAAGCCGGTGGCAAGCAGCGCGACTTCGCTGATGCGTGAGGCCAGCAGGATCAGCGCCAACACGAACGCGAGGTGATCCCAGCCCGACAGGATGTGCTCGACGCCCAGCTTGGCGTAGCGCGCGAGCGACGCGGCGAGGTCCGGCGGCGTGCCGATCTCGAAGGCCGGCGCTGCATGCGTAAGCACCTGCTCGCGCACCGCCGCATCGGCCGTCTCGACGCGCGCGAAGTGCAGGTGCGAAGGGGCAACGGCGTGCAGCAGCCGGCTGCGCACGGTGAAGTCGCGGTTGTCCGGGCAGGTCACCGCCCAGCGCGCGTAGACCCAGCCCTCGGCGTCGGCCTGCGCCTGCGCCGGGCCCGGGCGGCAGCGGCCTTGGCGCGACCACAGCTGCACGTCGGCGCGCAGCAGTGCGGCGACGCGCGGCGCGTAGTCCGGCTGCGACGGATGAAGCTGCAGCCGCGTCAGTTCGAGTTGCGAGACGTGCGCGCGCACCTGCGCGCCCTGCGCGTCGACGGTCCACTCGGAATAGGAAGTGCCGCGGCTGTGGCCGTGCACAGCGCCCGTACACGCAAGCAGTGCAAGTCCGAGCGCAAGGCGCTTCATGGGTGCTCCGCCACCACCACGTGGTGCCGCTCGCGCAGGCTGGCGATCAGCTCGCGCACCGCGGCCTCGTCGGCGCGGCGCTGGGCCTCGGTGCGCACGGCGTCGCGGATCTGCTCGTAAGGCGGTGCTTCGGCCCGTTGCAGCTCCAGCAGCCGCAGCACGACGCGCGACCCGCCCGCCTCGATCGGCTCGCTCTCCTGCCCGGGGGCCAGCTTCGTGGCGTGCGCGGCCAGCGCCGGACCGAGGTAGGCCGCGAGCTTTGCCGGCGGCAGCGGCGCGTCCGGCACTGCAGGCTCGAATGGTCTGCGCGCGCCATCGGCGTCGAGGCGGAAGGCCGCAACGCGCAGGCGCGCCGCCGGCGCGAAGAAGTCGCGGTTCGCCTCGTAGAACGCGCGCAGCTGGGCATCGTCGACCGGGGCCGCGGCGCGCCGCGTTGCGGCCAGCATGACTTCCGACACCATGGTGCTGCGCAGGCGCGCGTCACTCTGCACCAGCCCGAGGTCGAGCCCGTGCTGCACGAGCAGTGCTTCATCGACCAGGCGATCGAGGATGTGGCGCTGGTCGTCCGCGGTCAGTTCGGCGCGACGTTCCGAGGCCATCGCGGCCACCGCGCGCAGCCAGGCATCGCGCGCAATGAGCTGGTCGCCGACGCGTGCCACGGCTCCGGGCGGCAGCGGCGACGCGGCACGCTGGGCCACGCCGCTCGCGGCAAGCGCAAGGCCCGCGGCGATGCCAGCAGCCAGCAGCCAGCGCGGCGCTCGTGCACCGGTCGGACCCTGCCGCGGAATCGTCCCCATTGCCACCCCTCAAGCCGCCCCGGGTTATTTTACATGATGTCAAATTTAACGGCGCGCGTTGGTGAGCTTGCCGGGGGTGCGGCACCGGGCGTAACGTGTCGCCGTCCGAACCCGGAGAAGTCGCCCATGATCCGCTTGATCGCCACAACCGCCGCGCTCCTCGCGTCCGCAACGTCAGCGGCGCAGAGCGGCGGAAGCATCACGATCGGCAACGGCGACGTCGGTACGGTCCAGGCCCCGCCATCGTCTGCGGTGGAATTCCACGGCGGTATGGCCGCATCGCCCCCGATCGTGGTCCTCGACGTCACGTCCATGTTCAACGCCGCCACGCGGCCGCCGCTCGAGCGCGGCGACTTGCCGTCTTTCGGGGCTGTGCCCGAGATTGTCGGCGTCGAAGACGAAGGCGTGCGCCTGCCAGCGGAACGATTCGACACCGTCGCGCGCTAGGTCGGCGGGTCCTCGGGCGGGGACGGCAGTGGAGCGGGCTCAGGTCCAGGCTGTTCCGGGCGCGGCGGCACAACGTCTCCGATCACGTTGAACCCGAACTGCCCGATGAGCTGGCCACTCTCGGTCATCACTTCCACGCGCCAGCTACCGCGCGGATCGGCGGGAAAGCCGCGCTTCTGGCTCCACGCGCGGTAACCCTCGGCGCGCCCGCCGACGATGTCGAGCGCGATGCGATCGACTTCGCGCCCTTCATGCAGCCAGCGGTGATAGACCTGTTCGCGCAGGCCGCGCGGCGCGTGGATCGCGGTAAAGGCATGGAGGCCTTGCGCATGCAAATGCGCAGGTGACACCGACGCCAGCGCCAGACCGGGCGTGCGTGCCACGGGATCGAGTGCGTCGGTGACCTGGGCGTGGCTGATCCACAACGTCGCTGGCGGCACCCACGGACGCAACGACCATGCGAGGCAGCCGAGCGCGGCGGCGCCCGCGATCAGCAACAGCCGTTGACTGAGTTGCTCTCGGTCGATCAGGCTGCGTTGGCTGGCAATGCACAGCCCCGCAACCGCAACCGATGCGAGCGCGAGGGTCTGCTGCGTGGTCAGGTGCAGCACGATTGGCGTGAGCGTCAGCGTGCCCACGAATACCGCGAATGCGTGAAACGCCACCGCGAGCCACTGCCGCGCAACGATCCGGCCGTAATAGAGCGGATCCCATATCGAGCACAGCGCGGCCAGCGTTACCGCCCCCGTGAACACGCCCTGTCCGGTCGTCCACGTCGTGGTGTGCAGGAAGAATGGCAGCGCGAAGAAAAAGGTCTCCTGCTGTATGGCCTGGACGCCGAAGCGCAACAATGCCGGCGACAGCCGCAGCCAGCGCGTGAGGTGATCCTCGGCGACGATGAGCAGCCAACCGACGATCAGCAAGCCGGCGACCCACTGCGCCAACCATTCGCGCCGCTCGATCAGCATGAAACTGGCGAGCCCCGCGCTGAATGACAGCGGCGCGAGCCAGAAGCGGTAGCGGTGCAGCCACTCGAGCAGTTGGCCCCAGAGCGAGTGCGGTGCTGGATCGCTCATGCCCCGCTCCGCGCCCAGCGCCGCAACGCCACGATCTGCACCGTCATCATCAGCAGCGTAAGCAGGAACATCGCCAGCGTCTGTGCGGCGGCATAGCCGAAGCGCAGGTACTCGAAGCCGTTCTGCCAGATCGTCAGCGGCAGAAAGGTGGTCGCGTAGTTGGGTCCACCGTTGGTCACGATGAGCCCCGGCACGAAGCTGGTCTGCAGCGTCAGCGCCGCGTCGCGGCAGGCGAGGAACAGCAAGGCCGGCCACAGCAGCGGTAGCGTCAGCTGCCGGAACAGCGTGAGCTTCGATGCGCCTTCCACCGCGCCAAGCTCATACAGCTCGACCGGCACCTCGCGCCGCGCCGCCAGCAGCACCAGCATCATCTCGCCGACGCCGAACAGCAGCATCGTCACGATTGCGCCGCGCGCCCACGCAGGATCCGTCAGCCAGATGTCGGCTCGCACGCCGAGTGCCGGCAGCAACCAGGCGGCCGGACCGTAAAGCGGATTCAACAGCCACAGCCACAGCAGCGCCCACGCCAGGTCGGGCACCGCCGTTGGCAAGTAGACCGCAGTGCGCAGCGCCGGGGTTTCGCGCCGCGGCGCGTGCAGCAGCAACGCAAGGCCCAGCGCCAGCGCGATTCGCAGCGGCACCGCGACCAGCGCGACCGTGATGGAATTTTCGAGCGCGATCAGGAACACCGGGTCGCGTGCGAGTTGGCGCAGGTTTTCCAGGCCGGCCCAGGCCGGCGCGCCGAGCGCGTCGTAATGCATGAATGCGAGCGCCAGCGTCGCGAACGCGGGCAGCACCACCAGCACCAGCGTGCCGACTGCCAGCGGCGCAAGCAGCCAGGCGGAATCAGCCGCGCGCGTGTTCACGCCAGGCGCTCGCCGCTGGCAGCGTCGAACAGGTGCAGGCCGCCCGGATCCAGCGCCAGCTCCACCGCATCGCCGGGCCGGGCTGCAAAATCGGGCTCGACGCGCGCCACCAGCGGTGCGCCGGCGGCGTCGAGCCACAAGAACGACTGGTCCCCCGCCGGCTCGATGCGCTCGATGCGCGCGCGCAAGGCCGCCGCTTCGGCATGCGCGATCGCCCAGCGCGAGCCACGCAGGTGCACGTGCTCGGCGCGCACGCCGAGCATCAAC
>DATLBT010000045.1:0-44398 GCA_035526825.1 Verrucomicrobiia bacterium | reverse complement strand
CGGCGTGGTGCTGATCGACCATGTGCACCAGTTGCGCGCTGCCGGCATGAGCCGTGAGCTCGCGCTGGTGCAAGGGTCGCGCGATCGCCTGCGTCCGATCCTGATGACGGCCGGATCGACGATCCTGGCGATGATCCCCCTGGCAGCCGGGGAGACCACGGTGGGTGGCGACGGCCCGCCCTACTTCCCGATGGCGCGTGCGGTGATCGGCGGCTTGCTGTTCGCCACCCTGGTCAGCCTGGTGGTGCTGCCGACCATTTACCTCTCGCTGGAAGACGTCGGCCACTGGGGACGGCGCGTGTTCCGCCGCGCCGCCGGTCGGCCGCTGTCCGACGGCGCGCCGCCGGATGAAGTCGCAATCGGCGAGTAGCCCGCGACGGCTGCGCGCGCCGTATCATCGCGCGCATGAAAAAGATCGCCGCATTTGCAGCTCTCGCGCTGGCGCTGGTCGCCGGCATCTGCCTGGTTCGCGTCGCGCGCCTGCCCGCGCCGACGGTTGACGGGTCCGCGGCCGCTACAGTGGCGGTCGACGAGGCCGCTGCGGCGCAGCGGCTGGCCGGCGCGCTGCGCATCCCGACCATTTCGCACGAAGACCGCGCCCGCAATGACCCGAAAGCGCTGGCGGACCTTGCCGAGTACCTGCGTGCGAGGTTTCCGCTGGCGCACCGTTCCCTCGAGCGCGAGTTTGTCGGACCAAGCCTGCTGTACACCTGGAAGGGCAAGGACCCCGCTGGCGCGCCGATGCTGCTGCTCGCGCACATGGACGTGGTGCCGGTCGAGCCGGGCACGGAAGGCAAGTGGACCCACCCGCCTTTTGGTGGCGTGATCGCCGACGGCTTCGTCTGGGGCCGCGGCGCGCGTGACGACAAGAGTGGCGTGCTCGGACTGCTCGAGGCGGTCGAGCTGCTGCTGGCCGAAGGCTTCCAGCCAGCGCGCAACGTGCTGCTCGCGTTCGGGCACGACGAGGAGATCGGCGGCAACGAGGGCGCTCACCGCATCGCCGAGCTGCTCAAGTCGCGCGGCGTGCGTGCCGAGTTCCTGCTCGATGAAGGCGGCGCCGTGCTGGAAGGCATCGTGGCCGGCGTTGATCGCCCGATCGCCGCCATCATGGCGGCAGAAAAGGGTTACTTCACGGTCAGGCTGACCACGCGCGCGAAAGGTGGCCATTCCTCGCTGCCACCGGCGCAGACGGCGGTGGGCCAATTGGCACGGGCCGTCACGCGCGTGCAAGACCACCCGCTGCCTTTGCGCCTCGAACGGCCGGTCACCGACATGCTCGACAGGCTGGCGCCGGAAATGCCGTTGGTACAGAAGCTCGCGCTGGCAAACCGTTGGCTGTTCGCGCCGCTGCTGCTGCGGCAGTTCGCCGGCAACCCGACGACCCACGCGCTGGTGCGCACCACGACAGCGCCGACCGTGATCCACGCCGGCATCAAGGACAACGTATTGCCGACGGAGGCTTTCGCGCTGGTCAATTTCCGACTGTTGCCGGGCGACACCACGGCCGGTGTGCTCGCGCATGTGCGTCGCGTGGTGGATGACCCGGGTGTCGAGGTCGGGCCCGGCAACGATTTCAACAGCGAACCCAGCGCGCCGTCGCGACTCGACAACGCCGCCTATCCGCTTCTCGCGCAAGCGGCACGGGAGTCTTTCCCGACCGCAGTGATCAGCACCGGGCTCGTCACGGGTGCAACGGACGCTCGCCACTACGCGGGCGTGTACGAGTCGCGCTACAACTTTTCGCCCATGACCCTGCGCCCCGAGGACCTGGCGACGATCCACGGCGCAGACGAGCGCATCGCGGTTTCCAGCCATGCCGGTGCCATCCGGTTTTACGTTCGGCTGCTGCGAAACTGGGGCATTGCGGCTTCACCCGGCATGGCCGACTGAACAAGCTGTCTGGTTTCGGCGACATTGCTGGTATTCCGAAAAATAGAGGCTTAGCATCACCGGGTAAGGTCTGGACTTTTATAGGTTTTCCGGGTCTATCAAGGGAGAAGGGGAGTGGCCGCGGAGTCGAACGCCGGCGTGCGCATGCATGCCGCAGCGGCGGATCGTTTGGGTGCGTGGGGGGAACGCACGCTGGAGCGCTTGCGCGAGTGGGGCCAGCGCATCCCCGGCCTGCGCCAGGACGTGCGTCCGGAAAACCAGGTTGGCATTGCGTTGCTGCCGCAAGGCGTTGCGGTCGCCAGCGTGCACCGCCAGCCAGGCGGCTTGCCGCGCCTGACGCGCTGTGAATTTCACCCATTGCCGCGCCAGGTCGACCCCAGCCTGACGCTGCGCGCGCTCGTACTGCAGTCCGGCATGACGCGCGCGAGCTTCCGCCTGGTGCTGAATCCCGACGAGTACCAGATGCACCTGGTCGAGTCGCCGGACGTGCCCGACTCCGAGTTGCGCGACGCGGTGCGCTGGCGCGTTCGCGACCTCATCGACTTTCCGGTCGACGAGGCAGCGATCGACGTTTTCGACATGCCGCAGCAGGTCGGAACCGGGCGCGAAGCCGGGCGCATGATGTGCGTCGTCGTGGCGCGCAACCCGGTGATCGCGCAGAAAGCCGGGCTGATCAACCGCAGTGGTGGCGAGCTCGATGTCATCGACATCACCGACCTTGCGCTGCGCAACCTGCTGTCGCTGACGCCGGCCGACGCCACTGGCGCCGCGCTGCTGTACGTCGAGTCGAGCTACAGCCTGATCCTGATCGCGGGCGAAGGGACCCTTTACCTGTCCCGTCGCATCTGGGTGGGTGCCAACGAGCTGGCTGGGCTGACGGGCCGCGATTCGCAGAGCCCGGAATTCCGTCGTGTCGCCGATGCACTGGCGATGGAACTGCTGCGCTCACTCGAATACTACGAGTCTCACTTTGCACGGCCGGCGGTGGACTCGCTCTACATCGCGCCGGTCGGCGCCGGCGAGCGCACGCTGTTCCCGTATTTGAGCCAGGCGATCGGCGTGCAGGTGCGCCCGCTCGACCTCAACCCATTGCTGGAAACCCCCGGCGGCCTGACGCCGGAGCTGCAGGCGCGCTGCCTGCTCGCGATCGGAGCGGCACTGCGCCAGGAGCGCGCGACCCTATGATTCGCCAGCAGGTCAATCTGCTTGCGCCCATGTTCAGGAAGCAGCGCGCGCTGTTTTCGGCGCGCATCTCGCTCGCGATCTGCGCGGTGGTGTCGCTGGCGCTCGCGCTGATTTATGCGGGAACGGCGTGGCGGGGCGCGGCGCTGGCCGGTGAGCAGGCGCGGTTGCTGCAGCAGCGCGACACCATCACGCGCCGGCTCAACGATCTCGTGGCACAGATCGAGGGCGGACAGGACAAGTCGCTGGACGCCCAGATTGCGTCGCTGACCCAGGAGCGGGACCGCAAGCTGCAGGCACTCGCCGCGCTGTCACGCCGCGAGTTGGGCAACACCACCGGCTTTTCACCGCAGTTCACCGGACTCGCCAGCCAGCGCCTCAACGGTCTATGGCTGACGCAGGTGCAGATCAGCGGCCAGCATATGAAGCTCTCCGGGGTGGCCTTGGGCGAAGAGCTGATCCCGCGCTACCTGCACAAGCTCGGCGCCGAGGCGGTCTTCGCCGGCACCGAGTTTGGCCACGCCCAGCTGCAGCGCGTCATCGAGGGCGGCAATGAGATCCGGTTCGAGCTGCGCACCGGTAGTGCCACGCCATGACGCAGTGGGTGCGCGACTTGATGGACCGCTTCGACCGGCTGTCGCTGCGCGAGCGCGGCGTCGTGCTCATCATGCTGGTGTTGTTGCTGGTGCTGACGTGGGACAGCGCCCTGATGGGCCCGCTGGAACGCAAGCGCAAGACGGCACTGCAGCAGGTGCAGGCGCTGCGCGCTGAAGTCTCCGGGCTCGAACAGAGCGTCGAGACGATCGTCGCCCAGATGGCGGCCAATCCGCAGAGCCGGAGCAAGAACAGCGCCGACACGCTGCTCAAGGAGATCGCCGGACTCGATGCCCAGCTGGCCGGCGCCACCTCCGGCCTGATCGCGCCGCGCGAGATGGGCCAGGTGCTCGAGCAGTTGCTGGCGCGCACGTCGAGCATGCGCTTGCAGGGCTTGAAGACCTTGCCGCCCGAACCGGTGGTTGCGCCGTCCGCCGAAATTGGGCTCGCGCCCGGCGCGCCGCCGGCTGCCAACGGCCCAGCGTCGCAGGCGCCTGCGACGAAGATTTTCAAGCATGGCGTCGAACTCCAGTTGTCAGGCTCCTATCTGGAGGCCCTGCAATTCCTGAAGGCGGTCGAAAAGCTCCCCTGGCGCTTTTTCTGGGACCAGGTGGAGTTCACCGTCGAGGAACACCCGCAGGGTCGCATGAAGCTCACGCTTTACACGCTGAGCCTGCAGGAAGGATGGATCGGTGTGTGACGCCTCGCGCTGGGTGCTGGCAGCAATGCTGCTAGCCGCTGCTGGACTGGCGTCTGCCCAGTCCGGTTTCGGAGACCCGACCCGACCCACCGCGCTGGCCGAGCCGGACGAGAGCGAAACCGCCGTCCGCGGCCCGCGCTGGCGCTTACAATCCACGCTGGTCGCCGACCAGCGCCGCATCGCCGTGATCAATGGCCGTGCGGTGGCGCAGGGCGAACGCGTCGACGGCGCGCGCCTGGTGGAGGTGAGACAGGACGGCGTCACCCTGGAGCACGAGGGGCAACGCATTGGCATTCGCCTTCCGGGCGTAATCGACATCAAGCGGTCCGGTGGGTAGGGCAGGGGGAAGGAGATGACGAAGGTCAAGGCGAGGCGCACAAGTCTGCCGTGGGCGATCGCGGTTGCGGCCGCCGCCCTGCTGGCAAGCTGCGCCAGCGAGCCGGAGCGCGAGACCCGCGCAGTGCCGACGGAGGTCTCGGACGCGCTGCTGCCACCGCTGGGTTACGGCGAGCGGACCCCCTCCACGCGCATCGACGCCGCGCAGCAGCGCTTCGACATCAATGTCCGCGACGTGCCGGCGCAAGCTTTCTTCCTGAGCCTGGTCGAGGGCACGCCGTACAACGTCGTGGTCCAGCCAGGCATCACCGGCGACATCACGCTGAACCTGAAGAACGTCACGGTCCAGGAAGCCATGGACCACGTGCGCGAAGCGTTCGGCTACGACTATCGCAAGACGCCGGCTGGCTACACCATCCTCGCCGAGACCATGCAATCGCGGATTTTCCGCGTGAACTACCTCAACGTGAAGCGCAGCGG
Organism: Verrucomicrobiia bacterium; assembly: GCA_035526825.1. GTDB lineage: Bacteria > Pseudomonadota > Gammaproteobacteria > Nevskiales > Nevskiaceae > JACPFV01. Next base: position 39,216 of record DATLBT010000045.1, on the reverse strand, counting down.
CAAGTCGCGCATCAGCGTCAGTTCGGGCCAGCTCACTGAGCGCTCCGGTGCCGGCAGTACCGCGGCGGGAGCGGCCAGCAACGAATCGGGTCGCGACACGGTTGCCAGCAGCGGCATCGAGACGCAATCGGACTCCGACTTCTGGGTGCAGATCGACAGCACGCTGCGCGCGCTGATGCCCGAGGGCGGCGGCCGCAAGCTGGTGATCAACCGCGACGCCGGCCTGATCGTCGCGCGTGCCATGACCTCGGAGCTGCGCTCCGTCGAAGAGTACCTGCGCAGCCTGCAGGTCAACCTCACGCGCCAGGTGATCCTCGAGGCGAAGATCCTCGAAGTGCAGCTCAACGAGAGCTTCCAGGCCGGTATCAACTGGACCGCGGTGGGCACCACCAGCGACGGTTACCTGGGCGCTGGCGGGCAGTTCGGAGGCAATGGCGTGTTCGACAACGGCGCCAATGCCAGCGCCGGCGCGCCGATCACGGTCGATCCCGTCACCGGCGCCATGGTCCTGCCGGTTGCGCCGACGGCGATCGGCGGTGCCATCACCGCGGTGCTCCGGGTCAATGACTTCAACGCCGTGATCGAGGCGCTGCAGGGCCAGGGCGACGTGCGTGTGCTGTCGAGCCCTCGCGTATCCACGGTCAACAACCAGAAAGCCATCATCAAGGTCGGCTCCGACGAGTTTTTCGTCACCGGCGTGCAGAGCAACGCGACCGCCGGCACCGGCGGCACCAATACCACGCGCTCGGTGCTATTCACGCCATTTTTCTCCGGCATCGCCCTCGACGTGACCCCACAGATCGACGAACACGGCACGGTCACGCTGCACGTGCATCCGACCGTGAGTGAGGTGCGCGACGACGTGAAGGAACTCGAGTTCGGCGCTGGCCAGGTCGAGACTTTCCCGCTGGCGCTGTCCAACGTGCGCGAGGCCGACAGTATCGTGCGCGCCCGCAGCGGCCAGGTGATCGTCATCGGCGGCCTGATGCAGGAGAGCAATCGCGACGACCGCTTCGGCGTGCCGCTGCTGAGCCGCTTGCCGCTGATCGGCTTCCTGTTCCGCCAGACGCGCGTCTCGGAGCGCAAGAGCGAGCTGGTGATCCTGCTCAAGCCGGTGGTGGTCGAGAGCGACGAGCAGTGGGCCGAAGAAGTGCGGCGGCGCCAGCTGCGCGTCGAGGAACTGCGCGGCGACCAGCGTCGCTGGTGGAATTGATGTACGAGGCGCATTTCAACCTGCGCTTCGCCCCATTCGGGCTGACTCCCGACACGCGTTTTTATTTCGCCCAGGCGTCCCACCAGGAGGCGCTCAACACGCTGCTCGTGGCGCTGCGCTCGGGAGAGGGCTTCCTCAAGGTCACCGGCGAGGTGGGCCTCGGCAAGACCCAGGTCTGCCGCCAGCTGCTCAACGCGCTCAGCGGCGCGGATTTTGTCACCGCGTACGTGCCGAACCCGACCGTGTCGCCGCGCGGGCTGCTGCAGACCGTCGCCGAGGAGCTTAGCTGCGACCCGGGCGCCAGCGCGACCCCGGAGCAGGTCCTCAAGGCCATCAACCGGCAGCTGCTCGACAACGCACAGCGCCAGGTGCGCACCGCGCTGATCATCGACGAGGCCCAGGCCCTGTCTGCCGAGACACTCGAAGCCGTGCGCCTGCTGACCAACCTCGAGACCGAGACCTGCAAGCTGCTGCAAGTGGTCTTGTTCGGGCAGCCGGAGCTCGACCAGCGCCTCGCCCGCGACGACCTGCGCCAGCTGCGCCAACGCATCACATTCAGCTACCGACTGCAGCCACTCACCCGTACGCAATTCGACGCTTACGTGCGCCACCGCGTCGAGGTGGCAGGCGCCACTACGCCGCTGTTCAGCGAGCCTGCGCTAAGGGTGCTCTACCGCGCCAGCCGCGGAACGCCGCGCCTGGCCAATATCCTGTGCCACAAGGCGCTGCTTGCGGCCTTCGGGCCCGGCCGACCCGGCGTTGGCCGTGCCGAGGCCTTGATGGCGATTTACGACACCGAGGGCGCCGACATTCCGCCGGCTACCAAGCTGTGGTTGTTCACGCAGGAAAACCTGGGATTGGTATGCCTCGCGCTGGTGGTGAGCCTTGCCCTCGCCTATGTGTTGAGCTTTGGCCTGGCCTCGTGGCTGGGCACCGCCTGAAGGACGCGCAACGATGAGCCTGATTAACCGCATGCTGCGCGACCTCAATGCCCGTGAGCGCCCCCCCGGCGACGCGCTCTCGGGGATCACGGTGCCATCGCCGCAGCCGCTCGACCCGCCGGGTCCGAACTGGAGCCGGCTCGCGCTGCTGCTCGTGCTGGTGGCCGCGTTCACGCTGACGATCTGGCTCTTGCTACCGCGACCGGCGCGTCAAGCCTCAGCGCCGGGCAGCGTCACCGCCAGCGCACCGACGACGCCCGCACCCGGGTCTTTCAAGTACCAGCTCGACACGACCTTGTCGCCCGTCACTACGCCGCCGCAGCTTCGCAAGCGCGCGGAGGCGCGCCGCGACAGGCCGGCGGAGCCGCCGCAAGCGCCACTGCGCCTGCGCGCTGAGCCGGCGGTCACGACCGCCTCGATTCCCGACACCCCGACGCGGCCACCGCCGCCGGCAGCGGCGACACGGCCGCGCGACGCCAAGGCTGCCGCTGCCCGCTATGCCGAAGCGCGCGCCGCGCGCGCGCGGGGCGACGAGGGAGCGGCGGCGATCGCTTATGCCGCCGCGCTCGAGCTCGATCCGCAGCTGCACGCGGCGCGCGAGGACTTCGGCACGCTACGCGTGCGCCAAGGGCGCATGCAGGAAGCCGAATCGTTGATGAAAGACGGCCTGGCGCTCGATCCGGATTGGGTCGGCTATCGGCGCCTCGCCGCGCGCATCGAGCTCGGACGCAACAATGCCGCGGCCGCTGCATCGATGCTCGAGCGCAATCCGCCGACCGCCGAAACCGATCCCGAGTACCACGGGCTGCTGGCCTCGGCTTACCAGCGGCTCGAGCGCCACAACGATGCCGCGAGGATCTACGGGGGCCTCACGCGCCTGCAGCCCAACGAGTCGCACTGGTGGGCTGGCTACGGCCTCTCGCGCGACGCGCTCGGCGACGCGCCCGGCGCGCTGGCCGCGTACTCACAGGCGCGCTCGCTCGGCGGCCTCGACACCCTGGTGCTCGACCATATCAACCGGCGCACAGCGGCTCTTACCGCCGGGGAATGAGATGAGCGTCGCGCCCCCGGCGGTGCGCAAGCGGATTCGCCTCGGCGAGCTGCTTGTCGAGCAGAAACAGCTGACCGCGGAACAACTGAAGGCCGCGCTCGAGCGCCAGAGGCAGACCGGCGGCATGCTCGGCCACCTGCTCATCGAGCTCGGCTTCGTCGAGGAAGACCGGCTGCTCAACGTGCTCGCCGCGCAACTCCTGATGCCGGTCATCGACCTGCGCCAGTACCTGTTCGTGCCCGAGGTCGTGCGGCTGCTGCCCGAGGCGCACGCGCGACGCCACCGCGCCATCGTGCTGCGCAACGACGATGACGGCCTCGTCGTCGGCATGGTCGACCCGACCGACATCATCGCCTACGACAACCTCGCGCGAATCCTGAAGCGGCCGATCAAGCAGGCCATCGTGCGCGAGTCCGAGGTGCTGCAGGCCATCGACACGGTCTATCGCCGCACCGAAGAAATCGTGACGCTCGCCGAGGAGCTCGGCGAGGAAATGGCGCAGGGCCAATTCGACATCGCCCAGCTCACCGACGCCACCGTCACCGCCGACGATGCGCCGGTGGTGCGCCTGTTGCAGTCGATGTTCGAGGATGCAACGCAGGTGCACGCATCCGACATCCACATCGAGCCGGAGGAAAACCTGCTGCGCGTGCGCCAGCGCATCGACGGCTTTCTGCACGAGCAGATCATCGAGGAGACGCGCATCGCCTCGGCACTGGTCACGCGCCTCAAGCTGATGAGCGGCCTCGACATCTCCGAGAAGCGGCTGCCGCAGGACGGCCGCTTCCAGATCAAGGTCAAGAACGCCCGCATCGACATCCGCCTGTCGACCATGCCGGTGGCGCACGGCGAGTCGATCGTCATGCGCCTGCTCGACCAGTCGGGCGACCTGCTCAATCTCTCCGAGCTCGGTATCCCGCCGGAGCCGCGCGCACGGCTCGAGCGCCTGGTCCAGCGGCCCAATGGCATGGTGCTGGTGACGGGCCCCACCGGCAGCGGCAAGACCACGACGCTGTACGCGGCGCTCAAGACCATCAACTCGCCGGAATCCAAGATCATCACGGTCGAGGACCCGGTCGAATACCGGATGCCGCGCATCAACCAGGTGCAGGTCAACCCGCGCATCGAACTGACCTTCGCGCGCGTGTTGCGCTCGGCACTGCGCCAGGACCCCGACGTCATCATGGTCGGCGAAATGCGCGATCCGGAAACCGCCGAGATCGGCGTGCGCGCCGCCATGACGGGCCACCTCGTGTTGTCGACGCTTCACACCAACGACTCCATCAGCACGGTCAGCCGGCTGGTCGACATGGGCATTCCGGGTTACATGGTTGCGACCGCGCTCAACGCGGTCGTCGCGCAGCGCCTGGTCCGCCGGGTCTGCGAAAACTGCGCCGCACCGCACGAGCTGACCGTGGGCGAAGCCGTCTGGCTCAAGGCGATGTCGGGCGGCGCGGCTGCGCATGGCACCTTCCGCCACGGCACCGGATGCCAGTACTGCAACGACACCGGCTTCCGCGGCCGCATCGGCCTGTATGAGCTGCTCGAGCTTGACGGCATGCTGGCCGAACACCTGCGGCGACAGGATTACGGCGCCTTCGAGCGCGCGGCCGCGCGCCAGCCGGGCTTCCGCCCGCTGGCGCAGTCCGGCATGGATTTCGTGCTGCAGGGCGTCACCACCATCGCCGAGGTCATTCGCGTGACCGGGACCCTCGAAGACCAGCCTTCCTACGTGCAAGGCGCCGCCGCGCGCCCGGACGCCTGAGACCATGGCCGTCTTCAAGTATCGCGGGCGCGACCGCGGCGGCCGCCTGGTCAACGGTGAGCTCAACGCGGAAAACCCCTCGGGCGCCGCCACCCAGCTGATCCAGTCGGGCGTGACGCCGGTCCGCATCGAGCCCGTGTCGCCGGCGAGCGCCGGCTTGCCGGTGATGCGTCTGAAGCTGTTCACGCCGAAACCTGGACTGTCCGAACTCATGCTCTTCGCGCGCCAGATGCACGCCTTGACCAAGGCCGGCATCCCGATCGTGCGCGCACTCAAGGGCCTGGCGGACTCGTCGCGCAACCCGCCGATGGCCGCGGCACTGCTCGACGTCATCGACTCGCTCAATGCCGGTCGCGACCTGGCGGGCTCACTGGCCAAGCACGCCGACATCTTTCCGCCGCTGTTCGTCAACGTGGTCCGTGTCGGCGAAAACTCCGGCAAGCTCGACGAGGCGTTCCAGCGGCTGTACCAGTACGTCGCGTTCGACAAGTTCACGCGCGACCAGATCGCCTCGGCGTTGCGCTACCCGGTCATCGTCCTGGTGGCGGTGGCGGCGGCTATCGCCGTCGTCATGGGCATGGTGGTGCCCAAATTTTCCAAGATCTTCGCGGCGTTTGGCAGCGAGCTGCCCACGCCGACGCGCATCATCATTGGCGTCTCGAACTTCACCGTTGGTTACTGGTGGCTGGTGTTGATGGCGATTGCCGCCATCACGCTGAGCCTGCGGGCCTGGCTCAGCACCGATGCCGGCCGCTACGCGTGGGACCGCGCCAAGATGCGGCTGCCCATCCTCGGCGGCATCATCCTGCGCGCGACTTTGGCGCGCTTCGCGCGCGCCTTCACCATGACCTCGCGTGCCGGCGTGCCGCTGCTCGATGCGCTCACCCTCGTGAGCCATGCCGTGCAGAACGAATACGTCGGCCAGCATGTGCGGTCGATGCGGGAGTACATCGAGCGTGGCGACGCCTTGTCGCGCGCCGCGGCCGCTACCGGACTGTTCACGCCGCTGGTGCTGCAAATGCTCGCAGTCGGCGAGGAAACCGGCCGGGTCGACGACATGATGGACGAGGTGGCCGACTTCTACGACCGTGACGTGGCCAACGACGTTGAAAATCTCGGCACGTTGATGGAGCCGATGCTGATCATCATCGTGGGCGGCGTCGTGCTGGTGCTCGCCCTCGGCGTTTTCCTGCCGATGTGGGACCTCGCCGGCGTTGCAATGAAACATTGACGTCGAAGCGTTGACGCCACCGGGCGACCAAGCCACAGTGGCTGCGCATGAAACTCCCTGCTCAGCTTGAATGGCTGGTCGAAGCCCTGGCGACCGTGATGATGGTCGGACTATGCGCCACGCTGGCTGCGGGCCTGCTGCTGCTGATGGCGCCGCACGTGCTGGCCGCGGTAAACCTTCGCATGAGCCGCTGGGTCGACACGCGCGACCTCTTCCGCGTGCTCGAGCACCCGCGGGAGCTGGAACGGTTCTTTTACCGCCACCATCGGACGCTGGGCGCGCTGATCGTAGCCGGTGCGAGCTACGTGCTGCTGCGATGGTGGTTTGCCTTCGATCGGGATGCGTTCGTCCGCGTGATCGACCGCTGGTGGCGATCGAGTGGACTCGACTTCCTGGTGCCGGCAATCGAGTCGATCATCGTGGGTTTCCACCTGGCGATCCTGATGGTCGGCCTCGTCATCTTCCTGCGACCGAGCCTGCTCAAGGTCATCGAGCGGCACGGCAACCGCTGGCATCACATCCTTCCTGCCGAGCGTCTCGACACGATCATCGGCCCGCTCGATGAAAGCATCGTCAGCCATCCGCGACTCGCCGGCCTGGTAATCAGCCTTGCCAGCGCCTGGAGCCTGGCGATGCTCATTCCTCCCTTCTTCAACTTGTTGAGCCGATAAACGGGCGGTGTACGGGGGACCGGCGGCACGTCGGTCGTGATGCATTCGACTTGCGTCGAGGGGGGTACCGGGCGAGGATTCGGCCGGGCCCGGAGAATGCGAAACGGCTGCGGCCGTAACGAAATACCCGGATTCTCAACCTGCAAGGTTGTCGCGGCTGCGGCCGCGCCAACCTGAGGACTCAACCATGCTGGCTTCACGCAAGACCCCGCAAGGGGGTTTCACGCTCATCGAGTTGGTCGTCGTCATCGTCATCCTCGGCATCCTCGCCGCCTTCGCCATCCCGCGCTTCATCAACATCAATGTCGAGGCTCGCGCCGCGGCAGTGAGCGGGCTTGCGGGCAGCATGCGCAGCACCATGGCCTTGCTGCATGGCCTGTCGCTGGCCCGGGCCCCGGGGCCGATCGAACTGGAGGGCCAGCCGATTGCAATGTCAAACGGCTATCCGACCACGGCAGGCATCCAGGCCGCGATGACCACGATGGATGGCTTCCACGCACCGGCCGCGGCGGGCACACCGCCGGCGATCCGGTTCGTGCCGAAAAGCCTCGCGGTTACCGTCACGACGTGCGCGGCGACCTACACCGAGGCCGCGGCGGGCGGAGCGGCCTCGGTCACGGTCGACACTTCCGACTGCAATTGAGCCGTGGTGTACGTACAGAGGCGGCCGCAAGGCCGCCTTTTTCGTTTGAGCCCACGGCCATGAATGCGTCACGCGGGTTCACGCTGGTGGAGCTGATCGTGGTGATCGTCCTCATGGCGATCCTCGCCGCGGCTGCCGCGCCGCGCTTCTGGGACAGCGGGGCGTTCGAGGGCCCCGCATTTGCCCACGAACTCGCCGCGGCCGCCCGCTACGCGCAAAAACTGGCGGTCACCAGCGGCTGCCCGGTGCGGTTCACGATCAGCGATGCAAGGCATTACGCGCTGTTGCAGCCGCAAAACGCGCCGGTCCATGGCGGCAGCTGTGACCCCTCCCTGGTTCGCAACGTGCTGCACCCCGGCACTGGCGAGGCCTTCGCCGGGACCGCGCCGGCGGGCGTTACCATCGACACGCTGACGACCGTGGACTTCCAGTCCACTGGCGCGCCCAGGGTCGGCGGCACCGAGCTGACCAGCGACCTGTCGATCGCGCTCACCGGCGCTGCAGTGCGCATCACCGCGCGCAGCGGCTACGTCGAGGTTCAGTGAAAGCGCTGTCCGCGCGCCAACAGCGCGGCGTCAACCTGATCGAATTGATCATCGCCATCGTGGTGATCAGCATTGCCGCGACCGGCGTCCTGCTGGTGTATGCCAGCGCCGTGCGCCACAGCGCAGACCCGATGGTGCAGCAGCAGGCGCTCGCAGTGGCGGAGGGTTACCTCGACGAAATCCTGGCGCGACCGGTGGCCGACCCGCGCGCCGGCGTCACGGAAACCGGCGGCGCGGAGGGCGAGACGCGCTCAGCCTTCAACGACGTCCAGGATTACGCGGGTATTTCCGACTCGCCGCCGCTGAACCAGGCCGGCAGCAACGACTGGGACGCTGACGGCCAGCCGGACCTGCCGGGCTACTCCGTTGACGTGGCCGTGCTGCCAAACCAGGTGGTGAATGGCGCGACCATGGCGCGCGTCGACGTGCGGGTGCGCTACGGCAACGTCGTCGATTTCACCCTGACGGGCTACCGCGCCAATTGATCAGGCCGCCTTGCCGTCATTGGCAGGCTTGCCGGCCACGGCCTCCGCGATCGACGCCGGCATCAGCACCATCGGCACCGGCTGGTCGAGCAGGAAACCCTGGGCGAAGTCGACGCCGAGTTCGCGCAGGAGCTTCAGCGTGCGTTCGTTCTCGACCCACTCGGCGATGGTCTGCAGGCCCATCTGGCGGCCGAACGCCGCAAAGTTGCTGACGATCGCTGCGTCCAGCGTGCTCGTCGCCATGTTGCGCACGAACGGGCCCGCGATCTTCAGGTACTGCACCTCGAGCTCCTTGAGATAGACAAACGACGACATACCGGTGCCGAAGTCGTCGAGCGCAAAGGTGCAGCCCCGCTCGCGCAGCAGCGTCATGATCTTGCGCGCCTTCGACAACGTCGAGATGACCGCGGTCTCGGTGACCTCGAAGGTGAGCCACTGGGCGGCTTCGGGGGTCCGCGCCAGCGTCTCCAGCAGGAAGGCGTGGAAGCCGTCGTCGCCCAGGCTCTGGCCGGAAAGGTTCACGAAATAGCGGCGCGGTGTGCGGTCGAGGCGCATGTGCTCGATGACGCCGAGCACGACGAGCCGGTCGATCGCAGGCATCAGCTGGTAACGCTCCGCGGCCTCGAGGAAGTCGGCGGCAGAGACGAGGCGCCCGTCGCTTTCCTGCAAGCGCAGCAGCACTTCACAAGCGGGCGGGCCTTCGGCGCGGCCCGTCAGCGGCACCAGGTTCTGCTGGTACAGCCGGAACTGGTTGCCCTCGAGCGCGTCCTTCAGGCGCTGGGCCCAGCGCATGTGGCCGAATTGGCGCTGCAGGTCGACGTCACCTGGACGATACAGGCGCACGCGATTGCGGCCCTGCTCCTTGGCGACGTAGCAGGTGGCGTCGGCGATCGACAGTGCCTCGTCGAGGTTGCCCTCGATGTGGTTCAGCATCGTGATGCCGACGGAGGCGTCGAGGGTGAACACGCGTCCGGCCCAGGTGAAGCGGACCTCGCTGATCGCGCCGCGCAATTCGTTGGCGTAAGCGACCGCCTGCTCGGCCGGGCAGCGCGCGAGCAGCAAGCCGAACTCGTCGCCACCAAGGCGGGCGAGGGTGTCGTGCTCGCGGATGTGCTGGCGCAGGCTCGCGGTGATCTGCTGCAGCAGCAAGTCGCCGGCGTGGTGGCCGCAGATGTCGTTGACGGTCTTGAACTGGTCGAGGTCGACGTAGCACAGCGCGTAAGGCTCGCCGGTCTTGCGGCAGCGATCGATCGCGTCCTGCAGGCGGTGGTTGAACTCGCGGCGGTTGACCAGGCCCGTGAGCTCGTCGTGAGCAGCCTGGTACTCGAGGTTCTGCGTGACGCGGCGCAGCTCGGAGACATCGCGCAGCACGATGACCGATCCGGGGCGGTTGATCCCCTCGCCGGATTGCATGCGCGAGGCGTGCACCTCGACCTGGCGCGTATCGCCGAACGGCGTCATCAGGTTCGCGGCCACCGTGGCGCCGCCGGTCTTGACCACTTCCATCACCGACGGTGGCAACGGCCGGTTGGTCTTGGGATCCGCGAAGAATGCGACCTCGCTGAAAGCCTTGCCGATCACGGTCGTCGCCGTGTGGCCGATCAGGCGCTCGGCCGCGGTGTTCATGTAATTGACGTTGCCGGCAGGATCGAGCGAGACGATGCCCTCGCCGATCGACGCCAGGATGATCTGCAGGCGTTCTTTCTCACGCGCCAAAACCGCTTCGAGGTGGCGCTGCTCGGAGGTGTCGTAGAGGGTCACCAGCACCGCCGGCATCTCCTCGTATGAAATTGCCACCGTGTGCAGGCGCGCCCAGTACGGCGTGCCGTTCTTGCGCAAGCCACGAACCTCGTCGAACTCCATGCGGCGCGTCTTGCCGGCCAGGGTGTCGTACAGCCGCGCATCGATGCGCTCGCGATCGTTACGGTGCAGCAGGTCCGGCAGGCGCTTCTCGAGCAGGTCGAGGAACGTATAGCCGGTCAGCAGCTCCGCAAACGGATTGGCGTAACGGATGCGGTCGGCAATGACGAAAATACCGACGCCGGTCGACTCGGTCAGGCTGCGGAAATTCTGCTGCTGCAGGCGCAGGTCCTTTTCGACGTTGCGGACGCGCGTCAGCAGGCCGCTCATGCCGCCAGACAGCTGGCCGAGCTCGTCCTGGGTGCGCGCATCGCGGGTCAGGGCGTTTTCGAGCGCCTCGGTGCTGGTTTCCCGCGCCCCGCCCAGTTCGACGACCAGGCGCTGCAGGCGGCGCAGCAATGCACGGTCGAGAAACAGCGCGGCCGACAGGATCAAAAGCACGAAACCGCCGATGGTGGCGAGGCGCAGGTCATCGGCGCTGGCCTTGCCACGCAGGTAGATCGAGTCCTGCAACTGGACGCACAGCGCGGCCCGGTTGGGATTGAGCGAGGGCGTTAGCGGCTGGCAAATCTGCAATGGGCGGTTGCCCTCGCCGCCGCGCGTGACCTCGCCACGGACGCCGCCGGAGCCGTCCGCGGTATCGGACCCGGCCATCACGTCGAGCCGTGTGCCGCTGATGTCCTGCAAGGCAACGAGGTCATTGCCGGTGAAATAGCGCCCGAGGACCAGCACGCCCTCGCGGCCCTGGGGCCGCGCAGCGGTGGCGAGCAGGCTGCCCGGCGTAGCGATCCAGCCCGCCGAACCGCCCGCCGGCAGGGGCATATGGCGCTGCAGATAGGACGCGGTCTCGGCGGACAGCGGCGCGGCGCCACCGTTGGGACCGCGGGCAAAGCCGCGCAAAAGTGAACCATCCGGACCGATGACCGCCGCTACGTCAATGACCGTACTGCGCCGCTCGGCCGTATCCAGCAGCTCGGCCGGCCAGCCGCGTGCGTTGGCGGCGTCGGCTGACGAGCGGGCCAGCGTGTCGAGGGGCTGCAGGAAATTGTCGAGCCAGAGGTTGATCAGGCGGCCGCTCGCCCGGACCTGTGACTCCTCGAGGCGCCGGAAATCCTCGAGCAGGTACATTTTGATCACCATGGACTGGCCGATCACTCCCAGGATCAGGATCCCGAGGAGCAATGCCAGCAGGCGAGCGCGCTGGCTCGTCTTCACACCATCCATCCAGTCTCTTCCCCAGCGGTTTGGGGGCCGGCAATCAAAAAAAAAGCCCCGGAAAGAGCCCCCGCGGGTCAAGCTACGCGATTACCCGAGGCGGCACAATACTCACCAGACCTGGCACGTTCCGCATTCGCTAAAGTTGGAAAATCTTGCCGCATCCGTGCCCTGCTGAAATGCCCGACCCGCCCTCGCCACGCGCCCTCCGGACAACTCGTCTCGGCGGCGGCTTTTCGCTGGTGGAGTTGGTCGTGGTGATCTCGATCACCGGCGTCATCGCCGCCGTTATCGGCAGCTTCATCTCGGGGCCGATCCAGGGATTCTTCGACCAGGCCCGCCGCGCGCAACTGGTCGACGCGGCGCAGTTGGCGTTGGTGCGCATGGGCCGTGACCTGCGTGTCGCGCTGCCCAACAGCGTGCGCATCAGCGGCAGCTCGATCGAGATGCTGCTGACGCTCGATGGCGACCGTTACCGCAGCGAGGCCGCGCCCGGTGCCGGCGACGCGAACGTGCTGCGCTTCGACGTGGCCGACGCCGGCTTCAACACGCTGCGCCCGCTCAACAGCCAGGGTGTGGCAGCAGGTTTGCTGCGCCTCGCGGTGTATCCGCTGGGGCCGCTTTCCGATGCCAACCCCTATGCTGCGCCGACCCTCATCGGCGGTGGTGGCGAGACCGAGGGCGTCATGACACCCGCCGGTGTCGTCGGCCTGAGCGGCACGCCCGTCACCATCGGAGGTGTGAACGAATACGCCGTCACGCTCACGCCGGGCCATCGCTTCCGCTACGAATCGCCGACGCGGCGCGTGTTCCTCGTCGGCGGACCCGTGACCTGGCGTTGCGATACCGCGGTGCGCGACCTGCTGCGCCATGACGGTTATTCGGTGAACGCGGTGCAGAGCGCCACGCCCGCCGGTGGCACGACCGCCGTCGTCATCGACGACTACGTCTCCGCCTGCCGTTTTGCCTACGACCCCGGCACCGCCCAGCGCAGTGCGGTGGTGACCCTCGCGGTGGAGCTGGCGGATGCGGCACAGCCGCTCGAGCGCATCCGGCTGGTGCGGCAGGTGCATTTGGGCAACCTGCCGTGATGCAGCGCGGCCCCTCGATACCGCTGCCGCGACTCGGGGCAGGGTTTACGCTCGTCTCCGCCATTTTCCTGATGGTGGTGCTGGTCGCGCTCGGTGCCTCGATGATGACGCTGAGCACGGTGCAGCACACCACCAGCGCACAGATGATCCAGAGTGTGCGAGCCAACTACGCTGCGCGAGCCGGCGTCGAGTGGGCTTTCGCCACAACTGCAGGCGGTTGCGCCACCGGTCCGCATACCCTGGCGCTCGCCGGCTCGCTCTCGACCTTCACCGTGTCGGTGACGTGCACGCGCACCGACCACGACCTGGGTGGCACTTCGCATGCGTATTACACCGTCGACGTCACGGCGCAGTCCGGGAATTACGGCTCGCCGGACTTCGTGCAGCGGCGCGTGCAATCCAAGTTGATCAACCCGTGACGCCACTGCGCCACGCCGTCTTGTTGCTGGCGCTTGCCACCGTGGCTCCCGCGCAGGCCGACATCGTGCTGCAAGGTTCGCAGCACGTCGGCGACTGCAACGACTTTGCCGCCGGCGGGGCCGCGTGTTCCGGCTTTACCCCGCTTGACCCGCAAGGTCGGGCCTCGATGTACAACACCCTGATCAAGTTTCACCTGAGCACCACCACCACCATTACCGGCGTGCGGCTGAACGGCCCGATTTTCCCGGACCGCACGCAACTGGAGGTGTACATCCAGTCGCTCGGCGGCACCCGCACCATCCGGTCCGGGATTTTCCTCGTAGATACGTTCACCCTCTCGCCGAGCCTCGTCCTGACCCCCGGCAGCTACAGCCTGTGGCTCGACGGCGGTTGCAGCTCTCCCAGCGGCCTCGACTATTTTCCCTCGGCCTGCGGCAACTCGAACGACGAGAACGACTTCGGATTTTCATCGATCACGCTGCTCAGCGCGCAGACCAGCACGAGCCGGATGTTCAACCGCCGGAGGCATATCGGCGACAACGCCGCTTCGGTCGATGGAGATAACGATTACGACCAGAGTCCAGGTGACCGCTTCTATCCCGATGGCGCCGAAGCGGCGTCTGTGTCCGAGACGTTCACAGTGGACACGGATCAGCGCCTGATAGACCTGTCGTTCTACAGCGCGCGCGATATCACGACGGGCATCGCCGCGGCTCGCGTTTACGTCGATGGCCTGCTGCTCGGCAGCCTCGACCGGGGCAGCAGCGCGACGGCGCCGTATTCACTGGGCACCAACCTGCTGCTGCAAGACAGCGTCGTCCATACGCTGACGATCGATTCGATCGACACGGCGGGCAATCGGGACGATTCGTCGTGGGATGACATCGTCCTGACCTTCGCCGATACGGTCACCAGCGGCACACCGGGGCTGTTCAACGCCGTCGACACCGGCGCCAACGGGCTGAGCGGTACGCTCGGCACCAAGGCTGCCGGCGCTGCGCCGGGCGTCGACATCGTCGCGCTGAATGCCTTGAGTACCGGCATCGACATTGCCTATACCGGCACGGTCGTCGTGGAACTGATGGATGCAACCACCGACGGCACGGTGAACGCCTTCACCGGTTGCCATTCCACCTGGACCGCGGTCACGGGCATGAGCACGGCGGTCACCTTCATCGCGGGCAACGCCGGACGCGTTGCGCTGCCGGGACCGTTCTTCGCGTACGCGCTGCGCAAGGCTGCGCTGCGCATGACCGATTCCAGCACGGGCGCGGTGGCCTGCTCGTCCGACCGCTTCGCGCTGCGGCCAGATCATTTCGTCGTGACGGCGTCGCACGGTACGCCGACCACTCCCGGCGTTACGCCGCTGACCAATACGGGGACCAGCGGCGACCCCCAGCACCGCGCCGGCCAGCCCTTCACCATCCAGGCCACCGCGGTCGACCTGTCCGGCAACGCCCTATCGACCTACACCGGCACGCTGGAAAACTCGCACGACACCACGGCCCTTGCCCCTGCGACCGTGAACGGCAGCCTCAACACGCCCTCCTGGAGCGCGGCCGGTGCCGTGCGCAGCACGGCGGAGGCGCGCTACAACGAGGCGGGTGCGTTCACCTTGCAATTGCGCGACAAGACCTGGTCCGATACCGATGCCGGCCAGAGCACTGACGCGCAGCGCTGGATCGTGGGCACCGCCGACGTTGGCCGCTTCACGCCCGACCACTTTGCCTTTGCCGAGCTTGCGGCGGAGTTCGATCCGGCCTGCAGCGACTCCTTTACTTACCTGGGCCAAAGCTTCGGCTACGCAGTGGCCCCGACCGCGACCGTTACCGCCATGACCGGCGACGCCGCGCCGACAGTCACCCGGAACTACACCGCCGGCGCCTTGTTCAAGCTGCCCGCGTCGATTGGCGCCTCCAGTGTCGCCGCGGAAGTGGGGACGGTTGTGGCAGTCAACGTGCCGAGTCCCGAGAACACCGTGGCGAACCTCGGCAACGGCATTGCGCAAATCACGCTGGCAGCAGGCTCGACCTTTGCGTTTACGCGGCCGGCGGCACCGCTGGTGCCGTTCGATGCGGACATCGCCATCACGCTCGGGGCCCTGGGCGAGGCCGACGGCATCGATTTCTCGCCGGCAGCGCCGAGCTTCGGCGTCGCCGACCCGGGCCTTGGCGTCGACTTCAGCGGCAACAACCAGTCGATGCGTTTCGGCCGACTGGTCATCGATAACGCGCAGGGCTCCGAGCTGCGCTCGCTCGCGGTGCCGTTGCGCGTCGAGTACTGGAATACCGGCTTCCAGCCGAGCCTCGCCGACAACTGCACCGACGACATGCTGGCGACCGGCAACATCGATCTGTCCGGGCCGCTGGGGGCGAGCACCACGCCGACGCTGGTCTCCAACGCCAACGGCCGCTTCACCCTGAACCTGACCGCGCCCGGCACGGCGGGCGTGGTCAATGTCGAGGCGCTCATCAGCGGAACGCATCCGTGGCTGCGTACCGACCGCGACGCGGACGGCGATTACGACGACAACCCGCGCGCGCTGGTCACCTTCGGCCTCGCCAACGACGACCAGAACCGGCGGATTTACTCGCGCGAGGTCACCGGCTACTGAACCGCCGGTACAATCCAGTCATGTCATCCGTCCAGCCCCTGCAGTTCAGGCCGCCGCGTCGCGCCTCCAATCTGGAAGCCAACAAGCTCGCCAAGCGCCTGCGCCGCAACGTCGGCCGCGCGATCGAGGATTACCGGATGATCGAGGACGGCGACAAGGTCATGGTCTGCCTGTCCGGCGGCAAGGATTCATGGACGCTGCTCGACATCCTGCTGCAGTTGCGCGAGAAGGCGCCGGTCCGCTTCGACATCGTCGCGGTCAACCTTGACCAGAAGCAGCCCGGATTTCCGGAAACGGTGATCCCGGACTACTGCCGCTCGATTGGCGTGCCCTTCCACATCCTCGAGCAGGACACCTATTCCGTCGTCAAGCGCGTCGTGCCCGAAGGCAAGACGACCTGTGGCCTGTGCTCGCGGCTGCGCCGTGGCGCGCTATACCGCTACGCGCGGGAGAATGGATTCACGCGCATCGCGCTCGGCCACCACCAGGACGACATCGTCGCGACGTTTTTCCTGAACCTGTTCCACGGTGGCAAGCTCAAGGCGATGCCACCGAAGCTGCTGTCCGACGACGGCGCCAACGTGCTGATCCGGCCGCTGGCGTACTGCCGCGAGCGGGACATCGCCGCGTATGCGCGGATCAAGGAGTTCCCGATCATCCCGTGCAACCTGTGCGGCTCGCAGGAGCACCTGCAGCGCAAGCAGGTGCGCAAGATGATGGACCAGTGGGAAGAACAGCACCCGGCGCGGCCCGAGCAGATCTTCGCGGCGTTGCAGAACGTCGCGCCTTCGCAGCTCGCCGACCCGAAGCTGTTCGATTTCGCCACGCTGGGCAAGCGCAGCGATGCATCACCGTCGTGGCTGATGCCGGGCGAGACTGAACCATGACGACCTGGGCGAGCCCCGAGCGGCTCTATTTTTTCTTTGACTACATTTCGCACAACGCGTACCTCGCCTGGCACGCGCTGCCGGCGCTTGCACGCAAGCACGGTCTGGTCGTCACGCCGGTGCCGGTGCTGTTCGGCGCGATGTTGTCGCATTACAAGCAGGTCGGCCCCGCGGAGGTGCCGGCGAAGTCGGCGTGGATGTTGCGCAACGTCTTGCGCAAGGCCAAGGAGCGCGGCATCCCGATCGCACCGCCGGCCTCGCACCCGTTCAATCCGCTGGTGACCTTGCGCGCGACCTGCGCCGACATGACCGATGCGCAGCGTAGCGCGCTGGTCGACCGCCTGTTCCGCGCAGTCTGGGCCGAGAGCAGGCCCGTCACGGACGCCGCCGCGGTCCGCCCGCTGCTGGCCGAAGTGGGGCTCGACGCCGACGCGATCCTCCAGCAGGTGCAGGGCGAGCCGGTGAAGCAGCGCCTGCGCGAGAACACCCAGGCCGCGCTCGACCTCGGCGCCTTCGGCGTGCCGACGATGAAGGTGCGCGACGAGCTGTTCTGGGGTTACGACGACCTCGAGTACCTCGACCAGGTGCTCAGCGGCAAGGACCCTCTGTCCGCGGATCGCCATGAGCTCAAGCCGTGGGCCTCGGTTCGGCCCAGCATCGAGCGGCGCCGATGAAGCGCGCACTCGTCACGGTGCTGCTGACGCTGGCGCTGCCGGCGAGCGCGGAGGGTCCGGCACCGGCACCCGCGCACAGCGCACCATTCCTTTACGAGATCGACGGTCCCAAGGCGAAGCATTTCCTGCTCGGCTCGGTGCACGTGTTGCCGGCGTCGGCGCACCCGCTGCCGGCCGCACTCGATGCGGCTTACGAGGCGACTAGCGCGCTCACGATCGAGGCCGACCTCGCCGCGCTGGCGGCACCGGAACTGCAGGGCCGCATGCTCGGCGCCGCGCGCGATCTTGGCAAAGGCGGGCTGCAGGCGCGCATCGGCAAGCCGCTGTTCGCGCGGCTGCAGAAGCACGCCGCGAAGCTCGGCATGCCGACGCCGGTGTGCGAGCAGTTCCAGGCCTGGTTTTGCGCGCTGGCGCTGGAATTG
Organism: Verrucomicrobiia bacterium; assembly: GCA_035526825.1. Classification (GTDB taxonomy): domain Bacteria; phylum Pseudomonadota; class Gammaproteobacteria; order Nevskiales; family Nevskiaceae; genus JACPFV01. The sequence continues at coordinate 21,488 of DATLBT010000045.1, read as the reverse complement.
TTTCCGCTGCAGCAGGCCGGCTTCGCCTCGGAGTTCGGCATCGATAACCACTTCTACGCTCGCGCCACCGACGATGCGCGGCCGGTCAGCGGCCTCGAGACCGCGCAATTCCAGGTCGAGCTGTTCACCGGAATGTCACCGGCCTTGTCCAGGCAGTTGCTGGCGGCGACGCTCGACGAGGACACTTACACCAGCCAGTCGCCGGAGGAGCTGTACCGCATCTGGCGCGGTGGGGACCTGGTGGCGCTCGACAAGGTGCTCAAGGAACTGCGCCAGCGTTACCCGGAGCTCAACGCGCTGCTGCTGGGCAACCGCAACCGCGCATGGATGCCGGGATTGCTGGAGCGCTTCCGCTCGCAGACGCCGCAGCTGGTCGTCGTCGGTGCGGCGCACCTGGCCGGTTCGGATGGGCTGCTGGCGTTGCTGAAGGCGCAGGGCATCGAGGCGAAACCCGCGACCGGCGTGATCGAGCTGGCGAAGCCGCCCGTTTAAAAGGCGGCGTCAGTCCGGGATGATGTTCGAGATGACCCGCACGCCGCCCTGATTGCTGACGACCTTCGCGCCGGAAGTGCCCGGCGTCACCGTCGGCAATGTGGCGGCGGCAGCCGGCGCAGCGGTTGGCGCGGGGGCTGGCGCTGGCATCGGGGCGACCGCCGGCGGGGCGGTGCTTGCCGCTGCCGCAAGGGCCCGTGCTGCCATGTGCGACGCAGGCTTGGCCATCGGGGTAGCGGCTTGCGGCAGCGGCGCCGACGTTGCGCCGGGCGCGTGCGACTCCAGCATCGCCGCGCCTAGCCATTCGCGCAGCGCCGGCAGGTGCAACACGGTGTTCATGTAGTCGCGCTCGATGCCATCGAGCGGCACCTGGTAAGTGTGCAGCCGCAGCACGACCGGCGCGAACATCGCATCGACGATGCCGAACTTGCCGAACAGCCAATCGCCGTTCTTGCCGTGCGCCTGGCGGCAGCTGCTCCAGATCTCGCGAATGCGCGCGATGTCGGCGGCGGCCGCCTCGCTGTAGGACTGCGGCGCCGGCGCGCGGCGGCAGTCCATCGGCAATTCATGGCGCAGATCCGCAAAGCCGCTGTGCATCTCGCAGGCAAGCGAGCGCGCCTGGAAGCGGAGCGTGACGTCCGACGGCCACGCCGCCGGCAACTTCAACGCCTCGGCGGCATACTCACAGATGGCGAGCGAGTCCCACACTTTCTCGGGACCGTTGAGCAGCACCGGCACCTTGCCGGACGGCGAGAACTCGGCGATGCGCGCCTGGGTGTCGTTTTGGTTCAACGCGATGGGAATTTCGCGGAAGGCGACGTTGTGGTATCGCAAAAGCAGCCAGGGCCGCAGCGACCACGACGAATATGACTTGCTGCCGATGACGAGCTTGAGTTCAGCCATGGAACGGGTTACCTCCCCGGCCGCATCATAGAGCACCCTCCGCGGCACCGCAGTATGAAAAAGGCCGGCGCGGCCTGTCGAAGCCATACCCGAGTCATGTCCCTCCATCGAAACTGGCTGGTCGCGGTGGCCGTGGCGCTCAGCGCGCTGCCGGCCTGGGCGGACCTGCGCGTGGAGTTGGCGGGAGTCGACGGGCCTGAGCGCGCCAACGTCGAGGCGCGCCTTGGCGTCCAGGCCTACGCGGACGCCGAGGGCGATGACGAGGCGCAGATTCGCCGACTGCACCGGCAGGCGGAGGACGAAATTCGCGAGGCGCTCCGCGCCTACGGCTATTACGAGCCGCGCGTGCGCGGCAGCCTCGCCGCCGATGGCAAGGATTGGCTCGCTCGCTACGAGATCGAGCCGGGACCGCCGACGCTGCTGGAATCGGTGCGCATCGAGGTGAGCGGTGACGGACGCGACTTCCCGGCGCTTGCCGATGCGGCCCGCAATGCGCCACTGCGCGCCGGCGACCGCTTGCAGCACGAGCGTTACGAGCAGGCCAAGGCGGCGCTGGCCCGCGCCGCCTACGACAACGGTTTTCTCGATGCCCGCTTCCTCGAACACACGCTGGTCGTCGAGCCGCTGCGTCGCCGCGCCGTGGCGACGCTGCTGCTCGACACCGGGTTGCGCTATTACTTCGGGGAAGTGTCGGTGGCGCAGGAGGGCCTCGACCCGGAATTCGTCGCGCGCTACGTGCCGATCAAGCCCGGTGCGCCGTTCGAGCCGGAAAAGCTGCTCGAGGCGCAGTTTGCGCTGTCGGACCTCGGCTATTTCGGCAGCATCGATGTGCAGGCGCGCAAGGAGCAGGCCGTGGACCACCGCGTGCCGATCGTCATAGCCACCACCCGACGGCCACCGCAACGCTATGACGCCGGCGTGGGTTATGGCACCGACACCGGCGCGCGCCTCACGGTCGGCGCCGAGTACCGCCAGCTGACGGACACCGGGCACAAGCTGCGCTCGGATGTGCGCGTCTCCGAAATAAAGAACAGCATCGGCCTCGACTACCGCATTCCGCTCGGCACCCAGGCCGCCGACAACCTCGGCTTCGGCACGACCTTCACCGACGAGAAAGTCGCCGACGGCGAGAGCACGCGCTACGACTTCGCCGTGACGCTGTCGCGATCGCCGGGCGATTGGCAGCGCCAGCTCTACCTGAAGCACCAGTACGAGGAAGCGCGCCTGTCGACCGCTGGTTCCGAGAGCAGCAAGCTGCTGATGCCGGGCATCGCGTTGTCGCGTGGCGAGATGGATGACCCGATCCACGCGCGGCTCGGCTGGGCGATTTTTCTCGACCTGCATGGCGGCCACGAAGCAGCCGTATCCGACGTCAACTTCCTGCAGGGCCGCGTGCTGCTGCGCGGCGTGGTGCCGCTCGGCGAGCGCACGCGAGTGCTGGGTCGCGCGGAAGTGGCCGCCACCCTCGTCGAGGATTTTGCCGAACTGCCCGTGTCGCAGCGTTTCTTCGCGGGCGGCGACCAGAGCGTGCGCGGCTACGCCTATCAGTCACTCGGGCCGCGCGATGCAGCCGGCAAGGTCATCGGCGGCGAATACCTGACGACCTGGAGCGGCGAGATAGAAACGCGCATCTGGGGCAATTGGGGCGCGGCGGCGTTCCTCGACCTCGGCGGCGTCGACGACGATCCCGGCCCCGGCCTGTCGCGCGGCGTCGGCGCGGGCGTGCGCTACCGCGCGCCCATTGGCACCTTGCAGGTCGACCTCGCGCATCCGCTCGACGGCGACGATGGTGGCGTGCGCCTTCACATCGGCATCCGGGTGGGCTTGTGAGCCGGCGCCGCCGCATCGCCCTCTGGGTCGTACTGCTGCTGTTCGGCGTGCCCGTGGTCGCGGCGGCATGGTTGTTCGGCACCACGGCTGGCTTGCGGGCAGGCGTGGCCATCGCGCATCGGCTCACCGGTGGCGCGCTGACGATCGAGCGCGTCGACGGCCGCCTGCTGGGGGACGTACTCGTCGAGGGCTTCGCCTACGAAGTTCCGGGCTTGCGCGTCGCGCTCGATCGCGCGGAGCTCAACCTGCGGCTGCTGCGGCTCGTCATCGGCCGCATCCAGGCCGAACGCCTCGACGCTGGCGTGCTGGTGGTCGCCACCCGCGACGACGCCGCGCCGCCGCCCGCCGAGCCGCCCCCGCCGCTGACCGTTCGAATGCCGCTGCGCCTCGCGGTGGAGGATGGCCGACTCGGCGAATTCCGGCTCGAGCGCGACGGCGCGCTGACCTATGGCGTGCGCGACGCTACTTTTGCGGCGCGCTGGCGCGACGAGTGGATCGTGGTCGGCAAGCTGGTCGCGACAACGGCGGAGTTCGGGCCGGTGCAAGTGCGCGGCCGCATCGCGATCGCCGACGATTTGCTGCAGCTCGAGGACATAGAGGCGCGCGGCATCGCCGAGGTGCGGGCGCGGGGGGCGTTGGCCATCGGCGATCGTGCTTCGAGCGCGCTGGAACTCGAGTGGAAGGATTTCTATCCCGTGCAGGGCGGCGGGCGCTTCGGCAGTCCCAAGGGCAGCGGTCGCCTCGATGGGCCCTGGAGCGACTACGCATGGCGACTCGATGGGCCGGTGCAGATCGATGCGGTACCCGGCACGCTGGCCGCGCGCGGCCGCGGCAGTCTCGCCGCGATCGATATCGAACGGCTGAGCCTGCAGGCGCTGGCGGGAGAGCTGCGCGCGCGGGGCCGCATGACCTGGTCGCCGCGGCTGGCCACGCAACTCGCTCTGGATTGGGAGCGCATCGATCCGGCCACGGTGTGGCCGGCGTGGGCTGGCGTGCTCAACGGCGAGGCGACACTGGCGGCACGCCGCGATGGCGCCATTCACCTCGAGTTCGACGCCGCGCTGCGCGACTCGAAGCTGCGCGGTTATCCGTTTGCGCTAAAGGCGCGCGGGCGCACCGAGGATCGCAAGGTGTTCCTCAAGGAATTCCAGCTCAGCTCGGGCGCCAGCGTGCTCGCCGCGCGCGGCCAGCTGTTGCCAGAGCTGGCGCTCGAGGCGGAGCTGCACAGCAGCGACCTGCGCTCGCTGTGGGCCGGCCTGACGGGACGCGCCGAGCTGCGCGGCCGCGTTGCCGGCGCACTGGCGACGCCGCACGTCGTGCTCGACGGTGCGATCGAAGACGTGGTGTACGGCGATGCGCGGCTCGAGCGCGCCAGCATCGATGTCGACGTCGACCTCGCGCCGCGACGGCCATGGCGGCTCGCAGTGGCACTTAACGGGGCGCGGTCCGGCTCGCTCGCGCTGCGCTCGCTCGACTTGACCGGCTCCGGCACACGCGAGTCGCATCGCGCGCAGCTCGAGGTGGCCGGGCGCGAGGGCCGCGCGCGGCTCGTCATCGAGGGCGCTGCCACCGCCAGCGCCTGGAGCGGCCGCCTGGTCGAGGCCAGCGTGCAGCCGCCCAAGGGCGAGGCGTGGGCGCTCGAAGAGCCGACGCCACTCTCGTTCACGCGTGCCCGCTTCACGCTCGAACCTGCGTGCCTCGCAGCGGGCGCCAGTCGCGCGTGCGCCGAGCTCGGCATCGCCGCGGCCGAGCAGCACATCGCGTTTCGCACCCGCGACTTCGACCTCGCGCACGTGCGGGCCTGGATGCCGGCGGAGTGGAACCTGGTTGGCGCGCTGTCCGGCACTGCATCGCTGGACATCCGCGGCGGCGAGTTGCGCGAGATCCGTGCCGACCTCGCCGCAACCGCCGGCTCCATCGAGGGCGGCGGCGTCAAGATGGAATATGGGCCGGGCTCGCTGCGCGTGGGGCCCGATGGCGAGCGGCTCGGCGCTCAGCTGGAACTGCGGCCGGCCGGCGGCACGATCAGCGCGGAAGTGTGGGTCTCGCCGGGCAAGGGCGTGCTCGATCGCCCGATGCTCGGCGACCTGCGCATCGACCTGCCCGACCTGGCCTGGCTGCCCGTGCTGTCGGCGGAAATCGCCGGCGCGCAGGGCGCGCTGAGCGCCAACTTGCACGTCTCCGGCACCCCGCGCAGCCCATCACTGGACGGCAAGCTCGACCTTTCCGGTGGCCGCGTGCAGCTGGCCACGCCGGGCATCGAGCTGACCAATCTCACCGCCTCGTTCGAGCGCGGCCGTGATGCGCCGCTGCGCCTGAAGGCTCAGGCCACCTCCGGTGAGGGCCAGCTCCGCATCGATGGGGAGTTCGCGACGCTGTCGCCCCAGCTGGTCGGCAAACTCACCATCCAGGGCAAGGACGTGCTCGGCGTGAACCGCACCGACCTGCGCGCCTGGCTTTCGCCCGACCTGGTGCTGACGCTCGACGGCAAGCTCGCGCGTCTCACGGGCGAGCTTGCCGTGCCGCGCGCCGAAATCACGCCGCGCGAGATCGAGCGTGCCGGCGTCGGCACGTCGGGCGACCAGGTCCTGATTGAGGCGGAAGGGCAGGACCCCGCGCAGCAAGGCGTGCGCGTCGAGGCGGAGGTGCGCATCGCGCTGGGCGACAACGTGCACTTCGATGGCCTGGGCCTGAAGACGCGCCTCACCGGCGCGCTCACCGCGGTCGACACGCCCGAGCAAGCCACGCGCGGCTACGGCGAGTTGCGCCTAGAAGGCGGGCGCTACAAGGCCTACGGCCAAGACTTGCAGATCGAGACCGGCCGCTTGCTGTTCACCGGCGGGCCGATCAACGACCCGGCCATCGACGTCATCGCGTTTCGCAAGCCAACCGAGGAAGTGAAGGTCGGCCTGCGCGCGCGCGGCCACCTCGCGTCGCCGCAGTTCAGCCTGTTCTCCGAGCCGGCCATGACGCAGGAAGAGCAGTTGTCCTGGCTCGTGCTCGGCCGCTCGTTGACCAGTACGCTCAATAGCCACCAGCGCACGCAGCTATCGGGCGCGGCGTTTTCGCTGGGGCTGACGGGCGGCGACTACCTGGCGGGACGCCTCGCGCCGCGGCTCGGCCTCGACGAAGTCTCGCTGGGCAGCAAGCCTGGCGAGACGGCCGATCTCGCGCGTTTCACGATCGGAAAGTACCTGTCGCCAAAGTTGTTCGTCAGCTACGGCTATGGGCTTTTCCAGCCGGGTCATTTCTTCCGGCTGCAGTACGACATCGGCCGGCGTTTCAAGCTCGTCGGCGAATCCGGCGTCCAGCAGGGCGGGGACGTGCTCTACACGATAGAACGGTGATTCAGGCCGGCACCACGCGCGAGTGGCTGGCGCAGATCTGGTCGATCGACGATTGCGCGTCCTGCGTGAAGCCGCTTTTGGGATACGCGCAGAACAGCGCGAAGTCCTCGCTCTTGCACAGCGAATGCCACAGGTGCTCGAGGTTGACCGTCGCGCCGTGCTCGCCGCGCGCCCACATGATTGCCACCATCTCGCCGAACGCGCGGACCCTGCGCTCACCGGCCCGCGCCCGCTTGAGCAGGTCGGCGACCAGCGTGCGGAACAGTCCCTCGTCCGGCCAGTTACGCACCATGAACCGTGACAGCGTGTCGGCCGCGTCGAGCGGGATGTAGCGATCCTCGGCACGGGCTTGTTCGACCGGGATGCCGCGCGCGGCGAGGCGCGCATCGAGCGCCTGCAAATGGCTAGCGGTGGCAATGGCGATCACGCTCTCGCCTCTGGAAATGCCGTCGGCCACGAAACCCTCGAGCGAATCGAGGAAGGCGCCCTCTTGCTCGTACAACTGCACCAGGTGCTCGCAAGGGGCAATCTCACCCCAGAAAGCGCGTCGGCCGTTGCTCGCGGGGACTTCACGGATGATGGTCATGGTCTTGTTGTCCCGCGACATAAGAGCGCCGAAGGTCGTTTTGGTTCCGTCACGACAACAATATCAGCTTCGGCCCGGGTCGAGCCTCTGGCCGAGCCATGCCCCGATGTCCTCGATCTCTTCGGGGCAGACCTGGTGCTGCATCGGATACTCCTTCCAGGTCACGTCGAAACCGGCTTCCTTGAGCACGTCGCGGCTCCACGCGCCGAGCTGCAGCGGCAGCATGCCGTCCTGCGTGCCGTGGCACATCAGGATCGGCGTGTCGCGGCGCGCGGGTTTGGCTTCCACCGCAAAGGCTTCCGGCAGCGGCAGGTAGGTCGACAACGCGAGCAGTCCGGCCAGCGGCTGGGGATAGCGCAGGCCGGTGTGCAGCGTGATGGCGCCGCCCTGCGAAAAACCCGCGAGCACGATGCGATGGGACGGGATGCCGCCGCGTACCTCCTGCTCGATGAAGTGTGTCGCGATGCGCTCGGCGTCGCGGATGCCCGCGTCATCCTGCTGGCGCATGTTCGGCGTGATGTCATACCAGGCGCGCATCCGCATGCCGTTGTTGATCGATACCGGGCGCACCGGCGCGTGCGGGAACACGAACCGCACCGGCAGGTCGGCGGGCAGGCCGAGTTCGGGCACGATCGGCGCAAAATCATTGCCGTCTGCGCCGAGGCCGTGGAGCCAGACCACGGCGGCCTTTGCCGGGGATGCGGGATGCAGCACGACGGCGTCGTCGCGTTTTTCGGTCTTCATGTGGGCAGTATTTCGAAAAGTTAGAATGCGCGGCCGCACCTTACACGACCCCATGCGCCCACTCATCCTGCTGACCTCGCTGCTGCTCGCCGCCTGCGGGCAAGCGGGCGACCTTTACCTGCCGGCCGAGCCGCCGGCACCGGCCGCGCCCGAGACGGTGGCGCCCGGCCCGGCGGACGTTTCGGTGCCCGCCGACCAGAAGAAGAAGGACTAACCCCTTGGACCACTTCGAGTACCGCGGCGGCCAGCTGCACGCCGAGGACGTTGCGGTTGCCGACATCGTGCGCCGCCACGGCACGCCCACCTACGTTTACTCTCGCGCGACGTTGACGCGCCACTACAAGGCCTTCGACCAGGCGCTCGAGGGCTGCGAGCACCTGGTGTGCTACGCGGTGAAGGCGAATTCGAATCTCGCCGTGCTGCAGGTGCTGGCAAAGCTGGGCGCCGGCTTCGACATCGTCTCGGGCGGCGAACTCGCGCGCGTGCTGAAAGCCGGCGGCGATCCGCGCCGCATCGTGTTTTCCGGCGTCGGCAAGAGCGCGGCCGAAATGCGCCAGGCTCTGCTGGCCGGCATCCACTGCTTCAACGTGGAGTCGGAAGCCGAGTTGCTGCGCCTGTCCGAGATCGCGGCCGCGACGAAGAAGCGCGCGCCGGTCTCGCTGCGCGTGAACCCGGACGTGGACCCGAAGACCCACCCCTACATCTCCACCGGCCTCAAGCAAAACAAGTTCGGCGTCGAGATCGCCGAGGCCGAGCGGCTCTATGTCGTCGCCAGCCAGCTCCCCGGCATCGAGCTCGCGGGCGTGGCCTGCCACATCGGCTCGCAGCTCCAGGACTTGTCGCCTTTCCTCGATGCGCTCGATCGCGTGCTGGCGCTGGTCGATCGGCTCCAGCAGCTCGGCATCCCGCTCAAGCACCTCGACATCGGCGGCGGCCTCGGTGTGCGTTACGACCAGGAAAATCCGCCGTCGCCGTCCGACCTCGCCAAGGCAGTGCGTGAGCGCTTGCGCGGCCGCGCGCTGAAGCTGTATCTGGAGCCGGGGCGCGCAATCGCCGGCAACGCGGGCGTGCTGCTGACGCGTGTCGAGTACCTGAAGCCCGGCGCCGAGAAGAATTTCGCGATCGTCGATGCGGCCATGAACGACCTGCTGCGGCCTTCGCTGTACGACGCGTGGCACGCGGTCGTGCCGGTCAAGGAGAACAGCGGCGCATCTGTGCACACCTGGGACCTCGTCGGCCCCGTATGCGAAAGCGGAGACTGGCTCGCGCGCGATCGCAAGCTCGCGCTGGTGACCGGCGACCTGCTCGCGTTGCGCACCGCTGGCGCGTACGGCTTCACGATGAGCTCCAACTACAACAGCCGTCCGCGCGCGGCCGAAGTCATGGTCGACGGTCGCGAGATCCACCTGGTGCGCGCGCGGGAGTCGCTGGATGACCTCACGCGCGGCGAAGCGCTGCTGCCATGAAAAATAGGGACGCACACCAATTATCCCAACGCGCGCCCGACTGCTCGCTTCAATTCGTAATTGGTGTGCGTCCCTAATTTTCATGAAGCCGCTGATCCTCATCGACGGCTCCAACTGGCTCTACCGGGCGTACTTCGGGCTGTCGCAGGCCAACCTGCGCAACGCACAGGGCGAACCGACCGGCATGGTGCTCGGCTTCGCCAACATGATCCGCAAGCTGCTGAAGGATTACGCCCCCGAACGCATCGGCGTGGTCTTCGATCCGCCCGGCGAGACCTTTCGTAACACGCTGTACGCCGAGTACAAGGCGACGCGCGATGAAACCCCCGAGGACCTGTCCTCGCAGTTTCCCCACGTGAAGGACTGGATCGCGTACATGGGGCTGCCGACCGTGACGCTGCCGAACGAGGAAGCCGACGATGTCATCGGCTCACTCGTCTCCCAAGCGCGCGAGCGCGGCATCCCCGTGCTGATCGTGACTGGCGACAAGGACATGGCGCAGCTCGTCGACGAGCGCGTGCAGCTGCTCGACACGATGAAGTCGCGCACGCTCGGCCCGGCGGAGGTCAAGGAGAAGTTCGGCGTGATGCCAGCGCAGATCACCGAGTACCTCGCGCTGATCGGCGATACCTCGGACAACATTCCCGGGGTCAAGGGCGTCGGCCCGAAGACCGCAGTGAAGCTGCTCGAGGAATTCGGGTCGCTCGATGCGCTGCTGCAGCGCGCCGGCGAGGTCAAGGGCAAGGTCGGCGAAAACCTGCGCGAAGCGCTGCCGACGATCCCGCTGGCGCGCCAACTCGTCACGATCCGCTGCGAGCTGTCGATGCCGGTTGCGCTCGACGACCTCAAGCCGGCGCAGCCGGACAAGGCCAGGCTCGCGGAGTTTTATCGGCGCATGGGCTTCAATCGTTTGCTCGACGAGATCAACGCCGTGCCGTCGAACGCGGCCACCGGTGATGCGCCCGCGACGACGCCCGCGCCGGTAGCCCTGCCGACCGAGGGCCTGCGGACGCGCGCGGAGATTGTGCTCGACGAGGCGGCGCTCGACGCCATGATTGCCAGGCTCAAGGGCGCGGCACTGGTCGCGTTCGACACCGAAACCGACGCGCTCGATTCGATGCGCGCGCACCTGGTTGGCCTGTCGTTCGCGATCGAGCCGGGCCATGGATGGTACGTGCCGCTCGACCATCGCTACCTCGGTGCGCCGCAGCAGTTGCCTGCCGAGCGGGTGTTGTCACGGGTCAAGCCGCTGCTCGAGGATCCGCAGTTGCCCAAGGTCGGCCAGCACATGAAGTACGACCTCAACGTGCTGAAGCGCTTCGGCATCGAGGTCCAGGGCATCGCCTTCGACACGATGCTCCAGTCGTATGTGCTCGACGCCGCCGGCTGGCGCCACGACATGGATTCGATGGCCGCGCAGCATCTCGGCCACAAGACCACCACGTTCCAGGACGTCGCGGGCAAGGGAAAGTCGCAGGTCAGCTTCAACCAGGTGCCGGTCGAACAGGCCGCCGCATACGCCGCCGAGGACGCCGACATCACGCTGCGACTGCACCAAGCGCTGTTTCCGCGCGTCTCAGAGGTGCCGGCGCTGCTGAAGGTGTTCGAGACCGTGGAGATGCCGCTGGTGCCGGTGTTAGCGCGCATCGAGCAAAACGGCGTCTACGTCGATGGAAAATTGCTGCAGCGGATCAGCCACGAGCTGGGCGAGCGCATGGCGCAGCTCACGGCGGATGCATACCGTGAAGCGGGAGGCGAGTTCAACCTCGGCTCGCCGCTGCAGCTGCAGCAGATCCTGTACGACCGCTTGAAGCTGCCGGTGCTCGCAAAGACGCCGAAAGGCCAGCCGTCGACCGCGGAAGACGTGCTCGAGCAACTTGCCGAGCAACACGCGCTGCCGCGCAAGATCCTCGACTGGCGTGCGCTGTCCAAGCTGCGCTCGACTTACACGGAGAGCTTGCCGCTCGCGATCAACCCGAAGACCGGGCGCATCCACACTTCATACGGCCAGGCCGTCGCCGCAACGGGCCGGTTGTCATCGAACGACCCGAACCTGCAGAACATCCCGGTGCGCACCGCCGAGGGCCGCCGCATTCGCCAGGCTTTTGTCCCGCAGGCGCCGGGCCACAGCCTGCTGTCGATCGATTATTCGCAAATCGAGCTGCGCCTCATGGCGCACCTGTCCGGCGATGCGCGCCTGACCGCGGCATTCAACAGCGGCCACGACATCCACAAGGCGACGGCGGCAGAAGTATTCGGCGTGCCGCTGGAGCAGGTCACCAGCGACCAGCGGCGGGCGGTGAAGGCGATCAACTTCGGCCTCATCTACGGAATGTCCGCCTTCGGCCTCGCCAAGCAGCTGTCCGTGCCGCGCGCCGAGGCGCAGACGTACATGGACACGTTCTTTGCGCGCTATCTAGGCGTGAAGGCCTACATGGACAACACGCGCGAGCAGGCGCGCGCGAAGGGTTACGTCGAGACACTGCTCGGCCGGCGCCTCTACCTGCCGGACATCCGCTCCAAGAATGGCGCGCAGCGCCAGTACGCCGAGCGCACCGCGATCAACGCACCGCTGCAAGGCACCGCCGCCGACCTGATCAAGCTCGCCATGATCGACCTCGACCGCTTCATCCGCGATGGCCGGCACCCGGTGTCGATGATCATGCAGGTGCACGACGAACTCGTTTTCGAAGGTCCCACGCAGCCGCTACAGGCGTTGGCGCCGCAACTGGCGCAGCGCATGTGCAGGATTTTCAAACTGTCGGTTCCGCTCGCCGCCGACTACGGCATCGGTGCAAATTGGGACGACGCGCACAGCGGAAAAGGCAGCGCAACCAGCGGGTAGCGTTGAACTTTTTACCCGTGAACCAAACCATTGGGGTCCGGTCAGATACATCGACGTCTCCCCCGACGTCCTCCGTCTTCACTCCCTGGACGGAGCTCCGGCACCCCCAAAGCCGGAACAGTTGCCCGGTGATTCTCCCCCGAGTCACCGGGCACTTTTTTTTGCCGACGCGCCCACCCACAAAAAAACCACAGTCCACGCGCAGCGCGATGCAGCAGGGCACGCCAGAAGTCAGTCTTCTTTGACCACCATCTCAAGGATCCGAGCGCGCGCCTCATCCAACCCCATGCTCGTCTCAGAAGAAAACATCTGCACCGTCGCCTGCGCATGCAGCATCGGCATCGCCGCCTTGACCTCCGCGAGCGTTTTTTTCATTGCGCCAAATCTCAACTTGTCGGCCTTGGTCACCAGCACATGGCAGGACAAATGCTGCGCAGCCACCCAAGCCAGCATCTGCCGATCGAACGGCGTCAACGGATGTCGCGCATCCATCACCAGCACGAGCCCCCGCAGCGTCTCCCGCGACTGGATATACCCCGTGACCAGTTCGCCCCAGGCGTCACGCACGCCCCGCGGGACCTGGGCAAAGCCGTAGCCCGGCAAGTCGACCAGCCAGCCCTCGGCAATTTCGAAATAGTTCAGCAATTGCGTGCGCCCGGGGGTCTTGCTCACGCGCGCCAGCCCTTTCTGCGCGCACAAGCGATTCAGCGCGCTTGATTTGCCCGCATTGGAGCGCCCCGCGAACGCAACCTCGGGTCGATCGCCCGCGGGCAGGTCGTCGAGGTTGGCGCCCGACATCAGGAAGCGGGCGCAGGCAAAACGATTAAGCATCGGTTCAAACGCTTGGTGTAAGATTTTGCGCAAGTTTAGGGAGTCTTGCATGAAGCGTGTTCTGCTGGTCGCTGCACTGCTGTGCGGCGGTTCCGCGATGGCCGAGGAGGCCACGACCGAGCCTTTCACCGGCGGCAATGCCGAGGCGGGCGCGGCCAAGGCGGCGACCTGCGTGGCGTGCCACGGTCCGGGGGGCAACAGCGCCAATCCCGAGTGGCCCAAGCTCGCCGGCCAACATGCGCGCTACATCAGCGAGCAACTCAAGTACTTCAAGAGCGGCGATCGCAAAAACCCGGTCATGAATGCGCAGGCGCAGCCCTTGTCCGAGCAGGACATGAAGGATCTCGCCGCTTATTTTTCGCAGCAGAAGGCCAAACCCGGCGTCGGCAGCCCCGACGCGGTGAAAGTCGCGGAAAAGCTGTACCGCGCGGGTGATGCTTCGCGCGGCGTGCCCGCTTGCCTCGCGTGCCACGGCCCGCAGGGCAACGGCAACGCGGGCGCGGGCTATCCCCGCATTGGCGGCCAGCACGCCAAGTACACCGCGGGTGCGCTGCGCCAGTTGCGCGGACTTGCCGGCGCGCCGATCCCGAACGCCAACCTGCAAGCCATGGCGACCATCGCCGCACGACTGACCGACGCCGAAATCGAGGCGCTCGCCTCGTACATCAACGGGTTGCATTGACGCCAAGGCGTCGTGCATTTCTGAGGAATCAATCCATGAAGCTTCTCGCTCGCGCGATGATCGCGCTGTCCGCCCTCCTGCCGCTGGCCTGCAGCGCCGCCGAGGCGCCGCCCAAGTACCAGCTCGGCCGCGACTACAAGGCCGTGCGCGCCGTGCAGCCCACGTCGGACCCCGACAAGATCGAGGTCATGGAAGTGTTCGCGTACAGCTGCCCGCACTGCTTCCAGTTCGAGCCGGCGCTGAGCGCATGGCTCGACAAGAAGCCGGCTGACGTCAATTTCCTGCGCATCCCGCATACGCTCGGTTCCGAGGCCAACGAGCTGCGCAACCGCGCGATGTTCACCGCGCATTTGATGGGGCAGTTCGACAAGTTCCACCGCGCGCTGTTCGGCGCGATCCATGGCGGCGGCAAGCTCATGAGCAGCACCGAGGATCTGCGCACGCTGTTCACGACGGCGACCGGCGTACCGGCCGCGGATTTCGACGGTGTCTACAAGAGTTTCCCGATCGATGGGCGCGTCCGCGCCGCGGAGCAGGTCATCGAGCAGATGGGCATCACCAGCGTGCCCGGCATGATCGTCGAGGGACGCTACTGGGTCAGCCCCCGCGCCGGTGGCGGGTCCAAGGAAATGCTGGCCGTCACCGACTTCCTGGTCGAACAGGCGCGCAAGGAGCGCAAAAAATCGCGCTGAGGGCGTTCTCTTGCGCGGCGCTGATCGCCGCCTTGTTCGCGCCAGCAGTGCTGGCCGTGGAAATACCCCCGCTGAGTTCGATCGAGCGCGCCTGCGAGCTGATCGGCAATCGCCTCGCCAGCATCGCGACGAAGGATTGCCTCGACGCGGGGCTGCGCAGCAGCCTGACCGGCACGGTCGAGGGCCAGCCGATCCTGTGGCGTGACATTCGTTCGCAGCGGCCGCAGGGCAACACCCAGCGCATCCTGCTGCTCGGCGGCATCCATGGCGACGAGTTTTCGTCGGTCAGCATCGTGTTCCAGTGGATGAAGCAGCTCGCCAACGACCGCTTCCAGCCGTTCTACTGGCGCATCGTGCCGTGCCTGAATCCGGACGGACTGCTGAAGGTTCCGGAAACCCGCACCAATGCCAGCGGCGTGGACCTCAACCGCAATTTTCCGACGCCGGACTGGAACGAGACTGCGCTGCCGTACTGGGAGCGCCGCACCGGCCGGGATCCGCGACGCTTCCCGGGCAGGACGCCGCTGTCCGAGCCCGAAACACGCTGGCTCACTCGACACATCGAGCGCTTTCGCCCGCATGCCATCGTCACGGTGCACGCGCCGTACGGCATCCTCGATTACGACGGCCCGCAGGACCCGCCGCAGAAGCTCGGCTTCCTGCGGCTGCGCGTGCTCGGCGCCTACCCGGGATCGCTCGGCAACTACGCCGGCGTTTACCTCGGCGTGCCGGTCATCACGCTGGAACTGCCGCATGCGGGGTTGATCCCGAACCCGGCGCAGAGCGCGCGGCTATGGGGCGACATGCTCGCGTGGCTCGACGAAAACCTGCCGGAAGGATCGCCGCTGAAAGCCTCGCCGCTCTACCGCGAACCCTGGCGCGCCACCGCCGGCACCACGCTGGCGCCCGGCGTGCCGCTGTTCAGCGACTGGACTCCTTGACGATCCGCCAGGTGCCGTCGGCGCTGCGCCGCCAGAACTGGTACTTGTCGCTGCTCTTCACGTAATTGCTGCTGCGGTATTGCTGGGTGAAGCGCGCCAGCATGAGCCCGTCGCCGCCCGGATAGCGAAACAAGTCCACGCCCTCGAGCTGCACGTCGATCTTCTTCTTGCCAGCATTGACGCGGCGCTTGTGCTGCGTGAACGCCTGCTTGTTCATGCCTTCGGTCTCGAAGTCGTCGGCGTAGTAGGCGAGGTAGCCTTCGGTGTCGAGTTCCGACCAGCGCGCGCGCCAGCCCTCGATCTGCTCGAGGAACTCGGCGCGCCGATCCCAGCCCTTTTCCTTCGCCTGCCAGCTCAGCGAATCGGTGAACACCACCGGCGTTTCGCCGCGCACGAGGTAGGGCTTGAGCTCGAGCAGGTCGCCGTTGGCCAGCGTCACGCAGCCTTCGCTTGATCGCGGCAGGCGATTGAAGGTCTCGCGCGGTACGCCGTGCAGCCAGATGCCGGAGCCGGTGTACTTGAGCCTCTGGTCCCAGACGTTGGGGTAGCTCACCGGGAACGCGCCGGCGCCATACAGCTCGGGCAGGCTCTGGTCGGTAAGGAAGCCGGTGACGTGATAGACGCCGACCGGCGTGCGGTTGTCACCGGTGCTGCGCTTGCCCCAGCCGCCCTTGCCGATCGAGGCGAAGAAACTCTTGACGACCTTCATGCCGTCCCGGGTGTTCTCGACCAGGAACAGGCGCGAGCGCGGCAGGTCGACGATCACCGCGTGCGGGTGGCCCTTCGACAGTTGCAGGATGACGTCGGGCATCGCGCCATCGGGAATGCGTTCGCGCCACTGCGCGAGCCGCAGTTGCGCCTCGTCGGCGAGGCCTTGCGCGTCGGCTCCGGTTGGCTCCGTGGCATCGCTGGCGGGTCGGCCCGAGCGCGCGGCGAGCAACTCGCCATGGAACAGTCGCGCGAGCCGGAAGTTGGGCTGGCGCTTCACCAGCTGGTCGAGCGCGGTCCACGCCGCGTCGACGCGACCGGCGTTGAGGTCGTCGATCGCGGAGAGCAACTGGTGCTCGGGATGCGGTTCGGCTGGCGTGGCCGCGGAGGCCGGCGCGCTCAGCGCGCACAGCGCCAGCAGGGCGGCGCGGGTGACTCCTGACTTCATTCGATCAGCGGCTGTACTCGCGCCGGATCTTCCACTGGCCCTGGACCTGGACCAGCTCGAGCACCTTGCCAGAGCGGTTACTGAGGACGTCGGAGGCGTAGTCCTGCTGGAAGGTCGCCTGCACGCGGTCCGCCGCAAGCGGCTGCACCTTCAGCTCGGAAACGGCGACCTTGATCTCCTTCGGCTTGACGATGCGGGCGCGGCGCTGCGCTTCCCAGGCCTGGCGCGCCGCGCCGCCCTCGGGTGCGAAATTCGGCGCGTAGTAGCCGAGGTACTTCTCGACATCCTTGTTGGACCACGCCGCCGCCCAGCCCTGCACGACTTCTGCGATCGAGGCCTGGTTGATGCTGATGGCCGGGCCGGTCTCCGCCGTTGCGGGCGCCGGGCCGCGCGCGGCGACGGTGGCGCCGCTGTCGGCGAGGCTGTCGAGCTGGTTGATGAGGCTGATCTTGGCGCGCACGCCGGCGTTGCCGCCATCCAGCGAAAGCGCGCGGTTGTAGGCGGCGGCCGCCAGCGCGGCGTAGATGTCGCCGAGGTTCTCATGGGCGACCGGATAGCTCGGGTGCGTCTGCAGCGCCGACTCCAGCGCATCGCGCGCCTTGTCGTAGTCGCCCTGCTGCGCGTAGATGACCGCGAGGTTGTTGTACGGCTCGGGCAGTTGCGGGTAGTCGCGCGTCAGCTCGGAGAAAGCCTTGGCGGCGTCGTCGTTGCGGTTGAGGCGCACCAGCACGAGGCCGCGCGTGAAGCGCGCCTCGGCGTCCTGCGGCGCCGACTTGAGGTGTCCATCGAGGCGCTGCAGCGCCTGCTCGAACTGGCCCTTGTTGATGAGTGTCGTGGCCTCGTCCACCGCGGGCGACGCCGCGTACAGCGGAGCAGCGGCCACAGCCAGCCATGCCAGACCCAGCAGCTTGATTCCACGCATAAATTTGAAGCCCCGACCGGATTTCCCGAGAAGGTGACTAATATATCAGCGCCTTAGCCACCGGCGACAAGAATTTCATGCAGCTGCTGCTGGTCAAGACTTCGTCGCTAGGCGACATCATCCACGCCCTCGCACCCCTGACCGACGCGGTTCGCGCCATTCCGGGGCTGCGCTGCGACTGGCTGGTGGAGGAAGCCTACGCCGCGATTCCCGCCTGGCACCCGGCGGTGCGCAAGGTCATTCCCTGCGCGATGCGGCGCTGGCGCAAGTCGCTGCGCCAGGTCCGCGCCAGCGGCGAGTGGGGGCGTTTCCGGGGAGGACTGCGCGAGGTCGATTACGACCTGGTGCTCGATGCGCAAGGGTTGCTGAAAAGCGCGTTCCTCGCGCGCCAAGCCCGGGGTCGCCTTGCGGGGCGCAGCTTTCGCAGCGCGCGCGAAGGGCTTGCCAGCCTGGCCTACCACACCCGCATCCCGGTGGATTTGCGCCTGACCGAGGTCGAGCAGTTGCGCCAGCTGTTCGCCGATGCGCTGGGCTACGCGCGACCGGCAACGCCGGCGGCGTTCGGCATCGATCGCGCGCGCTTTGCACCGCCAGCCGGCGCGCCGTACGCGATCTTTCTCCACGGCGCCGCATGGCCCAGCAAGCTCTGGCCCGAGGAACATTGGCAGGCGCTGGCGCGCGAGGTTCGCGGCGCGGGGCTGCGCGTGCTGGTGCCATTCGGCAGCGCCGAAGAACGGGCCCGCGCCGAGCGCATCGCCGGGGCGGCCGACGCCGAGGTGCTGCCGCGGCTCGACATTGCAGGACTGGCCGACTGCATCGCCGGCGCCCGCTTCGTCGTCGGGCTCGACACCGGGCTCACCCACCTCGCAGTCGCGCTCGGCGTGCGGACGCTGACGCTGTACGGGCCATCGGTGCCAGTGTTCGATCGCGTCGACGGCGGTGAACTGGTGAATTTGTGCTCGACGGAATCGAAGGTAGTGGATACGTCGCGGCCGAATACGGTTGCCTTCGCGCAAGCGCGCCAGGTGGTAAGGAAATGGTTCTGACGGGTCGGTGGGAGTCGACCTGTCTGTGGAAGCGGCCCTGGCCGTCGGGCCCAGGGGCCCTCCCACAGAGCGGTCAGCGCGCCAAGGCGAGTTGCCGCAACTTCCGATAGCGCAGCCGCGTCGTGTGCGCGTTGTAGCGCGCGAGCATCAGCCCCGCCTGGCCGTCGAGGAAGCCGAGGCGGATCACGTATGTACGTATGAACGTCCACGCGCCGCGCAGCGCCGGCGTGAGCGGACCGGCGCGCTTGCCCGCGGCGTACGCCTGCTGCGCCCCGACCGACGCATACCGCTCGGCTTTCGCCAGCGCTTGCTCCATCGTGTCGTAGGTGTAGTGGACCAGGGGCTCGGTGAGCCGGCCGATGGGGCCCTCGACGATGACGCGCTCGTGCACCAGGCTGTCCGAGAAGCGCGCGGCGCCGCGCCGGAACAGGCGCGTCACGTAGTCCGGCCACCAGCCACCGTGGCGCATGAAATGGCCGCAGAAACTCGAGCGGCGCGGCATCTCGTACGCCGATTGGATCGCGCTGCGCGCAGCGGCCTGCAGCTGCGCGCACAGCGCCGGCGTGCAGATCTCGTCGGTGTCGATCGAGAAGATCCAGTCGTTGCGCGCCAGCGCCACCGCGCGATTCTTCTGCGGGCCGAAGCCGGGCCAGTCCGGGCTGGTGCTGAAGCGCACGCCGAACTCGGCGCAGATCGCCGCGGTGGCATCGGTGCTGCCGCTGTCGAGCACGATGACCTCGTCGCACCAGGCGAGCGCCGCAAGGCACTCGCGCAAGTGGGCCTGCGCGTCGAGGCTGATCAGCACCGCCGAGATTTTCGGCGCTGCTGGCTCAGCGCCCGTCATAAACGTCCTTCTCGCCTTGCGGGCGCCACTTGAAGCGCCGGTGTACCCAGAAATACTGCGCCGGCGCCATGCGCACGCCCTGCTCGATGGTGCGGTTGATCAGCGCCGCATCGGCTTCGTCGTCGCCGCTGGGGAAATTCTCCAGAGCCGGAAGGATGGTCACGCGGTAACGGCCATTCACGCGCGCCGGGAAGTACGGCACGACCTTGGCCCGGCCCAGTTGTGCGAGGCGGGACGTTGCGGTGATGGTCAGCACCGGCACGCCGAAGAATGGCACCCACACGCTGTTCTTGAAATCGAGCGTCTGGTCGGGCCCGTACCAGATCCCGCGACCGCCACGCAGCGCCTTGACCAGTTGGCGCAAGTCTTCGCGCGGCAGCGCCGGCAGCCCCGACTTGTCCTGGCGCCACCGATGCATGAAGTAATCGACCAGCGGATTGTTGAGCGGCCGGTACATCGCGTGGAACGGGCGCTGCAATGCGATGTAGCGTGCGCCGAGTTCCATGGTCGTGAAGTGGCCGGTGAGCAGCAGCACGCCGTGGCCGGCCTTCTGCGCGGCATCGAGGTGTTCGAGCCCCACGACCTCGCCCCAGCGGCGCATGCGCCAGTTGGGCGCCCACCAGCCGAGGCACGCCTCGAAGATGCCGGCGCCAAGCGCCTTGAAATGCGCATCGACGTCGCGTTCGAGCGCGTCACGCTCGAGGTGCGGAAAGCACAGCTTGAGGTTCACCCGCACCACGTAACGACGCTTGCTCATCAACCGGCCGATGCACCAGCCGAGGCCTTCGCCAAGCGCGATCAGCACCGGTAACGGTAGCCAGCACAGCAGCTTGAGCAGGCCGACGCCAAACCAGGTCGGCCAGTAGCGCGGGCCGAGAAAGCGGGCCTGGAACGGGGGCGCGTTCATGGGCCGGCATTGTATCTTTGCGCGATGCGGCTTCTTTACACCGTGCTGTTGTACCTCGCGACGCCCGTGGTGCTGCTGCGCCTTTTGTGGCGCGGCCTCAAGCAGCGCGAGTACTGGCATCGCATTGGCGAGCGCTTCGGCTTCGGGCCAAAGCTGCCGGAGGGCGTCGCCGTGTGGGTGCACGCCGTATCGGTCGGCGAATCGCTCGCGGCACTGCCGCTGATCCGCGGGTTGCTCGACAAGCACCCGGGCTCGGTGCTGGTGACCACGACCACGCCCACCGGCTCCGAGCGTGTGCGCGCGGCGCTCGGCGATGCCGTCCATCATCGTTACGCGCCATATGACCTGCCCGGCGCGGTGGAGCGTTTCCTGCGTCGCACCGGCCCGCGCCGCGCGATCGTCATGGAAACCGAGTTGTGGCCGAACCTGTTCCGCGCGCTGGCGAAACAGCGAGTCCCGATCATCATCGCCAACGCGCGGCTGTCGCCGCGCTCGTTCGCCGGCTACCGCCGCTTGCGAGGGTTCGCGAAATCCACGCTGGCCGACTGCAAGGCCATCGCCGCGCAGAGCGATGCCGATGCGCAGCGCTTCCGTGAACTCGGCGCGGATCCCGAGCACGTGCAAGTGCTCGGCAACCTCAAGTTTGACCTCGAGATGCCGGAAGAAATGCTGCGGGTCGGCCACGCGCTGCGCTGGCGCTGGGGCGAGAAGCGACCGGTGTGGATCGCGGCGAGTACGCACGCGGGCGAAGAGGAGGCCGCGCTGCGCGCGCACCGCATCCTGCTCAAGCGCCAGCCGGATGCGGTGCTGGTGCTGGTGCCGCGGCATCCGCAACGCTTCGACGACGTGGCACAAGTCATCGAGCGATCCGGCCTCGCTTTTCGCCGCCGCAGCAGCATCGAATTGCCGGCCGCGTTCGCGCCGGGCGCGCCAGCGCCGTTACCGCCGCAGGCCGACCTCACTCAACTGCAGGTTCTGCTCGGCGACAGCATGGGCGAACTGCCGATGTACTTCGCCGCCGCGGACATCGCATTCGTCGGCGGGAGCCTCGTCGACGTTGGCGGCCACAACGTCCTGGAGCCGGCCTCGCTCGGGCTGCCGGTGCTGTTCGGTCCGCACATGTACAACTTCGAGCAGGCGCGCTCGCTGTTGCTGCAGAGCGGTGCCGCGCGGCAGGTCGACGGCGCAATGGGGATCGAACCGGCGCTCGCCGCGCTGTTCCAGGATGCGGCGGCGCGCGAGGCGATGGGCCGC
>DATLBT010000044.1:0-15570 GCA_035526825.1 Verrucomicrobiia bacterium | reverse complement strand
GCGTGCCGCGGGGCATTAGACTTCTCTCATGATTGAAAACGACTTCAACCACGCGCGCTTCGAGCCGGGGGCTGTGGCAGGGCATTACGAGAGCTACTTCGTGCGAGCGAATCATCCTTCGCGGCCGCTGGCGTTCTGGGTGCGGTACACGGTGTTCAGCCCGGTCGGGCGGCCGCGCGATGCGATCGGGGAATTGTGGGCGGTGTGGTTCGACGGCGAGAGCGGGCGGCACGTGGTGGCGAAAACCGAGGTGCCGATCGCGGAGGTGAGCCTCGACCGGACCGGGCTCGGCGTATGCATCGGCAGCGCCACGTTGCGGCCGTGCGCAGCGCACGGGTCCGCCGAGTCACGCGACTGCCGCATCAACTGGAACCTCAGCTGGACCGGTGGTCAGAAACCGCTGTACCTGCTGCCGCCCGACCTGTACGACAAGGGCCTGCCAAAAGCCAAGAGCCTGGTCGCCGCGCCGCTGGCGAAATTCGTCGGCGAAATCGACGTCTACGGCGAAACGCACCGGATCGAGGACTGGCCCGGCAGCCAGAACCACAACTGGGGCAGCCAGCACACCGACCGCTACGCGTGGGGCCAAGTCTGCGGCTTCGACCAAGCGCCCGAGAGCTTCCTCGAAGTCGCTACCGCGCAGATCAAGCTCGGACCGATCTGGACGCCGCGCCTCACGCCGCTGGTGCTGCGCCATGGCGGCGACGAATACGCGCTGCGCGGCATCGTCCAGGCGCTGCGCGCGCACGGACAGGTGCAGTACTTCGACTGGCACTTTCGTGCGCGCGGGCCGGGTGGTGTGGAGGTCGTCGGCAACATCCACGCCGAGCGCGAGGCGTTCGTCGGCTTGAAGTACTACAACCCGCCCGGCGGTGAGAAGTGGTGCCTGAACAGCAAGCTCGCGGCTTGCCGGGTGCGGTTGCGTCGGCCGGGGCGGGAGGCGGTGGTACTGGAGAGTCGCAGTCGCGCTGCGTTCGAGATCCTGACGGACGATATCCGGCACGGCGTCGAAATTCGCACCTGACCATTCTGTGGGAGGGCCCCTGGGCCCGATGTAAATGGCACAACCGTCGGGGCCAGGGCGTCTCCCACAGTCGGGTTTTCTCACTACACTGACTGCAGAAGCTGCCGGGAGACTAGATGATTCC
Organism: Verrucomicrobiia bacterium; assembly: GCA_035526825.1. Classification (GTDB taxonomy): domain Bacteria; phylum Pseudomonadota; class Gammaproteobacteria; order Nevskiales; family Nevskiaceae; genus JACPFV01. The sequence goes on along the minus strand of DATLBT010000044.1, from coordinate 14,422 downwards.
GTCGCGTTATTACTTTTGGGCTGGCTGCTCGCTGGCATTCGTGGCTTCGCTATTTCTCGTCTCGCGCTTTCCGCCGCTGATCCTGGTGACACTTGTCGCCGGCTTCCTTGCCGTCGTCGGCACGCTGGATTTCTTCCAGTCCAAGCAGGCGATCCGGCGCAATTACCCGATCCTGTCGCACCTGCGGTTCTTCCTCGAGTTCATCCGGCCCGAGATCCGGCAGTACTTTCTCGAGACCGACACCGAGAAGATCCCGTTCTCCCGCGCGCAGCGCTCGCTGGCCTACCAGCGTGCGAAGAACGTCATCGACAAGCGCGCATACGGCACGCAGCTCAACGTCTACGAGACCGACTACGAGTGGGTCAACCACTCGCTCAACCCCGTGCACATCAAGGACACCGACTTTCGCCTCACCATCGGCGAGTCGTGCGCGCAGCCCTACAGCGCCTCGGTGCTCAACATCAGCGCGATGAGCTTCGGCGCGCTGTCCGCCAATGCCGTGCTGGCGCTGAACACCGGGGCGCTCAAGGGTAAATTCGCGCACGACACGGGCGAGGGCAGCATCAGCCGCTACCACCGCACCCCGGGCGGCGACCTGATCTGGGAAATCGGCAGCGGCTACTTCGGTTGCCGCAATCCTGACGGCTCCTTCAGCGAGGAGCGTTTCGTCGAAAACGCCCGCTCGTCCCAAGTGAAGATGATCGAGCTCAAGATCAGCCAGGGCGCCAAGCCCGGGCACGGCGGCGTGCTGCCGGGACCCAAGGTCACGGCCGAGATCGCCGAAGCGCGCGGCGTAGCGCAAGGCGTGGACTGCATCTCGCCGGCGTCACACTCGGCGTTCAGCACGCCGGTCGGGATGCTCGAGTTCATCGCCAGGCTGCGCACGCTGTCCGGCGGCAAGCCGACCGGCTTCAAGCTGTGCATCGGCCACCCGTGGGAGTTCTTTGCGATGTGCAAGGCGATGATTGAGACGGGCATCACGCCCGATTTCATCGTCGTCGACGGTGGCGAGGGCGGCACCGGCGCGGCGCCGGTGGAGTTCACCGACCACGTCGGCACGCCGCTGCAGGAAGGCCTGCTGCTGGTGCACAACACGCTGGTGGGCCTCAACCTGCGCCCGAAGATCCGCGTCGGCGCGAGCGGCAAGATCATCAGCGCATTCGACGTGGCTCGCATCATGGCGCTCGGCGCCGACTGGGTGAATTCTGCGCGCGGCTTCATGTTTGCGCTCGGCTGCATCCAGGCACAGGCCTGCCACACGGGGCATTGCCCGACCGGTGTCACCACGCAGGACGCACTGCGCCAGCGCGCGCTGGTCCCCGCGGACAAGGCCGAGCGCGTGTATTACTTCCATCGCAATACGATGAAGGCGCTCGGCGAGCTGGTGGGCGCGGCGGGGCTGGGCCATCCCAATGAATTGCGCCCGCATCACATCGTGCGGCGCGTATCGCCGAACGAGGTGCGACTCGTGAGCAACATCATCAAGTGGGTCAAGCCCGGTGATTTGCTCACCAACCAGGCGGATCACCCGGTGTATGCGACGTTCTGGAAAATGGCGGATGCGCGCAGCTTCAAGCCGGCTGCCTAGAATCCGGACATGAACTGGGAAGTCCAGAGTCCTTTCACCCAGCCCGTCACCGTTCAGCCCGCGGACATCGACGAGTTCGGCCATACCAACAATGTCGTGTACTTGTCCTGGCTCGAGCGCGTTGCCTGGGCGCACTCGGCGAGCCTGGGTCTCACGATGGCGGACTACCGTCGCATCGGCGCCGGCTGCGTCGCGCGCAAGCACGAACTCGAATACCTGGCCGCGACGTTTGTCGGTGAAGAGCTCGTGCTCGGCACCTGGGTCGACGAAAACGACGAGAAGCTGTCGATGTGGCGTGCTTACCAGATCATCCGGCTGAAAGACCAACGCACCGTGCTGCGCGGGCGTACGCATTGGGTGTGCGTGGATTTGGCGAGCGGCAAACCCAAGCGCATGCCGCAGGAGTTTGTGCAGGCGTATCGACCTGCGCTGAGATGAGCGCCTAGAGCCCCAACGCAGCCTCATGCATCCGCGGCAGTTCATCCCGGAGGTAGTCCTGGCCCAACCTGCCGGAATCCAGGAAATCTCGTCGCAGGTCGAGGTCCGACGCCGGCTCGAACAGGAACAGCGGACGCAGCGCATTCGAGCCATCGGCCGTGTGCACTGTGGTCGACACGCCGTGGCCCCAGCGCCGCGAACCCTTGACTTGCCACGTTGACGGCGCGGCATCGCGCCGCGGCGTGAGCGGCAGCGACAGTTGCACGCCCGCCGCGATGTCATCCAGGCTGCCGGCGCGTGCAAACACTGTCGCGATCGTGTCGCCGAAATAGCGAGAAAGATCCACGCGTGCGCCAGTGTCCGCGGAATAGAACCGTCCGCCGGTGAGTCCGATCGAGTAATCGCGCGCCGCGTCGAACCACGTGTAGCCCGCGAGCGCGACGATGCGGCTGTTGTCGATCCCATGCAGGCTCAGCAATTTCGCGCGTAACTGGTGGTCGCCCTCGTGCGATAGCCACGCCTGCTCGAGGCCCAGGGCGCTCCAGTCGGCCTGGAAGATGCGCTGTCGGCCAACGCTCCAGAGCCAGCTCCAGCCCGGGCCGGTCTTGTGCAGGAACTGCAGTTGCAACACATCGAGCGCAGCCTCCGGGGCAAAGCCCTCGAAGTTGCCACCGTCGTGGAAATCGTCGGTTGCGACCAACGGCACCTGCAGGCCCGCGTTGAGCAGCAGCCCCCGAGTCAGGAACACGGTGGCGCGTCCCCGCGCGCCGAGGCCCGCATCGAGCAGTCCCGACTCGGTGGCGACGAAGGTGCGCAGCACCGGCTCGATGACGATCTCGACATTCGTGCGGCTTTCGGAGGCGACGGGCTCCCACACCACTGACCGCTCGCCCGGAGCAGGAGTGGCTGACGGGGCTGCCTGGCGCGCGACGAGTGCTTCGCGCAACGCCAGCAGGTGCGCGCCGGGCGAGTCGAGGAACGCCCGGTACAGCGCGGCCGGCGCGGTGATCGTCACCTGCGGCACACCGTACTGATGGAGGTGCAATTCCAGGATCTCGAGGCCCGGAGCCCCGTGGCGCGACATCGCGGCAAGGGCCGCCCCGACGACGTCGGCCGAGGAGTGGTTGTAGACGCGGTTTTCGAGTCCGACCACGAGCACCGTGCCGGAGCGTTCGCCGATTCGGATCAGCTCGAAGCCGAGGCTGAGCAGGGCGGAGCGCAGCGCCGGGTAGGAGGGCACCCGGTTTTCAGGTGCGACGGAAGCGGGAACCGGGTCGGGTGCGGAGCTTGCAGGAGCGGAGGAAGCGCTGAAAGTCGAAGCGGAACGTCCGAGTGGAAAGCTCAGTTGCGCTCCGAACTCTGCCTCCTCGGTCTGCTTCCGCCACGTCGCTGTCGCGCCCAATCGCAGGCCCCATGCGAGTTCAGGGCTCGCAAGCTTCAGGCCCGCATTTGCGTTTTCGGCATCGTGTTCGGCCACCAATCCGAGGAGCGGCCAGGGGCGCCACTCCAGTCCTCCAAAGGCGCCGTCAAGGACGTCGGGACCGACTCCGAAACCTGCGCTGAACTGCAGCGTGCGCCAGGGCAGGGTTGCAACGGCGTAGGTGCTGCGGAGGTTGCGGGCCTCGCCGCCGATGTCCATGGCCCCGAACGCCACCCCGATTCCCCAAGGCAGGTCGACGCGGTATTTCGCGTTGAGGGACAGATCGCGAATCCCCCCAGCCCCGGCTTCGCCGCTTTCCGCGACTCGACCGGCAAACTCGAAATTGGGGGAGAAACCCAGTTGCAGGTAGTAGTTCTGGATGTCATTGAAAACCCCGGCTCGCGGGTTATGCAGGCTCCATCCAGCTGCCGCCGTCCCGATGTGCTGAACCTCGGCCGAAGGCACCACGAGGTACCCGGTGGCCCCGTTGAGCGCGAGGTCGGCGCGGACCGGGCCATTGCCCAAGGCTGCCAGCGCCACCGCTGCCAGCCGACCCAAACAAAAAAGGCGCCGTCTCTCGACAGCGCCCTGATGATTCTGGAACGGGAAAAAGATCAGCTGCCACCCGTACCGACCGGTTCCTTGGTGCCGTCCACGGCTTCAATGGCGATACCGGCGAAAACCAGGGTCGTGAAAGCGAGTCCCGCGATCTGGCCCGGCGAAAGGCCCATGATCCCGCCCCTGCCTCCTTCGGTTTCGCTCGTGGCGAGGACCATGCCCCTCAAGTCGCTGCCCATCAGCTTGACGCTCGGTACGCCCGCGCCCGAGTAGCTGGCCTGGAACAGGGCCGGCGCACCTTGGTGCGCTGTGACCATATTGTCGAAGCGCAGGCCCACGCTGTGCGCCCGCGCTGCGGCGCCGCCGAAGTCGAGGCTGTAGTAAACGCGGCCCGCGTAGTCGTTGCCATCCGCGTAGCGCGCATCAGGCAGGTCGCCCGCCGAAGCGGCACCAGAACAAGCCAGTAGAGCCAGACCGAAGCACCCAGTGCGCATTGAAGATCCCCAATGGTTTGCCGCAAATCAGAGCTTATTCGAAATCCGCGCCCTCAGCACCAGCCCCGGAGAACCGTGAGTGCGGGGTTGCCGCGTGACATAAACTCTTCTTCGACTATCTCGGGAACTCGCGGCGGACCCTATTTTGAGACCTTCAGCGGAAGGATCCATCGCTCGCAAGGCGCGCGAGAGGATTGAAGGCGGCCGGGCCGTCGTCGGCATCCTTGGCCTCGGCTACGTCGGATTGCCTTTGGCCCTGCGGTTTGCGGAAGCCGGCCACCCAGTGATCGGTTTCGACATCGATGCGCGCAAGGTGGCGAAATTGCAGCGCGGCCACAGTTACATCAATTACATTTCCGGCAGCGACGTTCGCCAGGCGCGTCGGCGGGGCTTTGCCGCAACGACGGATTTCGCCGAGGCCAAGCGCTGCGATGCCCTCCTCATCTGTGTACCCACGCCTTTGACGCGGTCCCGCGAGCCGGATCTCGGGTTCGTGGTGAGGACGGCAGAGGCGATTGCGCCCTACCTGCGCCGCGGGCAGATCGTTGCGCTGGAAAGCACCACCTGGCCGGGCACCACGGAGGAGATCCTCCAGCCCATCATGGAACGCTCCGGCCTGCGGGCCGGCCGCGACTTCTTCCTGGTTTTTTCGCCCGAGCGGCAAGACCCCGGCAACGCGGCATTCGATACGCGGTCGATCCCGAAGATCGTCGGCGGTGTAACGCCGGCATGCCAGCGACTCGGGGTGTCGCTCTACTCGCGCGCCATAGACCAGGTGGTGCCGGTGTCGTCGACGCGTGTCGCTGAAATGGTCAAGCTCCTCGAGAACATCCACCGCGCCGTGAATATCGGACTGGTGAACGAGTTGAAGATCGTGTGCGATCGCATGGGTATCGACTTGTTCGAGGTGATCGATGCCGCCGCCACCAAGCCATTCGGGTTCGTGCCCTACTACCCGGGACCGGGCCTCGGCGGGCACTGCATTCCGATCGATCCGTTTTACCTCACATGGAAGGCTCGCGAGTTCGGGCTCCACACGCGCTTCATCGAATTGGCCGGCGAGATCAACCACGCGATGCCGGATTGGGTCATCCAGCGGACCACCACGGCACTGAATCGCGCGGGCAAGCCCGTGCGAGACGCGCGAGTCCTGGTCCTGGGCATTGCCTACAAGAAAAATGTCGACGACATGCGTGAGTCACCGGGCGTGGAGCTGATCGAACGGCTCAAGTCGCTGGGCGCGCGCGTCGACTACTCCGACCCGCACATCCCGGTTTTTCCGCGCATCCGGCGAGCGGCGTTCGACATGAAGAGCGTTGCGCTCACGGCTCGTTCACTTCGCCGCTACGACCTGGTCTTGCTGGCGACGAACCATGACGCGTTCGACTACAAGCTGATCGCGCGGCACGCGCGCCTGATCGTCGATACGCGGGGTGTCTATCGGGGGCGCCGCGCGAAGGTCGTCAAGGCCTGACCATGCGACTCCTCGTGACCGGCGGTGCGGGCTACGTCGGCAGCCACGTCGCGCGCCAGCTCACCGACGGCGGCCATGAAGTCACCGTGCTCGACAACCTTTCCACCGGCCACGCCTGGGCGGTGCTCGGCGGCAGACTGGTGCAGGCCGATCTCGGCGACCGCCCGCGGGTGAGCGCCGTGCTCGCGCAGGGACGCTTCGACGCCGTGCTGCATTTCGCCGCCAGCATCGTCGTGCCCGACTCGGTGCGCGAGCCGCTCGCCTACTACCGCAACAACACCGTCAACCTGCAGGCCTTGCTGGAGCTGTGCGTGGAGCACGGGGTGCAGCGCTTCGTGTTTTCGTCGACCGCCGCGGTCTACGGCCTGCCCGAAACGATGCCGGTGCGCGAGGACGCGCTGGCATCGCCGATCAATCCGTACGGCGCGTCCAAGTTGATGGGCGAGTGGATGCTGCGCGACACCGCCGCCGCCGCCACCGGGCTGCGCTACGTGGCGCTGCGCTATTTCAACGTGGCCGGCGCTGATCCCGGCGGCCGCATCGGCCAGGCCACCGCCAACGCGACGCACCTGATCAAGGTCGCCTGCGAAACGGCGCTGGGCCGGCGCCCGCGCCTGAGCGTGTTTGGCACCGACTACGCGACCGCGGACGGCACCGCGGTGCGCGATTACATCCACGTCGAAGACCTCGCGCGAGCGCACCTGATGGCGCTGGATTTCCTCGCCAGCGGCGGCGCGAGCGAGGTGCTGAACTGTGGTTATGGCCACGGCCACACCGTCCGTGAAGTGATCGACTCGGTGAAGCGCATCAGCGGCCGCGACGTTCCGACGCAGGACGCGCCACGACGACCGGGGGATGCGCCGGTGCTTTACGCGGACACCAGCCGGATCAAGCGCGTGCTGGGGTGGACGCCGCGGCACGATGACCTGGATTTCATCGTTGGCTCGGCACTGCGGTGGGAGCGGGTGATGATGGAGCGCCGCAAGGGGTAGTCGACAAATTGTCATCCCGAGCGAAGCGAGGGATCCCTTGCGTTTTTGCCAACTGCGTAAAAACCTGCCGATACTGCCCCGGAGCTCGAAAGCAATAACAACATGAGCCGGAGCTACCACGTCTACATTCTGGCCGGCGACTTCGGCTCGCTCTACGTCGGCGTGACCAACGACCTCGAACGCCGCATCGGTGAGCACAAGTCCAGGCTGGTCGACGGCTTCACTAAGAAGTACAACGTCACGCGGCTCGTTTACGTTGAAGAGTGCGGCGATGTTCTGGACGCTATTGCGCGCGAAAAGCAGATCAAGGGTTGGCGCCGGGAGAAGAAAGTGGCGCTGATCGCGGAGCTGAATCCGCACTGGGAGGAATTGGGGGTGGGGTAGTGTCATCCCGAGCGCCGCGAGGGATCACTTGCCTCGGCGCCGGATAAGGGATCCCTCGCTGCGCTCGGGATGACACAAAAGCGGGATGACACGAGGGCGCGGAAGAGCTCATCCACCCCAACGCTGATACGCCTCCTGCATCCGCCCCGTCTCATCGAGCAGATACTCGGCATTCAGCCGACCGCCATCGTGGATATCGCGCTCGAGGTCGAGGTCCAGCACCGGCTCGTGCAGCAGCAGGGGCCGTATCGGATTGCTGCCCTCCGGGTTGGTCGCGTTGCCCGGGCCGTTCAGCGTTGTGCCGAGCGAATGCTGCCAGCGGCGCGCGCCCTTGATCTGCAGCCCGCGCGGGCGCATGTCACGGCCCAACGTCAGCGGTAGTGACATCGCCACGCCCACGGCCTGGTCGTCGGGACTCGCGAATTTCCAGAACAGGCCGGCGATCACGTCGCCGAAGTAACGCTCCAGGTCCACGCGCACACCGGAATCGCCGGCGAAAAACCGGCCACCGGTGATGCTCCATGAGTAATCGCGCCGCGCATCGAGCCAGGTGTAGCCGGCCAGCGCGACTTCGCGCAGGCCGAAATCGGTGTCCATCGCCATCAGCTTGGCGCGAACGCGGTGCGCACCGCGCCCCGGCGACCACGCCGTGTCGAGCGCCGCGGTGCGCGCCCCGATGCGAAACACGCGCGCCTGGCCTGCGCTCCACAGCAGGGTCCAGCCGGGCGCGGGCGAGTGCAGGTATTGGCCCAGCGCGATATCGATGCCGCCCTTGGGTGCGATGGTGCCGAAGGCGTCGCCGCCGCCAAAGTCGTCGGACAATGCAGCCGGCGAGGTGGCGGCCAGATGCGCGAGCAGGCCCTTGCCCAGCGGCGCGGTGAGGCGGGCGCGCAGCGCAGCGGCGTAGTCGAGCATGCCGTATTCCGTGGCGACCGCCGTGCGCAGCACGGGCTCGATGACGAGCTCGAGGGCGTCGAGGCTGGAGGGATCCTGGTCCCAGGCGAGCGTGTCGTCGTTGGCGACCTCGCTGACCGGTTCGATGTGCAGCGTGTCGCCGTCGCTCACGACGTGCAGCTGCGGAACGCCATAGACGTGGAGGTACAGCTCGATGCGCGTGATGCCCGGCGTCGCATGTGCGCGGATGGTGCCGAGCGCGAGGCCGATGCCATCCGCCTGCGAGTGGTTGTAGCGGCGGTTATCGAGTTGCACGACCAGCGTGGCGTTGTCGGGTGTCGTGGCGGTGCGGATGAATTCGAAGCCGAGGTCTTCCAGCGCGGCGGCAACGTTTCTGTAGGAGGAGCCCTGGCTGTGGGAGGGGCCCTGGCCCCGATGTCCCGCAAGAGGCGCAACGGTCGGCCCCAGGGGCCCTCCCGCAGAAAGCTCGGCGGCATCCTTCGCTCCGCCCAGCATGACCAGCACAGAGAGGGCGTACTCCGGCCCCTCAACCGCCCCGCGCCACGCCGCCGTGCCCCCGACACTCCAGCCGCGCCACTCGGCGCTGCGCAACCGCAGCCCAGCGTTCACGTCCTCGGCATCGTGCTCCGCCATCACCGCGACGTAACGCCAAGGCCGCCACTCAAAACCTCCAAACGCCCCGTCGAGCACGCTGCGGCCGCGACCGTAGCCGAGGGTGAGGTCGAGGTGTTCGCTGGTCCACGTGCCCACGGCGTATTCGCGCGGGAGCAGGCGCTCGACGCCACCGAGGTCGGTGGCGCCCAGCGCGAAGGACACTGAAGTCGTTTCTTCGCCGGAATGACGGGTTTGCAGCTGCCAGGGCAACTGGTACTTCGCATCGAGCGACAGGTCGCGCCGACCCGCGCGCAACGCGGTCGCCACCGCGCGAGCACCGAGCTCCAGTCCCGGCGCAAAGCCCAGGCTGGCGTAATACACATCGCTGCGCTCGGTGCGCGTGAGGTCCGGATACATGAGGCTGTACTGGAACTCGGCGCCGCCCTCGGCGTGCACCTGCGCGGTGGGAATGGCGATCAGGCCGGTGCCGCCGCCAAGCGCCGACTGGGCGTGGCACGGGGCGGAGAAACACAGGGCCCAGAGCAGGGCCGCTCGCACGGGACGTGAGGCGTCAGTTGCCGCCGCTGGCCGGGACGGCAGGTTCGTCGCCGCCACCGCCGGATCCCGCCACCACCGCCACCAGCGCCAGCGTGGCCACGCCGATGCCGAGCCACTGGATGCCGGTGAGGTTGAGGAAGTAGCGCGTCTTGCCGGCCTGGCCGAGAGCAGGGTCGACCGTCGTCAGGTCCACGCCGTTCACGGCGAAGCGTTGCAGGCCCTGGGCGCCAAGCTGGGTGTCGACGATCGCGGTGTGGAGATCCGAGTGCTGCAGGCGGAAGTTGAGCCCGTGGTCAGCCTTGGACGCCACGCCGCCGAACTCGATCCGGTACACAACCCGGCCGGAAAACTCCGAAGTCGCCTCCGGCCCCAGGGTTTCACTGGCCGCAGCGGTCAGGGGGCACAGCACCAGTGCCAGGGCAAAGATTCGGTCAAGCATTGGCGACTCCCTTGGCGCCCGCGCGTGCGGGCCCGTGCAACCCAAGACCCGACCTGATGGTCCGAGGTTCCAGTGCCACCCGCGTAGGCGGTGTCTGGTGTGGGAGACAGTGCTCGTTGCCTTGGCGTCATTCGCTATCACCGGCCTGGTGGTGAGGCTGGCGGCGGCGCGTGCGTGGGACTTCGACGCGCGACGCGGCCCGCAGCGCTTCCATGACCAGCCGGCGAGCCGGCTGGGTGGCGCGGCGCTGGCGCTGGTGCTGGCGGGCGCGCTGTTCGGCGCGCTGGACGCGGGCGTCGCCGTGCTGTGGCTCGCGTGCCTTGCGCCGGCCTTTAGCGCCGGGCTGGCCGAGGACCTCACCGGCCGCATCGGCGCGTGGCCGCGCCTTGCGCTGACGCTGGGCGGGGCTGCGCTCGCGTGGAGCCTGCTCGACGCGCAGGTCGTGCGCCTCGGCGCGCCGCTGCTGGACGTCGCGTTGCAGGCGCCGCTGTGGTCGCTGGCGGTCACGGTGCTATTCGTCGGTGGCGCGCCGCACGCGCTGAACCTCATCGACGGCTACAACGGCCTCGCCGGCCTTTACGCGCTGCTCACCCTGGGCGCGCTCGCCTTGGTGAGCGCAGTGGTCGGCGATGCGGCGCTTGCGTCGGTCGCGCTGGGTGGCGCGGCGTGCGTCGCAGGCTTCCTCGCCTGGAATTTTCCGCGCGGCCGCATCTTCCTCGGCGACGGCGGCGCGTATTTGCTGGGCTCGCTGATCGCGCTCGTCGCAGCGAAACTGGTGCATGCGCATCCGCAGGTGTCGCCGATGTTCGCGGCGCTGCTGCTGGTCTATCCCGCGTTCGAGACCTTGTTCTCGATCTGGCGCAAGCGCGTGCGGCGCGGCCGCCCGGCCATGCAGCCCGATGGCCTGCACCTCCACATGCTGCTGCACAAGCGATTGGCGCGGACGATGCAGCGCGGATCTTCGATGTCCGTCCCCGAAGGGGTGTGGCGGAATTCGGCGACGACGCTTTATGCGCTGCCGCTGGTGGTGTCGCCGGCAGGAATGGCGGTGTGGTTCTGGGCGGACAGCGGGATGCTGACGCTGGGGTTCGGGGCATTCTGCGCTGGGTACATCGCCTTGTACCGGGGGCTCGTGCGATTCCGCATGCCGGCGATGCTGCGGCTGCGCGCGGTGGAAACGGCGTGGGCGGCAAAGCACATCTCCAGTGCGGACGCCACCTCGTCGAGACAAAACGCGCGCGCGATGCGCAGCTTGCCGGCGGCGCCGAGCCGCGCGCGCAGCGCAGCGTCGCCCAGCAGCTGGTCCATCGCGTGCGTCAGCGCCGCGGCGTCGCCGCGCGGCACGAGCAGGCCGGTGGATTCAGTGACGAGTTCGGGCGTGCCGCCGACGGCCGTCGCGATCACCGGCAACCCGGACGCCATGGCATCCATCAGCGCCACCGGAATGCCCTCGTGCTCACTGGCCAGCACGACGCCGTCGATTTCGCGCCGCCGATAGAGCGTCAGCAGCCGCTCACGCGGCAGGTGGCCGAGCCAGCGGATGGTCTGCAATCCCAGCGCCTTCGCCTGCTTCCGCAGCTGGCGGTGGCGTGGACCGGTGCCGGCGAGCCACAGCTCGACGGGACCAATCGCAGTTCCCGTCAGTCGCGCAAAAGCCTCCAGCAGCAGCCCGTGGTTCTTCATGCGCACCAGCCGCGCCGGGCACAGCAGGCGCAGCGGGCGCACGACGCCCGGCGCCTCGGGGTCCGCCGATGCCGGCGGTTGTTCCACGCCCATGTGCAGCAGGTAGAGCTTGTTGCCTGGCGCGCGGCGCTTGCGCGCGATGTCGTAGCCATCGCGCGAGATCACACGCATGAAGGCGGCGCGTCGCGCCTTGCGCGCCAGCAACTGGTTGGCGAGCAGGTCGTAACGATGCGCGGTAAAGCTCCACGGGATGTTTGCGACATGCGACGCGGCCATGGCCATCGCGGCCGGTGTCGTGGCCCAGTGCGCGTGGATGTGCTCGATGCGTCGCAGCCGCGCGTGGCGCGCGAGCCATAGCGACTTGGGCCAGGCGGCGACGTTGGCGAGCAGGGCGCCCGGCTTCCAGGTGAGAAGCAGTGCCAGCGCGCGCAGGCAGCGCCACGGGCGGTCGAGCAATTCGCGCGCAGCCGCATTGGCGACGCGCCACGACCACAGCGGTACCGCCTGGGTGCACGGCAGCAGCTCGCGCGCGACGCCGTGTGCCAGGTCACCGATGGGGCGCAGCGGCACGATGTCCACCCAATGCCCGCGCGCGAGCAGCGCGCGAATTTCGTCCATCACGAAGGGTTCGTCGCGGCCGAATGGGGCCCGCGCCGTGACGTACAGCAGGCGCAGTGGCACGGGTGTCGTCACCATGCGCGTGAAGGGGTCATCACCGGGCGACGTTGCAACAACTCGGCGTAGAGGCTTTCGTAGCCTCGCGCCATGCGGTTGGAATCAAAATGGGCGAGGGCGTGCGCCCGGGCTGCCGCTCCCAAACGCTCGCGCAGTGCGGCGTGATCGAAGCATTGCTCCATGGCTGCGGCCAGCGACGCCACGTCAGCCGCGGGCACCAGCAACCCGGTCTCGTCGTGGCGGATCAGCTCGGGCACCCCGCCAACGCTCGTGGCGACGACGGCACGACCCGCGGTCATGGCTTCCATGACGCACAGGGGGCTGCCTTCCCACAAGGACGGCAGCACCACCACGTCGGCCGCGGCCAGCACGCGCGTCACGTCGGCCTGCACGCCGATGAAGCGCACCCGCGAAAGCCCGAGCGCGCCGGCCTGGCCCTGGAGCTCCCCGTGGTACGGGCCGTCGCCGGCGAGCAGGAGGTGCGCGCGGGAGTCGCTGCCCAGCTTCCGCGCAAACGCGTTCAGCAGTGCTGAGTGGTTTTTCTGGGTGTTGAGCCGCGCAAGGCACGCGTAGACGACGTCATCATCACCGTAGCCGAAAAGCTGCCGCGCCCACTCGCGCTGGATCGGCGCGGATGCGTAGCGCGGCAGCGGTATGCCATTTGGAATCAGGGTGACATCGGTCAAGCCGTAGAGCTTCTCGATCGACGCCTGCACCGCGCGTGCGATTGCTACCGGCACGGCACCCAGTCGAAACGCCGCGCGCTGCGCGAGTCGGGTGGCGCCGTGCGACTCCTGTTCGGCGAGGTTGTGGAGCGTGTGCACGCACTTGAGCTCGCGGTGCGCCATGAGCTCTGGCAGCACATAGGGCATGACGTGCCGGTGCGTATGCAGCACGCGCGCCCCGGACTCGCGGATCACCTTGCGCAGCCGGCGCCAGTAGCTGGGCTGGCAGCCCTGCGTCTTGCCGAGGTACGCGACATTGACGCCTTCCTGCGCGAGCTTCTGTTCCAGCGCGGAGCCCTGCTCGCCACCCATGCAGACAGCAGTGGCGGAAAAGCGCTGCGCCTCGAGCAGCAATTGCGCGGCGACGTGCTCGGCGCCGCCGGTGGCGAAGTCCGGGATGACATGGAGGATGTCGGATTTCATGGCGGGGTCCTCGTCGGGCTTAAACGCCCTCCCATAGAAAGTCTCGTTGAGCGCTCTGCGGGAGCGGCCCGGGCCGCGATAGTTGCGCCACCGAGCGCCAGCACCGATCCCATCAACATGTAAGCCACCTTTGCGTACTCCCAGGAAAGGCTCATCGCCATCAGCGAATAAGCAAGAAGCCCCAGCAACAGCGCCGAGCCCATCGGCTCGACTCGCGCCAATGCGCGAGCGCGCATCAGCGCCCGCGCCAGCAGGAACGAAAACACCAGCAGCCCGGCGAGGCCGAGCTCCGCGGTCATGCCGAGCAGCACGTTATGCGCGACCTGTCCGGGCGCGCCGTCGGTGCTGCGCTGCGGGATGCCGGATACGGCTGTCGCGGCGATCGGAAAGTTGCCGGCGCCGCTACCGAGCAGTGGCCGCGCGGCAACGAGTTCAAGTCCGCCGCGCCAGATGTCGAGCCGGCCCGCCCAGGTACTTTCGTTGCGGTAATCGGTGATCGTCGCGGCGCGCGCGTGCAAGGCCTGCGCCTGCGACGAGTCGAGTGCATACACGGCGCCAACTGCGAGCAGCGCGGCGACATAGGCGGCGGCCCCCTTGCGCAGTGCCGCACCGCGACGTTGAGACGGGCTGAATGCGATCAGCAGCACCGGCGCGGCCGCGAGCGCGACAAAAGCCGTGCGCGATCCGCTCCACAGCACCCCAGCCAGCAGCAGCAACGCCAGCGCCGCGCGTCCAACGCGGCCGCCGCGGGCAAGGCTGCCGGCGGCGAAGAGGATCACGAGCAAGAGCCCGGCGTAGTCGTTGGGGTTGAGGCCTCCAGAGGTAAAGCGTCCCTCGTCGGCAAAGGCGCTTTCGGCGGGGAGCGTGAGACCGGCGAGCACGCTCAATGCGGCGGATGCAAACAACGCAGTCCACGCGGTCCGCAGGAACGGCGTGTCGAGCAGCGCGAACAGGTGCAGCAGGACGAACACGCCAGCGAAGGTGATGGTGCGCGCGAGCGCGGCATCGGCGTCGAGGGCCCAGGTCATCGAGCACGCGCTCAGCCCGATCAGCACCGCGAGC
>DATLBT010000043.1:0-25736 GCA_035526825.1 Verrucomicrobiia bacterium | reverse complement strand
AGCGCGGCCAACGTATATCTCTCACCGGAGGTGATCTGGTTGTACATCAGCGTTCTCTTCTTGCCGGAAGGATCGCTAGTCTTCCAGATCGCCTCTTTCTCAGGAGGCAACGTTGCACTTACTTCTTGAATTCGCGGCGCCCAACAAGGTGTTCCAGCGGACGCCGTTCGCCGCCGGCTCGAAGTCACGCGTCGTCGCCGGCGCCGCTGAACACCGGCGTTGGGCGTAACTAAAGGTGAAGTTCGACATTTACGGTCGTTTTCAGCTCGACGTTGTTCGGGAAGGCGGCCAGTGGAGGGTGTATCGCCTCGCGCCAGGGAAGCGCATTCTGGCTGCCGACCTAGTGGTGCCAGCCGAGGTCACTACAGATGAAGTTGCAACATATCTTGATGACCTATTCCACGAGGGCGCTGTGCCCGGCAAGTGCGTTCGCCCACTGTGAACCAGGTTACGCCCAACAAGCGTTGGGCCCTTTCTCAATGCGCCTAGTTTCGATCCTGCTGTTCAGTGCGTTGTGTGGCTGCTCCTCGCATGGCGCGCCATCGGTCTATTCACTGCCAGCGTCCCAGGCGTCCGCGAGAGTGTCGCTGGTCACTCAACTCGGACCGACAGCTTTCCCGTTTGGGCAAGGATACGTCGAAGTCATGGCCTTCGAACCGAACTGCGCCGTTAGTCCCTTCGGCCTTCGTCTTGCTTCCATTGAGGATCCACCGAACGCCGAGAGTAGGTCCGCATCCCCGCCACTATTGATGGCGACCGACAAACCAGTCGTCCTCACACTTGTGCATTACAGGAGGGGATGGATGTCGACGTCTGGATGTCCCTATTCAGTGCAGTTTGTCCCTGCGCCGGGTTTTGAGTATGAAGTCGCATATGAATATGACGGCTGGTGTCGAGCCCGGGTCAGGCGCAAGACGCTAGTGCCGCCGGCAAGCGACTGGAGCGGAGAACCGTCATATTCCAGGCCTGAAGGTTTGGTCTGCCTCGACCAGAACACTAAGGAACGGATACGTCGCCCGTGACACGCTCAGGACTACGGGCCCAACAAGATGTTCCACTCGCCGGCAAGCGCGGGCGTCGGGGGCTCATATGAATAGGCTTTATAGGCTTCGTGGTCTTCTGGTGCCAGTAATCGGTGCCATAGCCGCGTGCGGAGACGGCGACAACAACACCCTCAGCGGATGCTTGGAGAGCTTCGCATCGAAAGACGCGATTGCTTTGAGCCTGACTTCTTCACCGGCCTGCTCCGTCCACGACGCATTCCTGTCGGTGGATGGCGAGCGCGAAAGCTATGCATCACTGGAGTTCCCGGCAGGTGGCTGTGTGCAGGATTTCGGAGCTACTTTGTTTGATCCCGACCAATTCTCTGGCGGAAATGTGGGGGTGTTCGTAGCGCTGCCCGCAAGTCTCGCGCCCAATGTCCAAGTAACGCTGAAAACGTGGCTGGACGGTTCGTTGCAAGATTCAAGTCTTAATCACGGGGGTACCCTTGTGACCACCACCGATCAAGCAGAAGGCAAGTACTACAGCTTTCCCACAGATTTGCCCTTCGATGAGGTGAATTTGGAGATCGGTGCGAGCGGGTCGGCGACAGGCGGGACTGTGCGCGTGTACGAATTCTGCGCAAACAGGTAATACGGCTTAGGTTCAAGTTTGAACCGCAACGATCTTTATGCGCTGCACGGAGATTGCATCGTAAGCGTCAACGTCCGCCAAGATGACCTCTCCTCCGCGGAGGTTCACGCGCTCATCGCGGAGCACCTCTCCGGCATGCACAGCAACTCCCCGCCGGGCCACGTGAATGCGCTCGCCATAAAAAACCTTCAAGCGCCGAGCGTCACCTTCTGGACGGCCTGGGTCGACGGAAGCTTGTGCGGATGCGGAGCACTGAAGGAACTGGACCCGCTGACCGGCGAGGTCAAATCAATGCGCACACGCGCGGCGTTCCTGCGTAGCGGTGTCGGGCAAGCCATCCTAGACGAGATCGTTCGTACGGCCCGTCAGCGCGGATACTCACGTCTTCTCCTCGAAACGGGCACTGGCCCGGCCTTCGAACCCGCGCATGGCCTCTATCGGCGCAATGGCTTCGAGTGGACCGGCGCGTTCGGTGAATACACCTCTACAGACTTCAATGTGTTCATGACCAAGGACCTGCAGTGAGGCGAAGCGTGGAAAAGGGCGTGCGGCTCGCGGTAATCATCGCCGCCGGTCTTCTGATCGCATGCAACCCCAACGGTGATGACCCCAAGGCGCAACTGGAGTCCATGTACGACTCCGACCAGGCCTATCGAACCCAGATGCAGGAAGTAATAGCTGCTGAGGGAGTCTCATCAATGAGCTTTTATGTCTTGTGGGCGAAGCAAGCGTTCAACGACTGGTCGAACGTCAGGAAACTAGATCGTCTGATCGACGAGCGAGGCTGGCCATCCCGTAGCGTCGTTGGAGAGAAGGGCGCCACTGCCGCCTTCCTGGTGATTCAGCACGCATCGCTTGACCGCCAGAAGAAATATCAGCCGCTGCTGCAGGCTGCGGCCGCCAAAGGCGAAGCACCCGCCGATCAACTGGCCCTGCTCGAGGATCGAATCCTGATGAGGGAAGGAAGGAAACAAAAGTATGGAAGCCAGCTGCAGATGAATGACCAAGACGCTTGGGAGTTCTACCCGATCGAGAACGAACCGGGCGTCGATGAGCGGCGCAAGGCGGTCGGCCTGCCGCCGCTTGCCGATTACGCGAAGGAGTTGGGTGTTGCCTACCATGCGCCATGAGAGCTAGAAAAATCGTTGTCGGCTTTGCGTTGCTTTGGAGCATTACCGTTCAGGCGCAAGGGCCTTGCACCGCCCCTGAATATCGGCAATTCGATTTCTGGCTCGGAGATTGGGACGTCCACAAGTCGCATCACCTGGACTCCCAACCCTAACGGCTCCGTGCGCCAACTCTGGGAGACCAGCGATGGCGCGAAGTGGACGGTGGCGTTCGATGGCCTTTACAAGCGCAGAACAGGAAAGCCAGTTGAGCCGTAACGAGTTCAGCGCAGCAGCGAAAAGATCGGTCGAGCCCCGTTCAAGCCCTTGAGTTCATGCTCGCCGCGCGACTCGAACGCCAAGCCGGACCCATCGAGCAGGTCATGAGTCGTGCCCGAGACCAGCACCTCGCCCGCGCCAGCAAGTGCCGCAACGCGCGCCGCCGCATGAACCGCAACGCCGCGCGCCTTGCCGCCGCTGATCTCGACTTCGCCGGTGTGGATGCCCACACGCAACCGCACGCCCAGTTCCGCAACTGAAGGATCCATGAGCGCGGCGGCGTTGATCGCCATCGACGCGCCGTCGAACAAGGCGAGGAAGCCGTCACCGGCCGTGTCGATCTCGCGCCCGCGGTAACGGTCGATCGCGCTGCGGATCCTCTGGTTGTGCTCGCGCAGCAGCACGGCCCAGGCGTGGTCGCCGATCTTCTCGAGCATCGCCGTCGAGCCGACGATGTCGGTGCAGACGATGGTCGCAAGTACCCGTTCGCCGCTCTGCTCGGGCGACAGCCCGTAGAGATGGGCGCTGGCGAATTCGACGGCGTCCCAGGGTTCATCGCCCACCACCCAGGCGTCGTGCCCGGGAGGGATCTCGTAAGCCTCGCCGGCGCCGATCACGAGCTCCGTTCCATCGTCCATGCGCACGTTAAGCGACCCGGAAATCGTGTAGCCGACATGCCGGAACTGGCAGGAGTGCGTGCTCGCGACGGGTTTCACGTCCTTCGACCAACGCCAGCCGGGCTGGAACACGAAGCGCCCGATCGCCATCTCGTCGAGCGTGACGATGTTGGCCTGGCCGTTCGGGAACTTGCGGACCTGGTCTGGGGTGGCAAAGCTTTTTCGCTGGAGGCGGGGCATGGGCGTCGATGCTACGCCGGGTCCAAGTCGTAGCCCAAGACCCCCTCGAAATCTTTCTGTTTCCGGCGCAATATAGAAAGAAATAGCCTATTTCCTTTACACGTCCGGTGTCTCATGTCCTTCAAGTTGCGGCCGCTGCCCCTGCCCGCCGGCATCACGCTGGAGACACCGGCCGTGCTGCGTCAGCTGGCCAAGGCCAACCGGCAGCTCGCGGAGCTTAAGGGCGCGGCTGCAACGATTCCGAACGAGAACATCCTTATCGACACCCTCGCGCTCCAGGAAGCGAAGGATTCCTCGGAGATCGAGAACATCATCACGACTGCGGACGCGCTTTACCGCGACGACGCGGCGTCCGGCGTCCATGGCAGCGTGGAGAGCAAGGAGGTTCACCACTACGCGCAGGCCCTGCGGGCCGGCTTCGAGCGTGTGCGCAAGAGCGGGGTGATCCGTCTTGATGACATTCTCGCCGTTCAGGAAATCCTGGAACCGAACAAGCCTGGACTGCGCAAGGTCCCGGGCACCGTCCTGAAGAACAAGGCCACCGGCGAACTCATCTACGAACCGCCGCAGGGCGCGGTTGAGGTCGCGAAGCTGATGGACAACTTCGTCACACACCTTAACCGCAGCGAGCCGGGCGACGACGATCCGCTCGTGCGGATGGCCGTGCTGCACTACCAGTTCGAAAGCATCCATCCGTTCTACGACGGCAACGGGCGCACTGGGCGCATCCTGAACTTGCTTCACCTTGTATTGCACGGCCTGCTCGACCTGCCGGTGCTGTACCTGAGCCGTTACATCGTGCGCAGCAAGGCGGACTACTACGCGGGCTTGCAGGCCGTGCGTGATCGCGCGGCGTGGGAGGAATGGGTTCTCTACGTCCTCAACGGCGTGGAGGACACAGCGCGCGACACGCTCGCGCGCGTGGCGGGCATCCGCGATCTCATGCAAGGCGCCAAGCAGAAGCTGCGCGGCGAGCTGCCCAAGATCTACAGTCAGGACCTGCTCAACAACTTGTTTCGGCACCCGTACACGAAGATCGAGTTCATCGAGCGCGATCTTGGCGTGTCGCGCCCAACGGCGATCAAGTATCTCGACGCGTTGGTCCGCATCGGCCTGGTGCGCAAGACCAAGCTCGGGCGCACCAATTACTACATCAACGCACCGCTGTTCGCGTTGCTGAGCCGGTGAAGGGGACGACTCCGTTCTATCGCGTCAGGACCACCCGATACCGCGGCTTGCCATTGCGCAGGTGCTCCATCGCCTCATTCACCTTCGCCATCGGAAACGCCTCCACCTGTGGCGCGATCTGGTGCCGCGCGCAGAAGTCGAGCATGTCCGCGATCGCGGTGGGGCTGCCGGTGCCCGAGCCGGTCACGGTCTTGGTCGCCATCAGGCTGAACACCGACACTGGCACGGGTTGCAGGATCGCGCCGACGAAGTGCAGCGTGCCTTTCGGGCGCAGCGCGGCGACGTAGGCGTTCCAGTCCAGCGGCACGTTGACCGTGACGATGATGAGGTCGAGCGAGCCGCGGACCTGCTTCAGCGCCGCGGCATCGGTGCTCGCAATCGCGTGATGCGCGCCGAGCGCCTTGGCCTCGGCGTGCTTGGCGGCGCTCGAGGTGAACGCGGTGACTTCGCAGCCCCACGCTTTCAAAAATTTCACCGCCAGATGCCCGAGGCCGCCGATACCGACCACGCCAGCGCGCATCGTCGGCTTGAGGTTCGCCTGCAGCAGCGGCGTGAACACGGTGATGCCGCCGCAGAACAGCGGGCCGGCGCTCGCGGCGTCGAGCTTGGCCGGCAGCGGAAACGTCCACGCCCACTGCGCGCGCACGCGATCGGCGAAGCCGCCGTGGCGGCCGACGATGGTTTGCTCGGTCGCGCGGCACATGTGCTGGTCGCCGGCCATGCACGGACGGCAATGCAGGCACGAGCCGGTGAACCAGCCGATGCCGACGCGATCGCCGGCCTTGCGGCCCTTCACCTGGCTGCCGACGGCGGTGATCGTGCCGACGATCTCGTGGCCGGGCACGAACGGGTACTTGGTGCTGCCCCACTCGTTGTCGAGCATCGACAGATCCGAATGGCAGATGCCGACGTGCTCGACCTGCACTTCAACATGCTCGGGTCCGAGCGGGCCGGCGTCGTAGTCGAACGGCTCGAGCTTGGCGCCCTTGCTCGGTGCAGCCCAGGCGTGAATGGTGTTTGAGCTCATGAGTTTGTCCTTGTTATGGAAGCATCGCGATCTTCGCGTAGAAAAAGCCGTCGAAGTCACCACCGGGCGGCAGGCGCCGGCCGGGGCCTTGCGGCTCGCCCCAGCTCGCATCGATCGGCACGGCGCGCGCGCGCGTTTCCTTCTCGAGGAAGCGCTGCACGACGTCGGCGCCCTCGGCAGAAAGCACCGAGCACACCGCGTAGACCAGCACGCCTTTCGGCGCTAACAGCGGAAACAGCGCGTGCAACAACTCGAGCTGGACGTGCGCCATGCGCGCGATGTCGGTGCGGCGACGCAGGAACTTGATGTCGGGATGGCGACGGATCACGCCAGTGCCGGAGCAGGGCGCGTCGATCAGGATGCGATCGAAGGGCTTGTCGTCCCACCAACCGCTGGGCATGCGCGCGTCGCCTTGCTTCAACGTGGCGCTGAGCTTGAGGCGGGTCAGCGTTTCTTGGACGCGCTTCAGCCGGTTGGCGTCGACGTCGAGCGCGGTCACTTCGCAGTCTCCGCGCTCGAGCAGGTGTGCGGTCTTGCCGCCGGGCGCGGCACAGGCGTCGAGGATGCGCAGGCGGGGTGTGGCAGCACCGGCCGTCGCGCCCAGGGGCGCTCCCACGAGCAGGTCGGCGGCGAGCTGCGCGCTGGCGTCCTGGATTGAGACGGCGCCATCGGCGAAGCCGGGCAGCTGCTCCACCGGCACGGCTTCCTCGAGCGCGATCGCTTCGGGTGCGCCCGGCACGACGTGGCCTGCAAGGCCGGCGGCGGGCAGGCGCAGCAGGTATTCCTGCGGTACGCCGACGCGGCGGTTGACCCGCAGCGTCAGCGGTCCGGGCTCATTGTTCTCGAGCAGCACGCGCTTCCACACGCGTGGCCAGTCGGCGCGGATCGCATCGACCAGCCATTCCGGATGCGAAGTGCGCACGACGGGATCGGTTGGCAGGCCATCTTCCAGCTCGCGCCGCTCGCGCTGGTAACGGCGCATCACGGCGTTGGTCATGCCGCGGGCCCAGTGCGCGTCGAGCAAGCCGACGGCGTTGACCGTCTCGGCCACCGCCGCGTGCGCCGGCATGCGCATGCTGCGCAGCTGGTGCAGCCCGCACAGCAGCAGCGCGTGCACGGCGGGCTGGTTCTGCAGCGGCTTGTCCATCATCTTCGCGGCGAGCGTCGCAAGCACGGTGTGCTCGCGCACCACGCCGTAGGCCATGGCCATGAGCAGCGACTTGTTCTGCGCGGTGAGCGCGGAGACGTCGCAGGCGGCGAGCGCGTCGTCGAGGGTCTTGCCGCCCATGACGCGCGCCACCGCCTGCGCCGCCTCGGCCCGCACCGCTGCGCTGGGATTACTCATGTGTCATTCCGACCCCGGCGAAGCCGGGGGAGGAATCGCGTGCCGAAACGCGGGGCATCGAGGACGCGATCCCTCGCTTCGCTCGGGATGACACCCGGAGTCACTCGGAAGCCACCTTGCGCAAGCGGAGCCGAAACCGCGCGCCGCGCTCGCCCGCCAGCAACTCCAGCTCGCCGCCATGCGCGCGAGTCAGCGCCCGGGCGATCGACAGGCCCAGCCCGGTGCCGCCGCGATCGCGCGCGGTGGTGAAGAACGGCTCGAAAACGCGCGCGCGATTGGCAGCCGAGATTCCGGCGCCGTCGTCCTCGACCTCCAAATCGATGAAAGGCCCGGCCTCGAGCGCGCGCAGGAGGACGCGGGCATCGGGGCCGCCGTGGCTGCGGGCATTGTCGAGCAGGGTGTTGAGCACGGCGTCCAGCGTATCCGCTGACATGACCGCGCGCATCGGCGGTGCGTCGAGCTGCACCGCAAGGCCGCTCGCGCGATGGCGGGCGGCTGCGGCCTGCAGTGCCGCGGTGAAGTCGACCTGTTCGTCGCCCGCCGGCATGACGTCGGCACGCGCGAGTTCCAGCAGTCGGCGCACCAGGTGCGACAGCCGCGTCGCGTCGCCCTCGATGATGTCGAGGAAGCGCGTGCGCTCGGCCTCCGACATCTGCACGCCGTGCTCGCGCAGCATCTCCACCGCGCCGCGCATCGCCGTCAGCGGTGTCTTGAACTCGTGCGACACCTGCGCCGCCAGGTCGCGGATGTAGGTCGCGCGCTGCTCTAGTGTCTGCGCCATCTCGGCCACGGTCTCGGACAGCTCGGCAATCTCGCGCGTGCCGGGCCGCGCCAGCGGCGTCACCGCGCCACGCTCGCCGCGCGCAGCCCGCCGCGCCTGCTCGCGCAGCGCGTGCACCGGCCGCGCAATCAGCAGGGAGGCCAGCAGTGCGATGCCCACCATCACCGTCACCAGCATCACGCCGCCCCACAACAGTTCGCGCCGCTTGCCGTAGAACAGCGCCTGCGACACGTTCGCCGGCGTGCGCTGCAGCAGCACCGCGCCGATGACGCGCTCGCGATGCACGATCGGCAGCGCCACGAACACGCGGATGCGCGTGCCGCGGCTGATCGAGTCGAGCGGCGGCACCTGGCGCGTGGCCTTCAGCTGGGATGCGCGCCAGCGCATCACGCTGACGTGCTCGCCGGTTAGCGCGCGCTGCACTTCCTCGTGGTGCGCCAGCGAATGGCCGAGCTCCTCGCCGGTGCTGGCGACGATGGTGCCGGCCGGGTCAGTGACGCGGATCCCTGCGAGCGTGATCTGTTGGGTTTCGCGCAAAATGCCGCCGAGTTCCGCGCCGACCGCGAGCGCAACCGCCGCGGGCGGCTCTGCCGCCGGTATCGCATCCTCGGGCGCCGGCAGCACCGCATCGGTCGCAAGGTCGAGTACCGCCAGGCGTGGCCGCCAGCGATTCTCCGGATCCGCCGGCCGCGGCAGCGAAGTCACCGGCGAGCCGTAATCGGCCGCCACGCGATACGCCGGCTTGCGCCCGCGCGTGAGTTGCTCGAACCGCGCGCGATAGCTCGCCGCCACCAGCGCGCCCTGCGCGATCAGCTCGGACTCGGTCTGTCGCACCAGCGCGCTCTCGTAGACGCGCAGCACCGCGACGCCGCCGAGGGGCAGCAGGCCGATCACGAGCGTGATCGACACCAGCACGCTGGCGAGCCGCGGCCGCCACCTCACGGTCGCATCCGGAACGCGATCCCTCGCTGCGCTCGGGATGACAGGCTCACTCGCAGCGGCCGAGCTTGTAGCCGATGCCGTGGACCGTCTCGATCGGATCGGCGCCGAGCGCGGCGAGCTTGGCGCGCACGCGTCGCACATGGCTGTCGATGGTGCGATCGCTGACGACGGCATGGCGCTCGTAGGCCTCGGACATCAGCGCATCGCGTGTGCATACGCGACCGGGACGGCGCAGCAGCGTGCGCAGGATTCCGAACTCGGTGAGCGTCAGCACCAGCTCCTGCACGTCCCAGAATGCCTTGTACGTTTCGGGATCGAGCGACAGCCGGCCGTGTGCGAGCTTCTTCGGCGCCTCGGCCGCCGCCGCGACCTCGGCCGGCGCGCTGCGACGCAGGATCGCGCGCACCCGCGCCACCAGTTCGCGCGGCGAAAAAGGCTTGGAGATGTAATCGTCGCCGCCGACCTCGAGCCCGACGATGCGGTCCACCTCGTCGTCCTTCGAGGACAGGAACACGATCGGCGTGGCCCGTCCGCGCACATCGCTGCGCAAGCGGCGGCACACCTCGATGCCATCCAGCTCCGGCATCAGGATGTCGAGCACAACGAGCGCCGGTGGCGCAGCCGCGAATCGCGCGAGCGCCTGCGCGCCGTCGGCGGCGAACGTGGTGCGAAAGCCGGCCTTCTGCAAGGCGAAGCAAACGACGTCCCGGATACCGGGATCGTCGTCGACGACGAGGATGGTCTGCATGGCGCCGCCATTGTAGGAGCGTGCCGATCGGCGCGAACCGCCTGCACCGTCTTTGCACGAGCTGCCACGGACTTTGCACCGGCGTTCCGCGGGCCTTGCACGCCGGACCGGCATCGTGGGCCCGCTCACGGAGCCGCACTCATGACCACCCTGACCCGCAACCCCACCCGGCGCTTTCCATGGCGCCCGTCCACGATCGCTTTCATCGGCGCAGGTCTGCTCACCGCGGATCGGCTGCGCTGGCTCCCCGAGGCGTGGACGGGCGCCACCACTTTCACGGGCGTCGCGCTGCTGGCAGTGGCGTTCTGGCTGGTGCGCCCGCGCGGCACGCGGCGTCGCGAGGTGGAAGTGCTGTCGCTGCCGCCACGCCTGCTGCGAAAGCGGAGCCTTTGACGTGCGCAACCGGATCTTCACGTTCCTGCTGTTCGTCACGGTGCTGTTGGTGCTGCCGCCGTGGTTCACATGATCGTGCGCCCGCGTTTTGACGGCCCGGTATCGCGCATCTTGCTGATCGCGCTGCTCGTGCTGCTGCTGCAGGTGCCGGGCTGCATGATCGGCGAGTTGACGCGCGAGCGGCAGAAGTCCCGCGACGACGCGCGTGCCGAGGTCGGCCAGACCTGGGGCGTGGCGCAGCGCGTCGCAGGCCCGGTGCTGGTGATCCCGTACCGGATCCGCGGCGTCGACGAGAAGAACAAGCCTGTGGACGTCGAAACCGGCGCGATCGTGGTGATGCCCGAGCGGCTCGGCATCGACGGCTCGGCCAGCGCTGAAACCTTGCGCCGCGGCCTGTTCGACGTGCCGGTGTACCGCGGGCAACTGAAACTCAGCGGCCGCTTCAGGGCGCCGCGCGCCGAGATCGGCGCGCTGGTGCCGCGCGAAGCGCTGCAATGGGACCAGGCGCACCTCGTGCTGCGCGTGACCGACGTGCACGCGATCGATCGCGTGTCGGCGCTGAAGTGGGGCGCGGCGGTGTTCGACTTTCAGGGTGGCGCCGGTGCGCTGGGCGCGGGCGGCCTGCAAGTGCCGCTGCCGGGCCTCGCGCCAGACCTGCCCATGGAGTTCTCGACCGAGCTCACGCTGCGTGGCAGCGATGCATTGCATTTCGCCGCGCCAGCGCGCAGCACCGCGGTTGCGCTGCGCTCCGACTGGCCACACCCCAAGTTCGGCGGCGCGTGGCTACCCGATGCGCGCGAACTGCGCGCCGACGGCTTCACCGCGAACTGGCAGGTCACGAGCCTTGCCGCCGGGCTGCCCGCGGCATGGAAGGTCGGCAGCGCGAGCCACGGCGCGTTCGACGCGTCGGCTTTCGGTGTCGAGCTGATTTCGCCCGTCGATACCTACCGCATGACCGAACGCACGCTGAAGTACAGCCTGCTGTTCCTGGGGCTCACGTTCGCCGTGGTCTGGCTCATCGAGCAGAAGTCGGGCCGCGCAGCGCACCCGATCCAGTACTTGCTGGTGGGCGCGTCGCTGTGCGTGTTCTACCTGCTGGAGCTGTCGCTGGCGGAGCACTTCGGCTTCGCAACCGCGTATGCCGTCGCTGCCACTGCGGTCACGCTGCAGGTTTCCCTCTACGCGCGCGCCGCGCTCGGCGGCCTCAAGCCGGCGCTGGCGCTGATGGGGGTCGTCGCGGCGCTGTACGGCTTGCTGTACGCGATGCTCGGTGCCGAGGATTACGCGCTGTTGGTCGGCTCGATCACGCTGTTCGCGATGCTGAGCGCGGTGATGTTCCTGACGCGGCGGGTGAAGTGGGGTGTGTGAGTATCAGGGAGACAAAAAGATGAGCCCAGGCAATGACCGTCCCGCCGCAGCCTGCGCCGCACCCATCGCCTTGCCACCCGGGAACTGGATCTGCGTGACGACCAGCGTGCCATAGCCGGTTGCAACGTGGATGCCCGTGGCATCGACGCCGACAATCGTCCCCGGCGCTTCGCCGCCGCCACTTGCCGCCACCGCGTGCAGGATTCGCACGCGCTCGCTGCCCAACTCGGTCCACGCCACCGGCTGCGGGTTGTACCCGCGCACGCGTCGGGCCAGTTCTTGCGCCGGCAGCGACCAGTCCAGCCGCGCCTCGTCCTTGGTGATTTTCTTCGCGTAGGTCACGCCCTCGACGGGCTGCGGCGTCTCGCTCGCTCGACCTGACGCGAGTTGCGCCAGCGCCTCCACCATCAGCCTCGCGCCGAGCGGCGACAGGGCATCGTGCAATTCGCCGGCGGTCGTCTGCGCACCGATTGGCACGCGGCCCACGACCAGCATCGGCCCGGTATCGAGCCCGAGCTCCATCCGCATGATCGTCACGCCGCTCTCGGCGTCGCCCGCGAGCACCGCGCGCGCGATCGGCGCGGCGCCGCGCCAGCGCGGCAGCAAGGACGCATGGATGTTGAAGCAACCGAGCCGCGTGGAATCCAGCGCCGCCTGCGGCAGCAGCAAGCCGTACGCGACGACGACCATCGCATCCGCGCGCAGCGCCGCAAGCGCGACGCACTCCTCCGGCACCAGCTTCACCGGCTTGCGCACCTCGATGCCGAGTTGCGCGGCGCGCAAGGCCACCGGCGTCGGCGTGAGCACGCGGCCACGCCCGGCAGGGCGGTCGGGTTGGGTGTACGCCGCGAGCACGCGATGTCCTGCGCCCACCAGCGCATCGAGCGCCGGCACGGCGAAATCGGGGGTTCCCGCGAAGATGAGGTTCATGGGCAGGCGCAGCAGGCGTTGCGCCCGCGAGCGTTCAGGCTCGCTCGTCCTTGCCGGCGTCGCGCTCTTCCTTCAAACGCTTCAACAGGCGCTCGCGCTTGAGGCTCGACAGGCGATCGATGTAGAGCTTGCCGTCGAGGTGGTCGATCTCGTGCTGGATGCACTGGGCCAGCAGCCCTTCGGCCTCCACCTCGAACGGCTTGCCGTGCTCGTCGAGCGCGCGCGCCTTCACCCTGCGAAAGCGCTTGAGGTTGTCCGACACGCCGGGCACCGACAGGCAGCCTTCGTCGACTTCCTCCGGCTCTGCGCTCTCCAGGATTTCGGGATTCACGAACACCATCGGCTCGCGCTTGTCCTCGCTACGCGAGCAGTCCATGACCGCCACGCGCTGGGGGATGCCCACCTGGGTCGCGGCCAGGCCTACGCCGGGCGCGGCGTACATGGTCTCGAACATGTCAGCCACCAGCCTGCGCAACGCGGCGTCGAACTGCGCGACCGGCTTGGCCTTCTGCCGGAGCCGCGGGTCGGGGTGGTGGAGGATGGGTAACAGGGCCATCAGAGGAATGACTTTCGAAAGTGCCGGCAACTAGTTGCTATTGCTGGAATTTGTGTACACTAGCCCTGCTGGGGTCTAGGGAGTGGACGTCATGGGGAATGATATCAGCATCGTCCGCGCAGCCGCGGGAGCGGCCGTGCTCGCAGCGCTGCTTGTCGGGTGCTCGAGCAACAAGACGGTGGCAGAGCCCACGGAGCCGCCCACCGAGACCACGCCCGTGGCGCCGGATGCCAGCGGCATCGAATCCGACGAGTCGGGCACCACCGCTACCGAGTCCTCTGACCAGTCCACCACCGAGTCGGGCAACACCACCGTCGAGCTGCGCGAGAATGCACCGCTGCGCTACGTGGTGAAGAAGGGCGACACGCTCTGGAGCATCTCGAACAAGTTCCTGAAGGACTCCTGGCAGTGGCCGGAGCTGTGGACCGCCAACGAGAAGGTCAAGAACCCGCACCTGATCTACCCGGGCGACGAGCTATACCTTTATTACGTCGGCGGCGAGCCCAGGCTGGCGCGCACCGGTGACGGCACCGAGCCGGGCGACACGCGGTCGCCGGGCGAGCAGGGCGACATGGTTCCGCGCGTGCGCGAGAGCTCGCTCGACCAGGCCATCTACAGCATTCCGCTCGAAGCCATCCGCGCCTTCCTGCGCGGACCGCGCACCATTGACGAAGACTTGCTGGACGATGCGCCGTACGTGCTCGCATTCGAGAGCGACAAGCTGCTCGGCGGTTCGGAAGACGTCGGCTACGCCCTCGACATGGTCGACACGTCGATCACGCAATACCAGGTCGTGCGCAAGGGCGAGGCCTACAAGGATCCGGACGACAACGACGTCATCGGCTTCGAGGTCGTGCCGGTGGCGGAGGCCGAAGTGCGCGCCTTCGGCAACCCGGCAACCATCTACCTGCGCAAATCCGCGATCGAGACGCGCGCCGGCGACTACCTGCTGCCCATCGAGGAAGATCCGCTCGAGCAGCGCTTCGTACCGCATGCGCCCGACAAGGTGATCGACGGACGCATCATCTCGGTTTACAACGGCGTGTCGCAGATCGGCCAGTACCAGGTCGTCACCATCAACCGCGGCACCCAGCAGGGCATGGAGCCCGGCCACGTGCTCAGCGTGATGCAGACCGGCCGCCGCGCGACCGACCCCAACAGCCTGTTTGGCCGCAAGGTGCAGTTGCCGGAGGTCAAGGCCGGCACCGTGCTGATCTTCAAGACCGCGCCGCGGCTGTCGTACGCGCTGGTGATGAGCGCCACCCGGGCGATCCACATTTTGGACAAGGTCGAGAAGCCGGGGACAGTCCCCTAGGACTCCGGGGTTCGCCGTTTTCGCCACCGGCCCGGGTCCTGATATAGGCTCAATGCCGGTGAAATCCGGCAACGACGACAACAAGACCGAGACCCACTACTGGCTGGCGCTGATTCGCGCGCCCGTCGGCCCGGTCCACGCTGCGCGCTTCGTGCGCCATTTCGGCGGGCCCGCCGAACTCTTCGACGCATCCTCCGACGACTGGTCCGCCGCCGGCATTCCGCAGGCGCTGCAGGCCGCGCTGCGCGCGGTCGACTGGGCCGGCGTCGAGCAAGACCTGCGCTGGCTCGATGAACCGGCGCGCGAGCTCATCACCTGCGACGACCCGCGCTATCCCGCCGCGCTGCGCGCGATCGCGCAAGCGCCGCTGGCGCTGTTCTGCCACGGCGATGCATCGCTGCTGGCGCGGCCGCAGCTCGCCATCGTCGGCGCGCGCGCCGCGAGTCCGCGCGGCCTCGAGACCGCGGCCGATTTCGCGGGTGAGCTGACGCGCCGGGGGCTGCTCGTGTCCAGCGGGCTGGCACTCGGCATCGACGGCGCCGCGCATCGCGGGGCGCTCGACGCGGGTGGGCCGACGATCGCGGTTTGCGGCACCGGCCTCGACCGCGTGTACCCCTCGCGCCACCGCGAGCTCGCGCATCGCATCGGCGAGCATGGCGTGCTGGTGTCCGAGTTCCCGACCGGCGTCGGACCGCTGGGCTTCAACTTCCCGCGCCGCAACCGCATCCTGTCCGGGCTGTCGCTGGGCGTACTGGTCGTCGAGGCTGCGATGCAGAGCGGCTCGCTGGTCACCGCCAAGCTTGCGCTCGAACAGGGCCGCGAGGTGTTTGCGATCCCGGGCTCGATCCACCAGCCGACCTCGCGCGGCGTGCACTGGCTGATCCGCAACGGCGCCAAGCTCACCGAGAACGTCGACGACATCCTCGAGGAAATCGCCGGCGCGGCCGGGCCGGCCCTGCGCTACGAGCCGAGGCCGCCGGCCGCGGCGCCAACGCTCGAGCCCGCGCAGCAGCGTGTGCTCGATGCGCTCGGCCACGACGTCACCTCGTTCGACCGCCTGGTCGAGCGTCTGGAGATGCCGGTGTCGAGCCTGTCGGCCGTGCTCATGGCACTGGAATTGCAAGGTCGCATCGCGTCAGCGCCAGGAGGGGCCTTCCAGCGCCTGGGCCGGAACTAGGCGCCAGACGCCGGTATCCAAATCGAAAAGGGAACTCGCTCATAACAGGAGGGGGAGAAGATGAAAGAGTTGAAGGAAAACGTCCTCGATGTCCTGATGTACCTGTTCGAGAACTACAGCGACACCGAATTCAACGACACCGGCAACCACGACGCGCTCAAGGAGGAGCTGTCCGGCGCCGGGTTTCCCGACGAGGAAGTGCGCCACGCCTTCGCCTGGCTCGACGGCCTGGCCGAGCACCGCAAGCAACTCTCGCTGTTCGGCTCGACCGGCGTCATCCGCGTGTACTCACGACAGGAGGTCGCGCGCCTGTCCACCGACTGCCGTGGCTTCCTGATGTACCTCGAGCAACTGGGCATCCTCACGCCCGCGCTGCGCGAGCTCGCCATCGAGCGCGTCATGGAAATCGACGATGACATCGACCTCGAGAAGCTCAAGTGGGTGCTGCTGCTGGTGCTGATGCACCAGCCGGGCAGCGAGGATGCGCTCGAGCAGATGCAGGAGCTGGTCCAGAGGGAGGGCGAGTACCTGCATTAAAGTGGCGGCATGAACTTCTGGATCGAACGCGACGGCGCCGCCGCCGGCTCCGCGCCGCCGCTGCTGATGATCACCGGGCTGGGCTACGCCACCTGGTGCTGGCAGGAGTTGCGTGCGCTGCTTCGCGCGGATGCTGCGCTGACGCTCTTCGACAACCGCGGCAGCGGGCGCTCCGACAAGCCGGCGGGGCCGTACACGATACCCATGCTCGCCGACGACGCCGCCGCGGTGATGGACCAGGCGGGGCTCGAATCGGCGCATGTGCTCGGCCACTCGATGGGCGGTTACATTGCGCAGACCCTCGCGCTGCGCCATCCGCGACGCGTGCGCTCGCTGATATTGGTCGGCACGAGTCCGGGCGGGCCCGAGACACACCCGGTGCCGGCCGCGACCCAGGAGGTGTGGAAGCTCGCCGGCACGATGCCGCCGGCACAGTACGCGCGCCAGAGCATGCCGCACTCCTTCGCGCCGGGCTGGACCGCGAAGCACCCGGTTGAATTCGACGCGATCCTCGAACGGCGGCTGGCCTTCCCGACGCCGACCGCGAGCTGGCTCGCGCAATACCAGGCCTGCGTCGACTACGTGACCCACGGCCTCGACGTCACCGCCATCCGCGTGCCGGCCACCGTGATCCACGGCGAGCAGGACCAGGTGGTTCCGCATCACAATGGCAAGCTCCTGTCCCAGCGATTGCCCGGAGCCCGCTTCGTGAGCCTGCCCGACGTCGGTCACCTGCCCATGCTCGAGGTTGCGCCGCGCCTGGCGACGCTGGTGCGCGAACACCTGGCGGCACATTCGTGAAGACCATCGCCGCCGTGTTGCGGGCAATCACCGACGCGCGTCCCTATTCAAAGTCCAGGCCGCTGATGCTTGAGGAAGTCGAGCTCGCACCGCCGCGCGATGGCGAATTGCTGGTGCGCATGGAAGCCGCCGGCGTGTGCCACTCGGACCTTTCCGTCGTCGACGGCTCGCGCGTGCGGCCGCTGCCGATGGCGCTGGGCCACGAGGCCACCGGCGTCGTCGAGGAAGTCGGCCGCGGCGTGCTCGACGTGCAGCCCGGCGACCACGTGGTGCTCGCATTCGTGCCGAGCTGCGGCCATTGCCCCGAGTGCTCGGGTGGGCGGCCCGCGCTGTGCGTGCCGGGCGCCGCGGCCAATGGTGCCGGCGTGCTGCTGCACGGCCCATCGGCCTTGCACGACGCCAAGGGAGGAAAGCTTTATCACCACCTCGGCATCTCCGGGTTTGCGCGCCATGCGGTGGTCGCGCGTGAATCCGCGGTCATCATCCCCAAGGACGTGCCGTTCGAGACGGCGGCGCTGTTCGGTTGCGCGGTGCTGACCGGCACCGGCGCGGTGCTCAACACGGCGGATGTCGCGCGCGGCCAGAGCGTTGCGGTGTTCGGGCTCGGCGGCGTGGGCCTTGCGGCCGTCATGGGCGCGAAGGTCGCCGGCGCGGGGCGCATCGTCGCCGTCGACCCGGTGGAGTCCAAGCGCCGCGTCGCGCTCGAGCTCGGCGCCACGGAGGCGCTCAGCCCCGACGAGGCCGCGGGCATCAAGGACCTCACTGGCGGTGGCGTGGACTACGCCTTCGAGGCGGCGGGAGTGCCGGTTGTGCTGGAGGCGGCGTTCAAGTCGCTCAAGCGCGGCGGCCGCTGCGTCGCGATGGGGCTGCCGCATCCCGCTAAAACCGTGACGCTCACCGCGCTGTCATTCGCCGGCGAGGGCAAGTCGCTGATCGGCTCGTACATGGGCAGTTCGGATCCGCAACGCGACATCCCGCGCTACCTGAGATTCTGGAAGGAAGGACGCCTGCCGGTGGAAAAGCTGCACACCTCGAGCCTGCCGCTGTCGCAGATCAACGAAGCCTTCGAGCAACTCGCCAGCGGCGCAGCCATCCGCCAGGTCCTGCTCCCCCAAACGTAGTGTCATTCCGAGCGAAGCGAGGAACCGCGTGCAGTCTGTAAATCCCGTCAACGGCGAGCTCATCCAGCGCTTCGAAACGCTGACCCCCGCCGCTGTCAGCACGATCCTCGACGCCGCCGTAGCCGCCCAACGCGACTGGGCCAAGCTGCCGCTGCCCGAGCGCGCCATCCCGATGAAGAAAGTCGCCGCGCTGCTGAAAGAGCGCGCCCCCGATTACGGTCGGATCATGGCGCTCGAGATGGGCAAGCCCGTCAAGGACGGCATCGCCGAGGCCAACAAGTGCGCGAGTGGCTGCGAGCATTACGCGGACAACGCCGCGGCGTATCTTGCGCCGCGCGAGATCGGCACCGACGCGAGCAAGAGCTACGTGCGCTACGACCCGATCGGCGTCGTGCTGGCGGTGATGCCGTGGAATTTCCCGTTCTGGCAGGTGTTCCGCTTCATCGCGCCGACGCTGATGGCCGGCAATGGCGGGGTGCTCAAACACGCCTCAAACGTGCCGCAGTGCGCGCTGGCGATCGAGCAGGTCATGCGCGACGC
Source organism: Verrucomicrobiia bacterium (assembly GCA_035526825.1). Lineage (GTDB taxonomy): Bacteria > Pseudomonadota > Gammaproteobacteria > Nevskiales > Nevskiaceae > JACPFV01. The sequence continues at coordinate 7,090 of DATLBT010000043.1, read as the reverse complement.
CGGATTTCCCCGCGACCTGTTCCGCTCGCTGCTGATCGGCTCGAGCGCGGTCAACGATTTGATCGCCGACCCGCGCATCGCCGCGGTCACGCTGACCGGCAGTGAGGCCGCGGGCCGCGCGGTGGGTGCCGCGGCGGGCCTGGCGCTGAAGCCGGTCGTGCTCGAGCTCGGCGGTTCGGATCCCTTCATCGTGCTGGCCGACGCGGACCTCGAAGCCGCGGCGAAGACCGCCGCCTACACGCGCTGCATCAACTCGGGCCAGAGCTGCATCGCGGCCAAGCGCTTCATCGTGGTCGACGCCGTGCACGATGCGTTCCTCGCCAAATTCACCGAGGCGATGCGCGCGACGAAGATGGGCGACCCGTTCGATGCGCAGAGCGCCATCGGCCCGCAGGCGCGGCACGACCTGCGTGATGAACTCCACCAGCAGGTCGAGCAGTCGGTGAAGCAGGGCGCGCGGCTGGTGCTCGGCGGCACGGTGCCGCCGGGGCCTGGCGCGTTCTATCCGCCCACAGTGCTGGCCGACGTGAAGCCCGGCAACCTTGCGTATCGCGACGAGATTTTCGGGCCGGTGGCGTCGGTGATCCGCGCGCGGGACACCGAGGATGCCCTGCGCATCGCCAACGACAGCCCGTTCGGCCTTGGCGCCAGCCTGTGGACGCGCGATCCGGCCGTCGCGGACCAGCTCGTGCCACGCATCGAGGCCGGCGCGGTGTTCGTGAATTCCTTCGTGAAATCAGACCCGCGGCTGCCTTTCGGCGGCATCAAAACCTCCGGCGTCGGGCGTGAACTGGGCGCCGAAGGCATCCACGCTTTCGTGAATGCCAAGACGGTTTGGATCAAGTAAAACCGCCGGCGACGCGCCGCGGCTTTCTTTACAAACGCGCTCCAACACCTATATAAGCCTCTCCCGTGAGCAAGAACCTCGTCATCGTCGAGTCGCCTGCAAAGGCCAAGACGATCAAGAAATACCTGGGCAAGGACTTCGAAGTCATGGCGTCGTACGGCCATGTGCGCGACCTCGTGCCCAAGGATGGCGCCGTCGACACCGCCAATGGCTTCACGATGAAGTACCAGGTCATCGACCGCAACGAGAAGCACGTGCGCGCCATCGGCGCGGCGGTCAAGGGTTGCGACACCCTGTATCTCGCGACCGACCCTGATCGCGAAGGCGAGGCCATCGCCTGGCACCTGACCGAGCTGCTCAAGGAAAAGAAGCTGCTCAAGGACAAGGCCGTCAAACGCGTCGTGTTCTACGAGATCACCGAGAAAGAGGTGAAGCACGCGGTGGCCAACCCGCGCGAGATCTCCGGCGACCTCGTCAACGCCCAGCAGGCGCGCCGCGCGCTGGACTACCTTGTCGGCTTCAACCTGTCGCCGCTGCTGTGGCGAAAAGTCGCGCCCGGGCTGTCGGCCGGCCGCGTGCAGTCGCCCGCGCTGCGCCTGATCTGCGAGCGCGAAAACGAAATTCGCAAGTTCGTGCCGCAGGAGTACTGGTCGGTCGAGGCGCGCGCCGACAAGGGTGGCCAGGCCTTCGTGGCCAAGCTGGTCGAGTTCGACGGCAAGAAAGTGGAGCAATTCACCTTCATCGGCGAGGGCGGCGCGGAAGCCGCGAAGAAGGCCATCGTCGGTGCCGCCGGCGGCAAGCTGCTGGTGTCCGAACTCAAGAAGCAGCAGCGCCGACGCAACCCGTCGCCGCCGTTCACGACGTCCACCCTGCAGCAGGAAGCCAACCGCAAGCTCGGCTTCACCGCCAAGCGCACCATGCGCGCCGCCCAGGACCTGTTCGAGGGCGTGGACATCGAGGGCGAGACGGTCGGACTCATTACTTATATGCGTACCGACTCGGTGAGCCTGTCGCAGGACGCCATCGGCCAGATCCGCGAACTCGTGACGAAGCGCTACGGCAAGAAGGCGCTGCCCGACGAGCCGCGCGTCTACAAGGCCAAGAGCAAGAACGCCCAGGAAGCGCACGAAGCCGTGCGCCCGACCTCGGCCGCGCGCGCGCCCGAAAGCGTCGCCCGCTACCTGCAGTCCGACCAAGCCCGGCTCTACGAGCTCATCTGGAAGCGCGCGATCGCCTCGCAGATGGAGGCCGCGCTGTTCGACACGCTGGCGGTCACCCTGAAGGCCGGCGACAAGGCCGCGTTTCGCGCCAACGGCCAGACGCTGATCGAGCCCGGCTACCTCGCCGCGTACGACATCAAGGCCGATGACCCGTCCGACGCCGATCACGAGGACGACGAGGCGCGCCTGCCGTCGCTCGAGCAGGGCGAGACCGTGAAACTGGTCGACGTCATTCCCGAGCAGCATTACACCGAACCGCCGCCACGCTACACCGAAGCCTCGCTGGTCAAGACGCTCGAGGAATACGACATCGGCCGGCCGTCGACGTATGCCTCCATCATCAACACGCTGGTCGCGCGCCGCTACGTCGAGATGCAGGGCAAGGCCTTCATCCCGACCGACACCGGCATGATCGTCAACCGCTTCCTGTCCGAGCACTTCACCCACTACGTCGATTACAAGTTCACCGCGCACTTCGAGGAAGAACTCGACGAGATCTCGCGCGGCGAGCGCGAGTGGGTGCCGGTGCTCGAGGAGTTCTGGAAGGACTTCAAGCCTACGGTCGACGCCAAGATGGAGCTGCGCCGCGACGAAGTCTCGGAGACGCGCGTGCTCGGCACCGACCCGGCCAGCGGCAAGCCGGTGTCCGCGCGACTCGGCCGCTTCGGGCCCTTCGTGCAGATCGGTACTCGCGACGACGCCGACAAGCCGAGGTTTGCCTCGCTGCGCGGTGCGCAGCGGCTCGACACGATCACGATCGAACAGGCACTCGAGCTGTTCAAGTTGCCACGCAGTGTCGGTGTGACCCCGGACGGCGAGGAAGTGCTGGCGAACATCGGCCGCTTCGGGCCGTACGTGAAGATCGGCAACATGTTCGTGTCGCTGCGAAAAGAAGACGACCCGTACACGGTCGTGCTCGAACGCGCGCTCGAGCTGCTGCGCCTGAAGAAGGAGGCGATGGATGCCGCGACCTTGCGGCGTTTCGACGGCTCGCCGATCCGCGTGATCAAGGGCCGCTTCGGCCCGTACATCCAGGGCGACGGCCAGCGCGCGCGGATCCCCAAGGGCAAGGACTACGCATCCTTGACCATCGAGGAGTGCACGACGTTGTTGGCGGAACAGAATTACAAGGGGCGCAAGAAGAAAAAGCCGACGGCGAAAGCCGAGGCCGCGCCTGCGGCCCCCGGCAAGAAGGCGCCGGCGAAAGCCGCGCCGAAGAAAGCCACCAGGAAGAAGACCTCTGCGAAAAAAGCCAAGGCGGCGCCGAAGGCCGCCGGTCCGGCGCCCGATACGCCGGAGTCGTAACACGCCCTCGACCCTGCAACTCGACCTCGCCTGCCGCGCGCTCGCGGCGGGCGGTGTCATCGCCTATCCAACGGAAGCGGTCTGGGGCCTGGGTTGCGAGCCCCTCAACCAGCACGCGTGCAGTCGCGTGCTCAAGCTCAAGAAGCGCGGCAAGGGCCAGGGCGTGATCCTGATCGCGTCGGACTTCGACCAGGTCACGCCGTTCCTTGCGCACATTTCGCGACCCAAGCTAAAGACGGTGTTCGACACCTGGCCGGGCCCGGTGACGTGGCTGCTGCCCGCGGCGCAGTGGGTGCCGGATCACCTGACCGGCAAGCACGCGACGCTGGCGGTGCGCATCACCGCGCATCCGGTGGCGCGCGCGCTGTGCGCGGCGTACGGCGGCCCACTGGTGTCGACCAGCGCCAACGTCCACGGCCGGCCGCCCGCGCGCAACGCGCTGGCCGTGCTGCGCGCGTTCGGCGATCGCATCGACTACGTCATGCCCGGCGAGACTGGCGGCCGCGCGCGCCCGAGCGAGATCCGCGATTTCGCAACGGGAAAAGTGCTGCGCAAATGAGCCCTGTGGGCGCGGCTCAGATTGCGGCGGTCGAGGGCTACCTGCAACGCCTTCAGGCCGTGCTGTGCGCCGCGCTGGAGGACGCCGACGGCGCGGCGCGTTTCCGCAGCGACCGCTGGACGCGGCCGGCGGGTGGCGGCGGCGACACGCGCATCCTCGAGGGCGGCGCCACGTTCGAGCGTGCCGGCGTCGGCATGTCGGCAGTGTCAGGCGACCGGCTGCCGCCGTCGGCGAGCAAGCTGCGGCCCGAACTGGCCGGGCGTTCATGGCGCGCCTTCGGCGTGTCGCTGGTCCTGCATCCGCAAAACCCCTACGTGCCGACCGCGCACTGCAATGTGCGCTTCTTCATCGCCGAGGCGCCCGGCAGCGATGCGGTGTGGTGGTTCGGCGGCGGCTTCGACTTGACGCCGTATTACGGCTTCGACGACGACGCGCGCCACTGGCACACGGTCGCGCGCGAAGCCGCCGGCGAACATTACGCTGGCATGAAGCGCGCCTGCGACGAGTATTTCTTCCTGCCGCATCGCAACGAGCCGCGCGGCATTGGCGGCTTGTTCTTCGACGACTTCACCCGCGGTGGTTTCGACGCTGCGTTCGCCAGCGTCAAGCGCATCGGCGATGCCTTCGTCAGCGCCTACCTGCCGATTGTGCGCAAGCGCAAGGCGACGCCGTACGGCGAGCGCGAGCGCAACTTCCAGCTGTACCGCCGAGGGCGCTACGTGGAGTTCAACCTGGTCCACGACCGCGGCACGCTGTTCGGCTTGCAGTCGGGCGGGCGCACCGAGTCGATCCTGATGTCGCTGCCGCCGCTGACCGCCTGGCGCTACGACTGGAAACCGCAGCCCGGCTCGCCAGAAGCCGCGCTGTACGAGCGCTACCTCGTGCCGCGTGACTGGTTGGCCGATGCGCCATGACGCTGACGGAGTTGCGCTACCTCGTGAACCTCGACAAGGAGCGGCACTTCGGCCGCGCCGCCGAGCGTTCGTTCGTGTCGCAGCCGACCCTGTCCGTCGCCGTGAAGAAGCTCGAGGACGAACTCGGCGTGATCCTGTTCGAGCGCAATCGTGGCGAGGCGCGGCCGACGCCGGTCGGCGAGCGCATCATCGAGCAGGCTCGCCGGGTGCTGGCCGAGGCCGCGCTGGTCGAAGACATTGCCAAGCAGGGCAACGACGAGCTGTCGGGAGCGCTGCGCCTCGGCGCGATCTACACGGTCGGTCCCTACCTGTTGCCGCTGCTGGTGCCGCTGCTGCGCAAGCGCGCGTCGGCGATGCCGCTGGTGATCGAGGAAAACTTCACCGCGGTGCTGCTCGAGCAGCTGCGCGGCAACGACCTCGACGTCGTCCTGGTCGCCGAACCCGACCATGCCGAGGGCTTGCGCACCTGGGCGCTGTACGACGAGCCCTTCGTCGCGCTGCTGCCGCCGGATCATCGCTGGAGCCGGGAGTCCTCGATCCCGGCGAGGAAGCTCGCCGAGGAGAAACTGCTGCTGCTCGGGCCGGGTCACTGCTTCCGCGAGCAGGTCATCGAGGCCTGCCCGAAGTGCATCGACCCCGACAGCTCGCATCCGCGCCCGCACACCGGCAGTTCCTTGGAGACGATCCGCCACATGGTGGCCAGCGGCCTCGGCATCACCGTCGTGCCGCGCAGCTCGGTCGAGAACCGGCCCGACGAACCCTCGCTGCTGGTGGCGCGGGCGCTGAAGCCCGAGCCGGCACGGCGTATCGTGCTGGCCTGGCGCAAGACCTTCCCGCGCATGAAGGCGATTTCGGCCTTGCGCGGCGCGATCCTCGCCAGCGGCATGAAGGGCGTGCAATTCGTGGCGGCAAACCTTTCACCCAATCATTGATCCTGTGGGGGTAATCATGTTCAAGCTAAGCGGCAAGCGTCCGCGCGACCTCGGTGTCAGCGACGGCCAGTTCACGGCGGCCAAAACCTGGAAGCCCAATTGGGTCAGCAGCCAGGTCGATCCGTCGGACAAGCATCACGTTGCGCCGTTGCCGGGCGGCCAGGACCCGAAGGCGGTGCTCGCAAAGCTGGCGCGCGCGATAGAGGAGATGCCCCGTAGCGTGATCGTTGAACGGAAGCCGGACTACCTTCGTGTGGAGTGCAGCACGCCGCTGATGGGCTACACCGATGACGTCGAGCTGCACGCCGCGGCGGGTGTGGTCCACGTGCGCTCGTCCTCGCGCCTCGGCATCCGCGACTTCGACGTGAATCGCAAGCGCGTGGAGGCGCTGCGCGGCAAGCTCTAGCCCGCCAGCAGTGCGATTCCGGTCGCGACCAGCAGCACCGCGAACGCCCGCCGCAGCACCGGCGCCGACAGCTTGTGCGCCAGCTTCGCGCCGTACGGCGCCGCGAGCACGCTCGCCACGGCGAGTCCGGCGAAGGCAGCGAGGCTCACGTAGCCAAGGCCGGGCTCAGGCCGGCCGGCAACGTTCCAGCCGGCGCTGACGTAGCCCGCCGCGCCGGCCCACGCGATCGGCACGCCGCACGCCGCGGCCGTGCCCACCGCGCGGCGCATCTCGACGCCGCGCCATGACAGGAACGGCACGGTCAGCGAGCCGCCGCCGATGCCGATCAGCGAGCTCAGCACGCCGATCACGGTGCCCACGCTGAACAGCGCCGGCGTGCCGGGCAGGGTGGCCGCATCGCCGGCGGGTTTGAGGTCCAGCCACATCTGCACCGCCAGCAGCAGCGCGCCGACGCCGACGATCTTGTGGAGCAGCGCGCCGGGCGTGGCGTGCGCCACGTAAGCGCCGCCGAGCGCGCCGAGCGCAAGGCCCGGCGCGAGCGCGCGGAACACGGGCCACAGCACGCCGTCGCGGCGATGATGCGCCCGCGTCGACGACAGCGAGGTCACCGCGATCACGGCCAGCGACGTGCCGAGCGCGACCTTCACGACGATCTCGGGCGCGATGCCGCTCAGCGGCAGCAGGAACACCAGCGCCGGAACCATGATCAGCCCACCGCCGACGCCGAACAGTCCGGCCATCAGGCCCGCGGCGGTGCCGGTGGCGATGAACAGCAACAGCGTCTCCATGCGAAACCGCGGGCTCCCCGGTGAACTGCGCCTACAATCCGGCGTCGAATCGCATCGTAACGGAAGACCTGCGCGTGCCCCGTCCCGTCCTGGCGCTGTTCCTGCTGTTGAGCTGCGGC